>NZ_JBITER010000044.1:0-54223 GCF_044455345.1 Streptomyces sp. NPDC051286 | reverse complement strand
ACAACTCCCCGACCACTCCTACGGGAACCGGAGAAAGCTGTGCGTCCAGCACATACACCTGAGCGTTGGCCACCGGCCGGCCGATCGGCACCACGCCATTCTTCGCGAAGCCCGGGTCGCACTCCCACGACGTGACGTCCACCGACGCCTCGGTCGGACCGTACAGATTGTGCAGCTCCACCCCTTCGAACACTTCGAAGAACCGCCGCACCACATGAGGCGGCAACGCCTCACCACTGCACACCACCCGCCGCAGCCCACCACACCCCACAGCAGCCGCATCACCCAAGAACACCTCAAGCATGGACGGCACAAAATGAACCGTGCTCACACCCTGCTCACGAATCAGCCCAGCCAAATACCCCGGATCCCGATGACCCCCCGGCCGAGCCATCACCAGCACACCACCGGCCACCAGCGGCCAGAACAACTCCCACACCGACACATCGAAACCGAACGGAGTCTTCTGCAACACACGCTCACCCGCAGCCAGTTCATACCGCTGCTGCATCCACAACAGACGATTCACAACCCCCGCCTGCGAAACCACCACACCCTTCGGAACCCCCGTCGAACCCGACGTATAAATCACATACGCCGCATGCGAAACCAACCCCGCCACCCCAGGAGCAGAGGAATCCAAACCCGCCAACTCCCCGCCAACCTCCCGAGAATCAAGCACCACGGACGACACCTCACCGGAAACAAGTTCCTCGAAGGCACCCACCGTCACCACAGTCGCCGCACCCGCATCACCCAGCATGAAGCCGATCCGCTCCACCGGAAGCTCCGGATCCACCGGCAGATACGCAGCCCCCGCCTTCAACACACCCCACAACGCCACCACCAGATCAACGCCACGCTCCAGCACAACCCCCACCACCGACTCCGGCCCCACCCCACGACCGATCAGCAGCCGGGCCAACCGATTCGCCCGCGCATCCAACTCCGCGTACGACAGCGACACATCACCAGCAACCACCGCCACCGCACCCGGCGCCCGCGCCACCTGCGCCTCAAACAACCCCGGCAGCGTCGACCCCCCGAACACCACACCCGTGTCGTTCCACTCCACCAACACCCGACGCCGCTCCTCAGCACCGAGAACATCCACCTCCCTGACGGAGTCGTCGGGAGATGCCGCGGTGAGCCAGTTCAGGACCTGCTGGAATCGTCGGGAAACGTCCTCCACGGCGTCACTGGTGTGGAGATCGGGGTTGGCGCCGAACGCGATCTGGATGCTGCCGTCGGCCGAACGGTCGTAGACGTCGATCCCGAGGTCGTCGATCGGTCCCGGGACGACGTTGCGGACGGTGGTGACGCAGTCCCCGAACTGCAGCGGGTAGGCGAAGGACATGACGTTGATGTAGAGGGTGCACAGGGGCGCGCTGTCGATCAGGTTGAGGTCGCGGTGCATGTCCTCATAGCGGTACCGCTGGTGGCGCAGTCCGTCGCGGATCTTCCTCGACGCCTGTCGGACGAGGTCCTGGACGCGGGTGTCCGGTGCGATGGTGAGCCGGATCGGGAGGAGGTTCGCAGTGAGGCCGGGGGCCCGGAGTTCCCGCTTGCCCACCCGGCCCAGGACGGGCACGGCGACGGCGATCTCCCGTGCGCCGGTCATGCGGTGCTGGTACAGGGCGGCGGCCGTAATCATCAGTCCGGCGAGGCTGGTCTTCAGCCGCCGCGCGGAAGCCTTGAGGGCGGTGGTCTCTTCGGCGCCGAATTCCTCGGTGTGCCGTATGGGGGCGTCGGGCAGGTCGCGGAACCGGTGGCCGCCCTGACCGGTCTCCTCGGGAAAGCCGGCCAGGGTGTCGAGCCAGAAGGCGCGGTCCTCTTGGAACTCCTCCGAGTCGCGGTACGCACGGTCCGCGTCCATCAGCAGGGACAGCGGTTCCAGCGCTTCGCCCGTGGGCTCACGGTCCTCCAGGAGCGCCGAGTAGATCTCCTGCAGCCGGCCGGAGAGGACCACTCCGCTGTAGCCGTCGAAGACGAGGTGGTGCGAGCGCTGGTACCAGACGACGTGGTCCTCGGCGAGCCGGAACACGGCCTGTACGAAGAGCGGCCCAGTGGTGAGGTCCACCGGGCTTCGTGCGTCCTGCTGCATCCACTGCTCGGCCGCAGCGCCGGGATCGGGTTCGCCGGTGAGGTCGACAACACGGATCGGGTGGTCGTGCGAGGTAGCGAGGTACTGGTGGGGAACGCCCGAGTCCACATGGAAGCGGAGGTGGTAGGTCTGGGCCTCGTCGAGCGTGCGGCGCATCGCCTCGACAAAGAGGTCAAGGTCGAGGGCTCCGTGGATGTCGACGCGCTCCGCGATGTTGTAGATCGGATTGTCCGGAGCCAGCTGCTGCGCATTCCAAATGCCTAGCTGAGCCGCCGTCAGTTCGCAGAGCTCGCCGTCGTATGCGGCCATTACCGCCCACCCCTATGATTCGGTATTGCGACCTGGCAGTTCACGATCCGTGCTGCGTGTGCGTCCGGATCTGGTACGCGGCTGGACGGTCCAGATCCCTGAAAGGGCGCCGGCCAAGCCGACGCCCCCCGGGGAGAGTTGCGAGATGGCCTATTTCTCCATGGCCTCGATCAGGCTCTTCGGCCGCATGTCGGTCCAGGTCTTCTCGATGTAGTCAAGGCATTCCTGGCGGCCTGCCTCACCGAATACCGTCTGCCAACCGTCGGGTACGTCCACGAAGACCGGCCAGAGCGAATGCTGGCCTTCGTCGTTGACCAGGACCAGATAGCTGGCGTCGGGATCGTCGAACGGATTCGTCACTGCACCGTCCCCTTCTCGAGTGAATGATGTGGATCGCAACGCTAAGGGGTGCTGTCGGCACCATTCCGGTCGGTCCGCCGAGTTCCTGGTTGCCGGACCTCACTATGCATCAGCCCTCTGCGGGCGTCCAACAGCGATCGGCAAGCTTCGACGCGCGTTCAACAATGGCGTGACCAATGGGTGTTCAAGTGTGTCGATGCGCCAGTTGAACATGATGAACACGCAGGTGGTCGACTTCTTCGGGGGCCGGTACCGTGCCGTCGCAACTTGACGGCCGTCCGCGCAGCGTGCCACCGTGCCAGGCCTATTCGTGGATCGCAACGGTCTTTGCCCGCAGTGCATTCGCCGTAACCGCTGAGTATCCGGTCTCGAAAAAATTCGAGCAATTCCTGTGAGGTATCCGCATGCACAGCGTGTCGGCCCAGCACCCTCCGCAGATCAACCTGGTGGATCCCGAGCTGTACGCGCACGGCGATCCGTTCGAGCAGTGGCGCTGGCTTCGGGCCAATGCCCCCGCGTACTGGCATCCTCCCACCGAACTGCCCGGTTTCTGGGCGCTCACCAGGTACGAGGACGTGCGGACGGCATACCGTGACGCGGAGACGTTCAGTTCGGCGCGGGGAATTCTTCTGCGTCCGGCGGAACACGGCGAGGATCCGGGTGGTGGACGTACGCTGGCGCTGACGGATCCGCCGCGTCACCGTCAGCTCAGGGGGCTGGTCGACGAGTGGTTCGCACTCAGGTCGGTCCGTGGTTTCGAACCCGAGATGGGCGAGGTCACCCGCCGGGTCGTGGACGACGCCCTGGAGCGCGGGTCATGTGATTTCGTGGCGGACATCGCCGCACGTGTGCCGCTGTATGTGATCTGCCGAATGATGGGCGTGCCGAGTTCCGACTGGGATCACCTGTTCAAGTTGACCAGTCAGGCTTTCGGCGCCGGCGATCCACTGACCCAGAGGTTCGCCCATCTGGACATCATGGGCTACTTCGAGGAACTCCAGGCAGCCAAGGCGGCGAATCCCTCGGACGACCTGGTAAGCATTCTGGCGACGGCCGTCGTCGACGGTGTTCCCCTGTCGCCGGAAGACATCATTCTGAACTGCGACAACCTGCTGGTCGGCGGCACCGAGAACACGCGTATCGCCGCGGCCGGCGGAATGCTGGCTTTCCTGGAGCACCCCGACCAGTGGGCTGCACTGGCGAAGGAGCCCGACCTCCTGCCGTCAGCGGTGGAGGAGGTGCTCCGCTGGACCTCCACGGCCACGCACATCATGCGTACCGCGGTGCGGCCGATCGAGATACACGGTCACCGGATTGAGGCCGGTGACCGTGTGACGTTCTGGCTGCCTTCCGCCAACCGTGACGAGTCCGTCTTCACCGATCCCGACCAGTTCGACATCCGTCGTAAACCGAACCGGCATCTGGCCCTGGGATTCGGTGAGCACTTCTGCCTGGGCAGCGTGCTGGCCCGCGCCGAGCTCCGCCTCCTTTACCACGAGCTTCTGCACAGATCCATTCGTATCGAACTCGACGGCACCCCAACCCGGTTGACGTCAATCGTCGTCAACGGCCCCGAGTATCTGCCGGTCCGTCTGACCGCCGCCGCGGCCTAGCGCCGACGCCGACGCCGGAGAACCCGAGAGCGAGGAAGCTTTTCGTGTCCATGATGGGCGGCCCGGCACTGGGCCTGATGCGTCCGCGGCTCGATGAGGAAGGGGTCACCCGGCAGAGGATCAAGCCGGGCACGGTGCGGCGCATCGTGCCGTACGCCCTGCGATACCGCTGGTCCCTGATCCTGCTCGCGGTGACGACCGCTCTGGACGCGGCGATCGCCGCGGCGAGTCCGCTGATCCTCAAGATGCTCATCGACGACGGCATCCTGCCCAGGAAGCTCTCGGTCGTCGTGTGGCTGTCCGTGACCATCGCCGCCCTGGCCCTGGTGAACGCGCTGGCGTCGTACGTCCAGGCCTACTCCTCGGGCCGGGTCGGGGAGGGGCTGGTGTACGAGCTGCGTACCGCGCTGTTCGAGCATCTGCTGCGGCAGCCGATCGCGTTCTTCACCCGGGCCCAGACCGGCTCTCTGATCAGCCGGGTCAGTACCGACATCAACGGTGCCCGGCAGGCCGTCACGACGCTGCTGTCGCAGGCGGTTTCAGCCGCGCTGACCCTGGTCCTCGTGATCAGCGCGATGTTCTATCTCTCCTGGCAGATCACCCTCGCCTCGCTCGTCCTGTTTCCGCTGCTCCTCCTGCCCGGCAGGATGATCGGAAGGGCTCTGCAGCGGCTCACCCGGGAAGGCATGCAGATCGACGCCCGGATGGGCTCGATGGCGGACGAGCGGTTCAACGTGTCCGGAGCCATGCTGGTGAAGCTCTACGGGCGGCCGGCGGAGGAGGCCGCCCAGTTCGCGAAGGCGGCGGCCCGCAGACGGGACCTCACGATCGCCGAGAGCGTCTACGCCCGGATGTTCTTCATCGGCATCACGGTCCTTACGTCGCTGACCACAGCACTGGTGTACGGGCTCGGCGGCAGTCTCGCCATCGACGGCGTTCTCGAACTCGGCACGCTGGTGGCGATGCTCACCCTGCTGCTGAGGCTCTACAGCCCGGTGAGTCAGCTGGCCTCCATGCAGGTGGAGGTGATGACGGCACTGGTCAGCTTCGACCGGGTCTTCGAGGTGATGGACCTGAAGCCGCTGATCGAGGAACGCCCCGGCGCTGTGCCCCTGCCCGCCGCCGAGTCCGGCGCGCCGGCCGCTCCCGACATCGAGTTCTCCGGGGTGTCCTTCCGTTACCCGTCCGCCGCGGACGTCTCGCTGGCCTCCCTGGAGGCGATTTCGGTTCCGCAGCCGGAACGGGCCGACGAAGCGTGGATCCTGGACGACCTGAACTTCGTCGCGCCGGCGGGGAAGCTGACGGCGCTGGTCGGCCCGTCCGGGGCCGGTAAGACCACGATCACCCAGCTGGTGCCCAGGATGTACGACCCGGACGCGGGCGCCGTACGCGTCGGCGGACACGACATCCGGGACCTGACCCTCGAGTCGCTGCGGGACACGGTGGGTGTGGTCACTCAGGACGCCCATCTGTTCCATGACACCATCCGCGCGAACCTGTTGTACGCCCGTCCCGAGGCCACCGAGCAGGACCTGGTCGAGGCGTGCATGTCGGCACGGATCTGGGACACCATCTCCTCCCTCTCGCAGGGTCTCGACACAGTGGTGGGCGACCGGGGCTACCGCCTCTCCGGTGGCGAGAAGCAGCGCATCGCCCTGGCCAGGCTGCTGCTCAAGTCGCCGCCGGTCGTCGTCCTCGACGAGGCGACCGCGCACCTGGACTCAGAGTCCGAGGCCGCCATCCAACGGGCCCTCAAGGCCGCGCTGGCCGACCGGACCTCGCTTGTGATCGCGCACCGGCTCTCGACCATCCGGGACGCGGACCAGATCCTCGTCGTCGAGGCAGGTCGGATCCGCGAGCGCGGAACCCATGAGGAACTGCTGGCCCTGAACGGGCTTTACGCGGAGCTGTACCGGACGCAGTTCGCCCTGCAGGAGAACACCGGCGAGGAGGTCGGTTCCGCGGCCGGTGCCCCGGGCCCGGCCTGAGCCACCGGCGGCCGGCGGCTCGCCGCACAGCGTTTGGTAGTGTCCCCAGGCAACCGACCGCGCCTGGGCACGCGCGGCCGGCCAGGGGGAGGGCCGGCATCGATGACCACGGCGGAACCCGACAGCCCTTCGACAGCCGATTCAGCGGCCAGCTCAACAGCCGACTCAGCCGCCGACGCCCGGGACGGCGCACTCCCTGTCGGGCGTGAGGGCCGCGGCACGCCCGCCGGGAACGCGCCCGCCGGAGCCGGGCGGCTGCTGCGGGATCCGGTGACGATCGCTGTGGTCACCGCGGGGCTGCTGCACCTGCTGTGGTTCCGGTTCGTCGCCAACAGCGGCGGTGACATCGCGAGCCAGGACGCATGGGCCGGTTTCGTCGGACGGCACCCCGGTTCCGCGTACGACTTCGACTGGTACGGCGGGATCTACCCGATGTCGTACAGCGTCGTCTCGTCGTATGTGATGGCGGCGTTCGGTGTGCGGACGACGACGGTGATCGCCGGGGGTCGACGCGGACGGCAGGCGCGTGAAGGGGCCTGCGTCGCGCGACGGCTGCCTGGCCGAGGCGGACGGCTGGACCCGGCTGACGGCTCCGGAACCCGGTGTCTACCGGATCGCCGCGCCGTACGGCCTGTCACGCGGAACTCCGTGTTCGAAATGAATACCGAACAGTTGATCAGGGATATCGCTCGGTGCCATAGTTGGCCGCGAGGAAATGTCATGTTCAGCTAGCAATTGGCAACTGGTCACAGACAACCGGAAACTGGCACATGGCAACTCGAACCGGCAACTGCATCGCTTTTTTGACGGTCGGACGAAGAGAAATGCGAGGTGCATCGAATGCCTTACGTGAATACCAACGGTATCCAGGTTTCCTACGAACGGTCCGGCCACGGAGAGCCGGTACTCCTCATCATGGGATCGGCGGCGGCGGGCCACGTCTGGACGGTGAACCAGACACCCGCGCTGAATGCGGCAGGATACGAAACAGTCACCTTCGACAACCGGGGTGCCGGGAACTCGGACGCGCCTGACGGGAAATACTCGCTCGCCGACCTCGTCGCCGACACCAGGGGCCTGGTCGAGGCGCTCGACCTCGCGCCCTGCCGCGTCGTGGGGGCATCGATGGGTGCGATGGTCGCCCAGCAGCTGGCACTGGAGTCCCCGGAACTGGTGCGGTCCGCGGTGCTGATCGCCACCAGGTCGCGGTCGGACGCCGTCCGGCGGGCATGGTCGGCGGCCGACCGGACGCTTCTCGAGAGCGGCGTGGAGTTGCCTCCCCGCTACGCGGCCCTCCGTTCGGTGGTGGAGATGCTGTCGCCCAGGACGCTGAACGACGACGCGAAGGCCGCCATGTGGCTGGAGATCTTCGAGTTGTCCGGCGGCAGCAGTGAGAAGTCCGGCGGCCAGACCTGGGTGAACACCGACGAGGACCGCCGGGAGTCTCTTCGGGGAATCGAGGTCCCGTGCCGGGTCATCGCTTTCACCGACGACCTGATTACTCCCCCGCATCTCGCCGCCGAGGTCGCCGACGCCATCCCGGACTGCGACTACGTCGAAGTGCCCGACTGCGGCCACATGGGATATCTGGAGAGCCCGGAGACGGTAAATTCCGCGATCATTGAATTTCTCGACAAGCACTGACAGAAGGACAAGCACCGACAGAAGTGCGAGACGGGGCCACCCGGGCGAGCCATTCTCGCTCCGAGTGACCCCGCCGGCCGCGTGCAGCCCTACGAAGTTGTCAACAACTGCATCAGATCATGACGGTCATCCGGTCACGGATTCGCCGATAAAACGCATGCGCTCGTCGATTTCCTGCGCGAACTTCAGCCACGTCTGTGCGTACTGCCGCGCCAGATCCACGACCAGAGCGCTGCAGTGCGGCGGCACCACGGCGGTCAGCTGCCCCCACTCCTGCGGCCCCATGGCGTTGTTCTGCAGCAGACGCAGAAGCTGCCGCCCCTCTTCCTTGTGGCGCAGTGACGGGTCCTTCAGCAGTTTGTCGAGGACGTAACCCGGATCCGGCTGGATGAGCCGCGCCAGCCGCTCCCGTCTCGGCCTGGCCTCCCGGTCGGGCGCCCTGTCGTCGCCACGGGGCTCGGGCGCGGCGCTCTTCTCCGGGGTGGGCGGCTCGCCCGCCTGAAGCCGCTTGCGGACGTCACCGGCCGTCGCCGGCGAGATCCCCGCAATCCGGGCGACCTCCCGCAACGAGGCCTCCGGATTCTGGGTGATCACCTCCGCCGCCCGGCGCCGGCCTTCGGCACTGTTCACCGGCCGCACCTTCCCGTCTCGGCCGACTCGCGCGTTCAACCGCTCCCCGGCGTCAGTTGAACGCCTCCGGATCGCCGCCACGGCCTTCGCCCCCAGCCCGGAAACGCGCGCGATCGCACGGTCGGACATGTGCGGATGTGTGGAAACGATCCGGCCGGCGGCGGCCTGACGGTCCGCCAGCGACAACGGGAGCCCATGTTCCACGTTCGCCTTGACCGCGTGCAGGAAGGCGTCTTCCACGGTGCCATCGAAGAACACGGCCCTGATCGTCTCGTCGCCTCTTAGCATGGCGGCCAGCAATCGGTGCGTCCCGTCGATTACTTGCATGTTTCGCCGGTTGACAAGGATAGGCGGAAGCGGCGCCTCCACTTCCGCCAGCCTCGCTATATGCTCTCTGCTATGCCCTTCCGTGCGCGGAGAGTTGCCGGGCCGCAGAGAAGAAATCGGCACAGAAGCGAAGTTCTGCTCACGGTCCTCCTCAAGAGCCGCGGACTCCCGCCTCAGGCCGGCGACGGCCCCGACCCGCGAAGCATCAGGTAAGACAGTGTCCAGTTCAGCCAATTCGATTACCCCAGATCGAAACGTTGCTGCGCAGACTTGCTTGTCACTGTCGCTCACGAGATTCGGTCCAGCCCCCACCCCCTCGGATCACGGGTAAATCAAACACACGATCGCCTTTTGCGTCATCCCCTGTCGAGCATCTCTCGCAGCCGCCTCCGCCACCGCCACCGCCACCCACCCGCTGGGTCCTGCAAAGCTGGGTGGCGGATTCGCCCAGGTGAACTGAGGCGGTTCCCATCGATGGTTGCGAACACCCAGGAAGGAGATCGTTCGCATGTCCCGTGGAGGGGCCAATCGCAAACCGACGGCGGCCAGACGGCGGCACTTCGAGCTGCTGCGCCAGGGGCTGCCTCACCCAGGATGACCACATCGCCATCGCTGACGGCCTGCGCGCCGGAAAGCCTCCCGCCGCGATCGCCGCAGCGATCGGGAAGAGCACGTCCACCGTCTACCGGGAGAGGAACCGAGGCGGGAAGGACGACGGCAGCTACGACCCTTGGAACTCATCTCATTTGGTGGGGTCGGTGGGCCGACGGTCATCGTGGGGATCGTTGAGCGGCTGGTTCCGGATGAGTTGTGGGAGTTGTTTCAACGGGTGGTGCCGGAGGTGCCCTCGCGGCCTCAGGGTGGTGGACGGCGCGGGCATGGTGATCGTGAGGTGCTGGCCGCGATCGTGTTCGTGGCCACGTCGGGTTGCACGTGGCAGCAGTTGCCCACAGCTTCGTTCGAGCCGTCCGGGGCAACGGCTCATCGGCGTCTTTCCGCGTGGACGCAGGCCAGGGTGTGGGCCAAGCTCCACCGCCTGGTCCTCGACGAACTCGGCGCCCGCGGCAAGTTGGACTGGTCCCGCTGTGCGATCGACTCCGTGAACTTGCGGGCCTTGAAAAGGGGGACCTCGCTCGCCGGCTGCCGCCGTCTCCGCCGACGCCACGAACGCAAAGCCGAGCACTTTCTCGCCGTCACGAGCATCGCCTGCACCCTCATCAGCTACCGCAGGCTCACCAATTGAGATTACTTCTTACGGCCTGATCCACTCTCTGTCGTGCACCAGGCCGTTAGCACGCGCAGGACCAGGTCCGGCTTGGTGTCGAACTCGACATCCTCGCCGACACCGGCCGACCGGCAGCGCTCGGGGTCCGAAGTCCAGTCCTTCGGGAGATGCAACTCGCGGTCTGTCACCACCCGTCCCGCTCGGATCCGTAAGCCAGGAACACCCCGATCTGGGAATTCTCGATCCGGCCGGCCATCCCCGAGTACTGCCCCCGTCGACCCATCCGCAACCTAAAGGACGTCACCCGTCAACTCAGCAACAGACCTCGAATGGCCCTCGGTGACCGGACCCCCGCCGAGGCCGTGGGAGACTGGGGCATAGCATCGCGATTCAACTGATTCGCAACCATCGATGGAAACCGCCCGAGAAGCATGAAGAATTTGTTACACGGTTCCGAGTCCGTACCGCCCAACCCCCAGGTGAGCGGCGGCGGGAACGGAGAAGTGGAATGAAGGACGATGCATACACGCCGGAGTTCTTCCTGTGCATCCTCCCGGGGGGTGACGCCTCTGGCTCGAAGGAGGATGCGGAGCACAGTGCGACCTGCGAAGCTGACGGTGTGTGGGGTTCCGGGGAGTACTGGCTGGTCATCGCCCTGGCCTTGGCGTGCGCCACTGCGGGCTGGCTGGGCACGGCACTCCTGCGGGCACGACGGCTGCACCGCAAAGCACTGGAGGAGCGCGGCTGGCTGCTGGAGCGGGAACGCGAGAGTGCGGCGCGGACCGCAGTCGACGCCGAGCGGGCCAGGATCGCGTCGGACCTCCACGACATCGTCAGCCACAACGTCAGCCTGATGGTGGTCCAGGCCGGCGCGGCCCGCGAGGTGCTCGCCACGATGCCCGACGAGGCCGCGGCCGCGATGAGCGCCGTGGAGACCGCCGGACGCAACGCGATGACCGATCTGCGGCACTTGCTGGGTCTGCTCGCGCCCTCGCAGAGCGGTGAGGACGAGCCGAGCGATAACGACCTGTCACCGCAGCCGAGTCTGAGCCGGCTCAGCCCGTTGATCGACCGGATCGCGTTCGCGGGACTGCCGGTCGAGGTGCTGATCTCCGGGGAGCCGAGGCCGCTGCCGACCGGGATAGACGTCACCGCCTACCGGATCATCCAGGAGGCGCTGACCAACGCCCTCAAACACGGGGACGGTACGAAGGCCAAGGTGATGGTGCGTTATGCCGACCACTGGCTCCGGGTCGAGGTGCTCAACGGCGGGCCGAGCGTGCTGACCGGGAGCGACGAGGTGCCGAAGACAACGACGGACGGAGCGGGACACGGATTGCTGGGCCTCCGGGAGCGGGTCGCCGTCTACGGCGGCGACCTGGACGCCCGGCGCCGCCTGGGCGGCGGTTTCCGTGTCCGCGCCCGCATCCCCCTGGACCGGCCGTGACTCCCCCCGAGCCCGCCCCGCGCGTGGTGATCGCGGACGACCAGGAGCTGGTCCGCACCGGCTTCCGCCTGATCCTGACAGTCCGTGGGGTCGATGTGGTGGGCGAGGCGTCCGACGGCGTGGAAGCGGTGGCGGCGGTGCGTGAACTGCGTCCCGATGTCGCGCTGCTGGACATCCGCATGCCGCAGATGGACGGGCTCGAGGCCGCCCGCCGGATCATCGCCCAGTCTCCGGACTGCCGGGTCATCATGCTGACCACCTTCGACCTCGACCACTACGTCTACGCCGCCCTCGCCGCCGGTGCCAGCGGCTTCCTGCTGAAGGACGTCACCCCCGAGCATCTCGTCGCCGCGGTCCGTCTGGTGAACACCGGTGACGCGCTGCTCTCGCCGTCGATCACCCGCCGGCTGGTGGAGCGCTTCGCCGCGCCCGACAGCGGCAGCGTCACCCAGGGCGTCCGGGGTGCCACGGTCCCGGCCACCCACCGGGACCTCGTCGCGCTGACACCGCGTGAGCTCGAGGTGCTGACGCTGATGGGTCACGGCCTGTCCAATGCCGAGTTGGCGCGTGAACTGACGCTCAGCGAAGCCACGGTGAAGACCCATGTGACCCGGATCTTCACCAAGCTCTCCCTGCGCGACCGCGCCCAGGCCGTCGTCCTCGCCTACGAGACGGGGCTCGTCGCACCGGGTAGCTCGGCGGATCGACGTGACCGACTACCCCACGCCCCTTGATTGCGTGACCACTCGAACGCCCCTTGATTCGGAGCCCCTTGGTTCAGAAGGGAAAGGTCCGCTTCGTGTCACGGGTGGTGAGCCATTGCAGTTCGGTGAAGTCCTCGGCCGCGAAGCCGACGTCAAAGCGGCCCGGAAGGTGCTCCGCGCCGCGGGTTAGGGCAGGTGAGCCGAGGTGCTGAACGACGCTGGCCAGGCAATCGACGCCATTACGGACCGGCGGGTAGTCGATCGAGACGGGGGCAGGCCGACCGGACCCACTGTCCTGGGATGGCTGAGCCCACGCGGCTCTTACCCACTGACCGCGCAGAGGTGACTGAGCTCGTCGGAAGCTCGGGCCCTGTCCGCGGAGTGGACACCTGTTCATGCCGTTATGTGACGAGTGCGATGGCGGCTGACTGCCGTCGTAGGCGATCGGGGCCGGCCAGGTAGCCGCAGGAAGATCGTGCGCACGGCCCGGCCGAGCTCTTCGTGGGCCTGGTAGGTGGGAACAGCAGATGGCCGGCCGGCCGCCCGTCACGGGAGGCCGACCGGCCGGACTGTGTGGTTACCGAACGTCGTAGGCGCGGGTCATGGTCTGGGTGACCGCGTTGCCGTTGGCGTCGGTGAAGGTGGCCTTCGTCGTGACCTGCTTGCCGGAGGCGCCGGTGTGGTCGACGACGGCCGTCCACTTGCCGTCGTGCTGCTGGGTCGGCGCCTGGGTCCAGGTGGTGCCGCCGTCGTAGGAGTAGGACAGCGAGGCCGCTGTGATCGCGGCCGGGGTGTACCCGGCGTGGCCCTCGACCGACAGACCGACCTTGATGCCGCTCTGCGCGGGAAGGGTGTTCATGCCGTCCACCGGCAGGTCGTACGCCGGGTGGAGGATCGGCAGGCCGCGGGAGTAGACGTCCGGCTCCCGGTGCGAGCGGAAGCTCCAGGTGGTGTCGGCAGCGGTGGAACGCAGCCAGTTCTTGTCCCCGGTGTAGATCTTCTCCAGGTGCTGGGTGAGCTCGTACGCGGAGTCCTCGTCCGGCACCTCGAACACGCCGTACGGGTCGATGCGCCGGGCGATCTCTTCACCATTGCGCTTCAGCCTCAGGTTGCCGATGTCGCCGAACGACCCGCCGTAGGTCCAGTGGTCGCCGGAGCCGTCGACCCAGAGCGCGTTCTGGAAGCCGATCAGGTCGCCCTGCCGCTCGGCGCTCAGCATCAGCTTGCCGTCGGCGTCGCGCGCCGCGGCCGGCCGCAGGGGGCCGCCGTACCACTCCTCGGCGCTCCGCTGTCCGGCCTTGTAGGTGCGATCCTGATCGCTCATGAACGCGGCGAACGGGAAGCTGGTCATCGCGCCGTGGAACCAGGCGTCATCGCCGGTCGTGTAGTAGGCGGTGCGGGTACCGGGCACGTGCACCGTTTGGAACAGGCTCACGGGGAGCAGGGTGTTGCTGCTCCCGGAGGGACGGAGGAACAGCGCGTCGATGTAGTCGGCCTCCTTGCCCATGGCATGCCACTTCTCGGTGACCTGGGCCAGCCGGGAGTCATTCGGCTGGTAGGCCTGGTCGGAGTGCAGCGGCCCCTCGGTCGGGAACGACAGGTTGTAGACGTAGGACGAGCCGTCCTCGGAACCGGTCGCGCGCCAGGTGGGCCGGAACTCGAAGGTGCCCTTCTGAGCGCGCCCGTCGACGTCTGCGTAGAACTTCTGCATGGCGCTGCCTGCCATGAGTGATCCGGACAGCAGCCAGGTGTCGTCCCACGTGCGGGCGTAGCTGACGGTGGTGCCCTGCAGCGTCGAGGGACGGTCGGTGTGCAGGCTCAGCTGGTGGGCCTTGCGGGCGTCGAGGACAACGGTGGTGTCCTTGGTGATCCGCATCTGCGGGTGGGCGAGATAGCTGATCGATTCAGCCGCGTTGTTCGCGTCGGGCGTCGTCACGAAGCTGCTGATGAGGTAGTCGCCCGGGCGCACGCGGTAGGTCTGCTCGGGCGCACCCGCGTTGCTGCGGCGCTCGCCCTTGTCGGCGTCGATGCTGGCGACGTCCAGGGAGGAGGGGCCGGTCGCGGACTTGCCGTTGCGGTCGATGACCTTGACCCGGAGGGTGACCGTCTCCGGCTGGACGTAGAGCGTGACGGGCACGGAGACGTGCACATCGCCGCCGGTGGCCAGGATCCGGCCGGTGACAGCGCCGTACTGGGCGGGCTTCAGATGGGCGGTGGGGTCGATCTGCAGCGGCACCTGAGCGGTGGCCCCCGCCGGGACCGTCACCTTGTTCTCCTCCGGTCTGATGATTCCGGAGGTGACCTCGCTGCCGTCGTTGCCGTGGACACCGCTGACCTTCAGATGGAGCGTCAGGTCGCTGTCGCTGGTGTTGGTGAAGGGCACCTGCACGGTGGTGCGGTCCGACGGGTCCTGCGGCCAGTTGTAGCTGCCGGCCTGGACAGCCGGCGCGGAGAGCGCCTTCTGGTTCACCGCGCCGAACACGTCAAGCACCCCACCGCCGGTCTGCTCGGCACCGGCGACCTTGCCGCCGGTGCGGGCAGAGGAGACCAGGGCGGCCTTGATCTGCTGCGCGGTCCAGTCCGGGTGCGCCTGGCGGACGACGGCCGCAGCGCCCGCGACGTGCGGGGTGGCCATGGAGGTGCCCGACATCGTCCGGTAGGCATAGACGCCACGGCCGCCCGCACTGGCCGCCGAGATGTCGACGCCGGGGGCGGCGATCTCGGGCTTGAGGGAGTGGGTGACGGCCACCGGGCCGCGGCTGGAGAACGGCGCGGTGGTGTCGTCGCGGTCGACGGCGCCCACGGTCAGCACGCTGGGCACACACCCGGGCGAGGAAACGGTCTCGATGCCCGGGCCGGAGTTGCCGGCGGCGACGACGAACAGGGTGTGCTTGCTCTTCGACAGCTCCTTCGTGGCCTGGGCCATCGGGTCGGTGCAGTCACCGATCCTGGGGTTGCCCAGGCTCATGGAGACGACGTCGGCCTGCTGGTCGACGGCCCACTGCATACCCGCGATGATCCAGGAGTCCTGCCCGTAGCCGCCGTCGTTGAGGACCTTGCCGACGAGCAGGGAGGAACCGGGGGCGACGCCCTTCTTGCGGCCGTCACTGGCCGCTCCGGATCCTCCGACCGTGGAGGCGGTGTGGGTGCCGTGGCCCACCCGGTCGTCGGTGTTCTTGGAATCCGTGAAGTTCTTGGACGCGGCGACCCGGTTCACCAGGTCCGGGTGCTCGGCGTCCGCACCCGTGTCCAGCACGGCGACCTTGGTTCCCTTGCCGTCGTAGCCGGCCGCCCAGGCCTCCGGCGCGTGCACCTGCGCGGTGGACCGGTCCAGCGTGGCCTCGACCTTGCCGTCCAGCCACAGCTTCTTCAGCGTCGAGCCAGAACGGGAACGCGGGTTGGTGACGTCCTGCCAGAAGGCGGCGGCGGTGTCCTTGCCGGCGCTGAGCGCGACGCCGTCCACAGCCGGGAGGCTCAGGCCCCGCTCGGCTCCGCGCGGAGCCGTCGGCGCGCTGTCGGCGACATTCACACTGTCCCGATAGGTGGCAATGAGCGGCAGCGTGTCGGTGTGTGTGTCGTCGTATCCCTGGCGGATGAGCCCAGTGACGTTGAACAGCTGCTCGTCGACCTTGCCCTCGGCGATCGCCTGGGAGGCATTCTCGGGGTAGACGTAGAGGTCCTTGCCCATCTGATAGGTCTGGACTATCGGCTGCGTGCCGTCCTCACGGGGCAGCACGGCCGCAGAGCTGTGACCCGACGTGTCCGTGGTCACCAGCACCTTGTCGCCGGTGACGAGCGTGACCGTCACCTGCTTGCCACCCGCCGCTGCGGTCCCGCCGCCGACAATGGGCCTCTTCCCCGAGGAACCGTCAGGCGGTGTATCCGCCGCCCCGGAAGGCGTGACCGCCGTGACGGCCAGGACGGCGGCGGTCGCCGTGCCCAAGGCCATACGCGTGATGGAACGCATGAATCTCCCTATGTGAGCCATGAACGTCTACCAAACTGCGGCTGCAGCCTGACAGACGAGTGGATTGAGTGGGGATGCCGCGCGTGACGGGTTTCCCGCATGGCGGATTTCCGTCACGCGGTCACTTTCATCGGCTCGGTGGGACTTCGGACCTGACCGATGGTGTAAGCCCGTCGGGGACGGCCGGCTTGCTTGCGCCCTGCACCCCGTCGAGGTCACCGCCAACCGGTCGCCGGCGTCGTCAGCGGGCCCGCCATCGGCGTACGCGCGGCGCCGCACCGGTGTATGCCTTCAGCCAGGATCACGGTTTCACCGGCGGTGAAGCAGTAACCCGTCGGGAGTTGGCGGTCGCCCTCGCTCGGCGACCATCAAGAGACGGAGGCTCCCCCGCCCTCAGGCCGAGGAGGAGGTCATAGCCAGCCCGCGCGTGCGGCGTGCCATCCGAGTTGCAGGCGCGAATCCGCTCCGGCCAGATCCATCAGACGGCGTGTCCGTCGCTCCACGGTGCGTATGGACAGGCCGAGTTGGGAGGCCGCCCGCCGGTCGGAGATCCCCGCCAGCAGCAGGGCAAGGACCTCCAGTTCCCCTTCGGTCGGCTGCTCATCGGCTGTCGCCTCCGCGCGCACACCCGTGGTGGTGGTGTACAGCGGCCGGGCCTGGGCCCATTCCTTCTCGAACAGATGGACCAGGGCCGTCAGCAGGCCGCTGCGATGCACCACGATCGCGCTCGGCTCGCCGCCGGAGTCCGCCATGTCCAGTGGCACCATGGCGCGCTCCCGGTCCGACACGATCATCTTCAGCGGCAGCGAGTCGACCAGGCGAAGCTCGATGCCCGCCGCGATGCCCGCCCGTGCGTCCTTCGCCATGCCGGGACCATCGAGATAGTCCTTGGCGGCCACGACCCGGAAGTCGACTCCGCGGTCCAGCGCGGAGCTCTCCGACATGTCGGCATCCTCGCGCGGCACCGCTATGGGCTCGCCGACGAGGAAGACCAGCAACTCCCGCTGGGCGCCGCGCTGCAGTTGGTGGAAGCGGTGTGCCACTTGCTCCACGCCGACGACCACCTCCACGACGCTGCCCGCAGGGTGTGCGGCGGTACTGCGGTACTGCTCGGTCAGCATCGAGAACGCGGTCTCGGCCCGGTGCAGTGCGTTGCGCTGCTCGACGAGGAACGGGGCCAGGGCCACTGAGGGGGGTGTGAGCCGGTAGCGGGCGGGCCGGCGACCGGTCCGACAGTCAGCCGAGTCAGGTGTCCCGCTCTCGGCCTCGCTGGCGACTGCCACCAGGCCACGTGTCGTCAGGTCAAGCAGGATGCGGGTGGTCTCGGCTTTCTCGAGTCCGGTCTGCCGGGCGAGGTCCTGCGCAGAGGATGCCGGGCGGGCCAGCAGTGCAGTGTAGATGGCCTCTTCAGCCGGTCCCAATCCCAATGCCTGCAGCATCCAGCTCCCCTCGGGCGGCCTCCGTGTCTGGACCTTGGCGCAGCTCGGGTGCACCGAGCAGGTTCTTCCCGGCCGAACCGTATCCCACTCTCGGGATGTTGCCATTGGCTGCTGCCTGTTGTGCACGTCACCTGGGACGCCCGGACCGGCTTCCCGGGTGTGAGACACCACGCAACGAGGGCTCCGCGACATGGCTGGTGCTGTGATTCGTGCCCTGCGCGCTGATCTGTCGACCACGCTTGAGCGGTGTGTGCTGCTGCCGGGAGGCGACCGTCGAAGGAGTGCACGGGCCACACACACCCTGCACGTAGTGCTGGCCACCGCACAGGGGACATCGTCCGGCGGGGCGCGGCTCACCCACGGCCGGGCCTGCCTAACGTACGGGGAGTACACCACCTGCCCAGAAGGTCCCATGCCCCATAAACGTCCGAAGACAGTCACGCGTCCCTTCGAGGCCATCGAAACACCGCGCAATGCCGAAGTAATGATCGGCGTGGCGTCAGTGACCTTCCTGGTACTGCTCCTCGGTGCCTTGTCCGAGTCCCCGGTGTGGCTTCTCGGGCTCCTTGTATTCCTGCCGGGGACGGCGTCCGCGCTGTGCACCGTACGCCAGACGAAGTTCGTGTCTGCATGGACCACGCTTGTGGTCACCGTCACCGTGCTGGTCCGGCACGGTGACGGGCGGTCGTGGCTCGACAGGATCCTCATGATGCTGCTCACCCTCGCCCTGGGCGCGGCCTCCGTCTACGCCTGCCGCCGTCGTATCCACCGCGAGCACGAGACGCTGCGGCTGCGCTCCACCGCTGCAGCGATGCAGCGCCACATCCTGCGCCCTCTGCCTCTGCTCACCGACGACGTCCTGGTCGACGGCGTGTACGAGCCCGTACAGGAGGACCGGCTCATTGGCGGCGACATCTACGACGTCGTCGTCTCTCCGTGGGGAACCCGGGTTCTGATCGGCGATGTCCAGGGCAAGGGCCTGCCCGCGGTCGGCGCCGCGTTCGCCGTCATCGGCGCCTTCCGTGAGGCGGCCCACCGAGAGCCCACGCTGACCGCGCTCGTCGATGCCCTCGATGCCTCTGTCGTACGGCACAACTCCTACGCCGCACAGACCGGAGACGACGAACGGTTCGTCACAGCGCTCGTCATCAACATCGACGCGCACGACGAGGTACAAGTCATCAACTGCGGACATATTCCGCCGCAGTTGCTGCACAACACCACCGTCATCACGCCGGCCCTCGGCTCCGGCGTCCCCCTCGGTCTCGCCGAGCTCGCCGCCGAACCCGCGACCGTCGACTGGTTCACCTTCCCACCCGGCGCGACGCTGCTGCTGACCACCGATGGGCTCACCGAGACCCGCGACGCCGACGGCACGTTCTACCCCGTCACCGAACGCCTCACCGAGCGCGTATCTCTCTCCCCCACCGACCTGCCGCACGCCCTCTACAACGACGCGCGCGCGTTCGCCGGAGAGGGCGGCCAGCACGACGACGTCGCGATCCTGTCCGTCCGACGGTCACCGTTCCGCTGAGCACACCACGGCGCATCACGCAATCGACCGTTACGCCAGCCACCCGCGGGAGGCGCTGCGAACCAGGCCAGCATTTCAGGATGGGTGATGGCACCCTCGGTGCTCACATCATCGACCTGAGCCCCCTGGAGTGGGAGCACGGCTCCTCCCGCCCAGGAGCGGGCAGGAGGGAGTGCGAGGAGAGCGCGGCCGGGCGTCAGACGGACACGTCAGACAGAACTCAGCTGAGCTCGCGGATGAACTCTTCCGCCCGAGGCCATTCGCCGTAACCGGATGCAGGGTTGAGGTGTCCGACCGGGCCGAGATCCACGAGACGGCTCCCCCATGCCCGGGCGAGATCGGCGACGTGGTTGAAATCGGCGAGGGGATCGTTCGTGCTCGCCCCGACGATGCTGGGGAAGGGCAGGGTTGTCCGCGGCGCAGGCAGCCAGCCGTTTTCGCGCAGGACCTCCAGGGCGGGGTAGCCCTCGGGCAGCGGCGTACCGAAGTCCGGCGGCGCCGCCAGCAGCGCGCCCTTGATCGGACGCCGGTGTCGTTGCGCCCAGTGCGCGATGGTCATCACTCCGGCGCTGTGGGCGACCACTACGACTGGCCCGGAGATGTCCGACAGTACGTCGTTCAGGACGGCGACCTGAGCGCTGCAGCTCAACCTCCCGCTCGTCAACGGCGGAACGGTACGGGCGTTGGCGATCTTGTTGGTGAGGATGGTCTGCCAGTGGTCCGGCACGTGATCGCGCAGTCCGGGGACGATGACGACGGTCGGTGATGCGGTGAGACTCATGACGACAGCTCCGGATTCGTGAGAGTCACGGCGGGAAGCAGGCCCAAGCGGCGTAGATCGTGCTCGTAGCGGAGCTTGCCGATGACGAAGGCCGCGCCGCTCAGGACCGCGACACATGGGACCAGCTGCAGTGCGCCGAGCAGTCCCATGCGGTCTGCGAGCATGCCCGTCACCGCGGGCCCCGGGGCAAGCCCGAGCAGGCTGTTGGCCAGGGTGAGCGTGGCCATGGCCGTCGCCGCGACAGCGGCAGGGGTCAAATTCGACACCATGGCGGCCGCCGGCCCGGCCGTGGCGTTGGACAGCAGGGTCCCGGCGCCGATCAGCAAGAGCTGCGGCGGGCCGACCGGCAGGTGGAATCCGGCCGTCAGCAGCACGAGCGACCCGAGACTGCAGATGATCGCGACGGTCCACTTCCGGGCGCCGATCCTCCGGCTGAGGCGGTCGGTGACGAACCCGCAGAGGATCATGCCTATCCCTGTGATCAATGCGAAGGCCCCGGCGATCACGCCGGCCCTCGCGGGAGGCATGGCGTAATAACGGTTGAGGAAGCTGGGCATCCAGGCGAGGAGGGCCATCGCAATGAACATCTGCAGCCCGCTGCCGATGTAGGCGCAGAGCACGGAGACCGAGGAGAACAGCCGCGGCAACAAGGTCCGGATCGGGGCCCGTTCGCCGGATGTGCCGCTGCTGCTGCCGCTGCCGCCGCTGGCACCTGAACCCAGCCTCTCCTCCGTGACCACAATGCCGTAGATCGCGGCCATGACCAGTCCGGCGATACCCATGACGCCGAACGCCCATCGCCAGCCGAGTTGCTGGGCGACGACGCCACCGATCGACACGCCCAGCACCGATCCGAAGGCGCCTCCCGCGATGAACGCGCCGGAGAGTGTGGCCCGCAGGGTGACGGGAAAAACGCTGAGGACCACCGCGATGCCGACACTCCCGTAGGCCGCCTCACCGACACCGACCATGAACCGCCCCAGGAACATCTGGCCGTAGCTCGCGGCGGCGGCGCAGCCCAGCGTCGCCAGACTCCACACTGTCGCGGCAATGACCAGGCTCTTGACCCGGCCCCAGCGGTCCGCCAGAAGCGACAGGGGGAAGGTGAGCACACCCACCATCAAAGCCACGATGCCGCTGAGAGAACCCAACTGGGCATCGGCAAGCAGCCACTCCGCCTTCAGCAGAGGAAAGACCGCGTTGAGGACCTGCCGTGACATGTAGTCGATCAGCAGGAGCCCAAAGCTCAGCGCGAACACCAGCCGGGCGTAGCCGCGAGATACAGTCGGCATGGCGTGAGACGTGCCCGGCACGACCGTGCCGGCAGTGTGAACTCCCATGGGCGTCACCCTTCTCGTCTCTGGTCAGGGCTCAGAAGGGCCTGTCGCCGACAATTCCGGCGCGCTCCATCTTGCGGACGGCGGGCCAGTAGTCCTGGACCGCGTAGTGCTGTGTGGAGCGGTTGTCCCAGATGGCGAAGCTGTTCTTCTGCCAGCGCCAGCGCACCTGGTACTCGGGGACGGCTGCCTGGCTGATCAGGTAGTTCAGGAGGTTGTTCGCCCCGGGCGCGTGGTCCTGGCCGAAGCGCACGTTCTGGGGCGTATGGAAGTTGACGAAGTGCGTGGTGAAAGCGTTGACGAAGAGGATCTGCTCGCCGGTCTCCGGGTGGGCGCGCACCACCGGGTGCTCCGGGTCCGAGTACCGGGCCTTCAGCTGGTGGCGCTGTTCCATAGGCATGACGGCGCCGAAGGTCGCCTCGATGCTGTGCCGCGCGCGCAGACCCGCGATCTGCGTCTTGATGTGCTCCGGCAGCCTGCGGTAGGCCTCGGCCATGTTGACCCAGACCGTGTCTCCGCCGACCTCAGGCGTTTCCACACAGCGCAGCACGGCCCCCATGGGCGGGCACTCGCGCCAGGTCCCGTCGCAGTGGAGCGCGTTCTCGTAGTGCTCGGGCTTGCTGTCCAGGTCCTTGTAAATGCGGACCAGCCCCGGGTGGTCCGGATCGCTGCCGACCACAGGGTGGTCCTCCAGCGGGCCGAAGCGCGAGGCGATGGCGACGTGCTCGGCGCGCGTGATGTCCTGGTCCCGCAGGAAAAGGACCTTGTACTTCAGCAGCAGCTCCCTGAACTCGGCGAACAGGTCGTCGTCGCGCGAGACGTCGCCGAGATTCACTCCGAAGAGCTCGGCGCCGATGGTGCAGGTCAGCGGCTCAACCTTGATCGATGTATGGAGGACGCCCGGGCGCACCAGGGCGGGCGTGGCTTCCTTCGGGTGGACTGTCCGGGGCATGTGCTCACTCCTGGGGTGATGTGCTGGTGCCGTGACCGGCCATGTGTGCCCTATGAGGAGCGTCGTCCGGTGCGTGCGATCGCAAGGCGGCCGAACGTCCTGGGATGGGGTCTCCCCTGCTCGAACGGAGCTGAGAGCTCGGGGAAGGAGCTACCAGGACTTTCGGCCAACGCAGCGAGCGTGCGTGCTGGGCGGCGCGACGGGGCAAAGCTTGCCGGGAGCGGCACCAGGCACGGCGGGTTCGAAGGTGCCGGGCTTGGCGTGTTCGAAGGTGCGTGGCACGGAGTGTTCAGAGGACGAAGACGGAGGATCCCGTGGTCCGTCCCGCTTCCAGATCGCGGTGTGCCTGTACCGCGTCCTGGAGGGAGTAGCGCTGATTGATCTGGATCTTGATACGTCCGGACTCGACATGCCCGAACAGCTCGCCCGCCAAGGCGTCCCGCTCGGCGGCTTCGGCGATGTAGTCGGCCAGCGCGGGCCGGGTCACGAACAGCGAGCCGTGGATGGCGAGCTGCATGGCGTCGAGGGGCGGTACACCGGAGGCCGTGCCGAAGCACACCAGCAGACCGCGGCGCTGCAGCGAGGCCATGGATCCGGCGACGGTGTCCTTGCCGATGCTGTCGAAGACGACGGGAACTCCGGCGCCTGCAGTCAGCTCTCGCACCCGCTCGGCCACGTCTTCGCGCCGGTAGTAGATGATGTGTTCGCAGCCGTGTGCGCGGGCGATCTCGGCCTTCTCCTCGCTGGAGACCGTGCCGATCACGGTGATTCCGAGCAGCTTCGCCCACTGGCAGACGATCAGGCCGACGCCCCCCGCCGCCGCGTGGAGCAGCACGGTGTCGCCGGCCTTCAGCGGATGGATCCGGCGCATCAGATACGCGGAGGTGAGGCCGCGCATGGTCATCGCAGCGGCGGTCTCGCAGCTGATCCCGGCCGGCAGCTTGATCAGCGACCCGGCGGGCATGACCCGCTCGGTGCTGTAGGCCCCCAGCGGACTGCCGGTGTAGGTGACGCGGTCGCCCTCGGCGACATGCGTCACCCCCCCGCCCACAGCCTCGACCACACCGGAGGCCTCGACACCGAGCCCCGCAGGCAGCGGAGCCGGGTACAGACCGGAGCGGAAATAGGTGTCGGCGAAGTTGAGTCCGACGGCGACGTGCCGGATCCGTACTTCGCCCGGGCCCGGGCCGCCGACGGTGACCTCCTCCCACCGCATGACGTCGGGGCCGCCGGTCTCATGGAAGCGAATGGCGTGTGCCACAAGTTGCTCCGTCTGCTCGTGTGTGGGTACGGCGGTCGCGGGCCGATCCGGATCAGCGGGGGCGGATGCAGGATCGGCCCCGAGACCGCCACTGGTGGGGGTGGGTCAGCTCTTGACGTCGCGCAGCATGAAGCCGCGCCGGCCGGGGCGGCGGTTGGGTACCATGCCGAGCTGGGCCAGGGTCTCGTCGGCGTCCGCGTACCATTCGCCGATCTTGTAGATCTTCTTCGCTTCCTGCCCGGTGGCGATCTCACGGCCGAGAGCATCGGCGACCTGAACCATCTGCTCGACCTGCTTCACGGAGGACATCCGCTCGCCCTTGCGCCGCCACAGGTTGTCCTCGTTGCCCACCCGCACGTGCGTGCCCAGGGCGATGCCGATCGCGTTCATCGGCGCCACCGCCCGCATGGAGGCCTCGATGGTGAGTACGGCGCCGTCCGGGACGCGGCGGATGAACTCGATCAGGTCGGCCGGATGCCGGCCGGCGAACCCGCCGCCGATGGCGACGTAGTTGAGCACCAGTGGCCCGTGGTAGATGCCCTTGCGGATAAGCCGCTCCACGGTTTCCAGCTGCGCCATGTTGGCGAGTTGGAAGTGTGGCTGGATGCCGTTGCCGCGGAGCCGCTCGAGGTGCTCCAGGTAGAAGTCCGGTCCTGCCTCGACCACCATGTCCCGGTAGGCCTTGTAGTACGCCGGCTTGGCCATCGAGGTGCCGTCGATGTCCTCGTCGTCGAAGAGCTCGACGATGTTCATCTGGTTGGTGTTGATCGCGATCGTCACCTGGTCCGGCCTGGGGTTGATCTCTGCCAGCATGTGGCGAGTGTCGTAGCTCAGCCACTTGGCATCGGAGCCCTCGTCCTCGGGGGCGAAGGAGATCGACCCACCGATCTGGAGGACCATGTCCGGCACGGCTTCGCGCAGCCGGGCCATCAGCTCGTTGAACATGGACATGCGCTTGGAGCCGTGACCGTCCAGCTCGCGCACGTGAATGTGCAGCACCGTGGCGCCGGCGTTGTAACAGTCGACCGCCGCCTGCACGTGCTCATCCATGGTGAGCGGCAGGTCGTCGGCGTCACCGGGCAGCCACTCCGGCCCGTAGGGGGCCGCCTGGATCACCAACTTCTCCTGGTTCTCCGGGTACAGGGAGTCGTCGAGGAAGTGCACGGTCCATCTCCTTTGTCGGACGGGTCTTCACTCGCCGCGCGCATCGCTGCCCGCAACGCACGGCCTGAAGGGCTTGGCGAGGGGCGGCGTGAGCTCGCAGAAGGGGTTCCCAGGCCCGCCGGCGGCTCAGATACGATCAGCGAGTCCAGAGGGAGCACGCGGCTGCAGCAGGGTTCCTGCTCGTCCTTGTGGGGCCTTCGGTATCCCCTGCGGTAATGCAACGTTAAGGGCCGGTTACGCGCCACGCTTGCCCCTGGGTGACAACTGACTTATCGCTTGGGGACAGGCTTTGGCCCTGTCGGCATCGCCCCGGCCCAGGAAGGCCCAGGGCGAGGTGGCGGGTTGCTCCGACCTCCGGCTCTTGATCGCCGGTGCTCACTCCTCGCCGGAGTGCTGCTGCCTGGCCCTCCTGATGCGCCACTCCCTCGGGCTGCTGCCGAACTGCTCACGGAACCAGCGTGAGAAGCCGCTCGGTCCGGAGAATCCCAGCAGCCCGGAGATCTCTGTCAACGAGCGGCGCGGGTTCGCCACGAGCTGCTCCGCGAGCTCGGTACGCGTCGCGTTGAGGAGGGAGGAGAACGTCTCGCCCGAACTCGCCAGGTACCGGTGGACGGTTCTCCGGTCGACGCCGAGGCTGGATGCGACCTGCTCGATCGAACAGCGCCCGCTCGGCAGCAGTACTTCGATCAATTCGCGCACACGGTCCAGTACGGTCGTGTCCCTCGAGACTGCGATGGACTCGAAGTACTGCCGCGCATAGTTCCGGAGCAGCGGGTCCGACATCGTATTGGGAGTATTGAGGTCGCTTGTACAGAAAACGATCCCGGTGAATTCCTGGTCGAATTCCGCTACCGGACCGAAGATGCGCCGGTGGGTACCGAGATCTTTGGGAGCGCTGTGCGTGAAACACACGGAGACCGACTGCCACCGAGCACCGAGGAAAGTACGGAGAACTCCATGGAAGGCGCCCACGGCCAGCTCCGTGGCCTGCCGGGCTTCCCTCGCCTCACCCAACTCCAGGCCCACCTTGAGGGTGGTCAGGCCGCTTGCCTCGGAGAGTCGGCTACGGAGCATTTCGTTGTACATGTAGTCATGTCGCATCAGTAACGCGAGTGCGCTGCGGACATCGGGCTCCTCGCGGATGACCAAGCTGATAGGGCCGAGATTGGCGAAGCGTCGGCGCTCAGCGAGGAGCAGGCCGAAGTCCTCGCGGTGCGAGGCCACCGCCGAGAGTTCAAGCAGCTGAGTCACGGCCACGCCAGAGATCCATCTGTCCTGGACCGCGAGGCCCACGGGGTCCAGACCCACGCTCTTCATCAGCGCCCGTGGGTCGATACCGAGGGACTGGCTGAGCTCGACGTAGCTGTTCAGCGCTGCGTTGCGGACCAGTGGCTTCAAGGGCGCACTCCAAGGCTCTGTCCCCAAATGGTAAGTAAGGTGTCACGTCAAGTAAAGCGCTGCGCCAGGCCGTGACCTAGCGTTGCACCACTCCGATGGAGCTCGCCTCCCGGATTCGACGTCCCGGCCGACCGGAATTCCCGCGGAGAACACCATGGCAAATACTCCCACCGTTGACCAGCCCTCTGGAAAAATGGCACGGAACCCTATGCAGATCGATAACTCCGGGCGGAATGGTCCGGTTTAAATCCACGGGATTCTTCCGCACAGAATGGAGAAGGATCCTGCACGAGACTTCCGGTCCCTCAGCCAGGGAAAAGCCGCACGCGTTGGGGACCCGACGGATGCACGACCCGAGTGAGGCCACCATGACGAGCGTGATCACCATGCGGCGCAGGGCCGGCCTCTGCTGCTCCCGCAGCATGGGTGACCGCCACCAGATCCGATCGAAGGGGGAAGCCGAATGAACAACCTCGCCTCACTCCTGGCGGAATCCGCCTCAGCCGATGGCGGCCGCATCGCCATTCTCCAGGACGAGATCGTCCTCACTTATGCCCAACTGAACGATGCCAGCGCCCGGGTCGCCACCCTGTTGCAGGCCAAGGGCATCCGGCCGGGCGATCGCGTGGCGTTGGTCATGCCCAACGTCACCTACTTCCCCATCGCGTACTACGGCATCCTCCGCGCAGGCGCCGTAGTGGTACCGATGAATCCGCTGCTGAAAGCCCGTGAAATGGAATTCACCCTCAGGGATTCCGGATCCCGCATCGTGGTGACGTTCCCACTGTTCGCGGACGAGGTCGCGACGGCCGCCGCAGAGGTCGGGGCCCTATGCCTGGTCACGGACCCAGCTGCATTCGACATCCTGCTGCAGACCACCGAACCGATGCCCGAGATCGTCGACCGGGCAGAGGACGACACCGCCGTGATCCTCTACACCTCGGGAACAACAGGGACCCCGAAGGGCGCCGAACTGACCCACCGCAACCTGATGACCAACGCGGCCACCACGGTCGAGACACTGCTCCACGTCGGGCCGAACGACGTACTCTTCGGCGGCTTGCCACTGTTCCACGCGTTCGGGCAGACCTGCGCCCTCAACACAGCTGTCGCTGCGGGCGCCACCCTGACTTTGCTGCCACGATTCGAACCGGCAAAGGCGCTGGAGATCATTCACCGGGATGCGGCCACCGTCTTTCTGGGCGTCCCCACGATGTACACAGCCCTGCTCCACGCCGGTATCCCCGACGGCTATGACCTCTCACGGCTGCACCTGGCCGTGTCCGGCGGCGCTTCCTTGCCGGTCGAAGTACTCCACGGCTTCGAGCGGGAATTCGGCGTCACCGTACTGGAGGGCTACGGACTCTCGGAGACTTCTCCGGTCGCCTCCTTCAATCCTCCGAACCGGCCACGCAAGGCCGGCTCGATCGGGCTGCCCATCCGCGGGGTCGAACTGAGGCTCGTGGCGGACGACGGCACCACAGCCGGCCCGGGCGAAGTCGGTGAGATCGCGATCCGCGGCGAGAACATCATGAAGGGCTACTGGAACCGTCCCGGTGCGACCACGGAAGCCATCCGGGACGGGTGGTTCCACAGCGGTGATCTCGCCCGAGTCGACGAAGACGGCTACTACTTCATCGTCGACCGGAAGAAAGACCTCATCATCCGCGGCGGGTACAACGTCTACCCGCGCGAGATCGAGGAGGTGCTCTACGAGCACCCTGCCGTCGCCGAGGCGGCAGTGGTCGGCGTGCCACACCAGGTGCACGGGGAGGAGGTAGCCGCCGTAGTAACACTCCGGGACGGCGCACGGACCACTGCCGATCAGCTACGCGACTACGTCAAACAGCGGGTGGCTGCCTACAAATACCCACGGATCGTCACGTTCACCAACGGGCTCCCCAAGGGAGCTACGGGCAAGATCCTCAAGCGTGAAATCGTGCTCCAGCACGAGGCGTTCGAGGGCTGAGAGCGCCCTGCAGGCCTCCGGTCAAGGGGTGGCCGAGGACACGACATATACGACGGGGGACGCCGGATCGGTCATGTCGACGGTGATGTTCTGGGTGGGACGCGGGTCCTTGTTGGTGTGCGTGGTGCCCGCCCAGTCGGTGCCGGGGCCGAAGTACCAGCCGGCGATCTTGGCGTCGCGGGCGCCGACGGTGACCTCGCCGTCCTGCAGGGCGGCGCGACCGCTGCCGAGGTGGCTCAGGAAGCGGTCGAGCCCGGCGGACGACGTGCGGAACTGCACGTACATCCGGCTGGCCTTCCAGTTGTTGGTCTCGTAGTACTGGACGTCCACGGCGTTGCCGGGAATCGGCAGTTCGAAGATCCTTCGCTGCATCCGGGACGGCCAGCCCTCGCGCATCCCCTGTGCGGCGGCCTCGGCCGCCTTGTCCTGACCGGAGCTGCGGCTCTGCTCTGCGGAGATCAGCAGATAGCCGGCCGGGACGCCGATCAGCAGCACGATGATGGTCGCCGTGATCAGGCGTCGGCGGATCATCCGGCGCCGGTCCTGCGGGTGCCTGCCGCCGTCCTCGCCGGGCGGCGAGGACGGGCGCGGCACAACGGGGTGCTCGGCTGTGGTCATGTTCTGGGAATCCCTAGGAGGTGCGGGTGTTGCGCGTGGAGCGGATGGTGCTCGCGGCCTGGTCGTAGATCTGCGCATACCGCTCGTACCGCTCGACGCGACGGCGGTTGGTACGGCGGAACCTCCGCGCGACCAGCCGGGCCAGGTCGGCGGCGCCGACCATGCCTGCCTCCGGACCGAGCTGCGCCCTGGCGATCCGGGCCTCGGGGCGGTAGCCGCGGCCGGTGAGATGGCGTTTGAATGCGTCCCTGGCGGGGCCGATCAGCAGATCGTCGGCGGCGCTCACACCGCCGCCGATGACGAAGCAGGAGGGGTCGAGCGCGGCGGCCAGATTGGCGATGCCGACGCCGAGCCACTGGCCGATGTCCTGGAGGAGTTCGATGCACATCGCATCGCCCTCCCGGGCCAGTTCGGTGATGAGCGGCCCGGTGATCTCGGGGATGTTCCCCTTGACGCGCTCGATGATGCCGTGGGCGACCGGGGAGTCCGCGGCGGCCAGCTCCCGGGCCTCGCGGACCAGGGCGTTGCCGGAGCTGTACTGTTCCCAGCAGCCGCGGTTCCCGCAGGGGCAGCGGTGCCCGCCGGGCACCACCTGCATGTGGCCGAACTCACCGGCGACGCCGTACTTGCCGCGCTTGACCTGACCGTCCTCCAGGATCGCGCCGCCGATGCCGGTGCCGAGCGTGATCATGACCAGATGGTCTTCGCCGCGCCCGGCGCCGAAGCGCCATTCCGCCCAGGCGGCGGTGTTCGCGTCGTTGTCGACCATGACGGGGACGACGAGGCGGGAGGCCAGCGCGTCCCTGAGGGGTTCGTCGCGCCAGGCGAGGTGCGGGGCGAACAGCACCCGGGAGCGGTCCGCGTCGACCCAGCCCGCCGCGCCGATGCCGACGGCGTGCACATCGTGCCGGTCGGAGAGATCGAGGACCAGCTCGACGATGGTGTCCTCGACGACCTTGGGGCTCTTGGACTTGTCGGGCGTCTCGGTGCGCAGCTGCTCCAGGATGTTGCCGTCGGCGTCGACGACGCCGGCCATCACCTTCGTACCCCCGATGTCGATGCCGACGGTGGGCACCCGGGGTGCGGTGAGGTGTGAGCGCCGCTCACGGGTGCCGACGGTCCGCAGGACGGTGGCGCGGGCGGAGCCGCGGTGTGTGAAGTCGCGGTACGTGCTCATCGTCCCTGCGCGGTCTGGGGGGCCGGGTGGTGATGCTCCCGGCGACGGACGGCGCCCGTCAGACTCGATTCTGCCACTGCCGGGGCGCCGGGCGGGCGGACCGGGTCCGCGGCGCCCCGGTGGCGACCCGCCCGGCGGGGGTGTCCGGCGGATCAGGGTCGACCCCGGCCGTGATCCGCCGGACACCCCTATGGGGTGTCCTCGGTGTCCGGGCGCCCCGGCGACGTGGCCCGCCGCAGCTCGTGGCTGAGCTCCTCGAGCTCGCTGCCGCCCGCCATCTGGCGGGTCAGCTCGTCCAGCGTGATGCCGTCCTTGGCGTGGCTGCCGGACATGGCACCTCGCTTGAGCAGCACGAACCGGTCACCGACCAGATACGCGTGGTGCGGGTTGTGCGTGATGAGAACCACGCCGAGTCCGGCGTCCCGTGCGGCCGCGACGTACTTGAGCACGACCCCGGACTGCTTGACGCCGAGCGCCGCGGTGGGCTCGTCCAGGACGAGCACCTTGGCACCGAAGTAGACGGCGCGCGCGATGGCGACGCACTGGCGCTCGCCGCCGGACAGGGTGCCGATCGGCTGGTCGACGTCGCGCAGGTCGATGCCCATGCGCAGCAGTTCGGAGCGGGTGGTCTCGCGCATCTGCCGGACGTCGAGCGTCTTGAACGGGCCGACACCCTTCGTCGGCTCGGAGCCGAGGAAGAAGTTCCGCCAGACGGGCATCAGCGGGACGACGGCCAGGTCCTGATAGACCGTGGCGATGCCCCGGTCGAGGGCGTCGCGCGGATTGGCGAGCGTGGTTTCCTCACCGTCGATGAGGAACGTTCCGGCGTCGTGCCGGTGCAGGCCCGCGATGATCTTGATGAGGGTGGACTTGCCCGCGCCGTTGTCGCCCAGTACGCAGGAGATCTCGCCCGCGTTGACCACCAGCGAGACGTCCTGGAGCGCCTTGATGTTGCCGTAGAACTTGCTGACGTGGTCCAGCTCGATCAGCGCCGGAGGGGCCGGGGTCGTCATTTCGTCGCCTCCGCGCGCTTGCGTACCCATGCGTTGAGCAGGGTGGCCAGGAGCAGCATGGCTCCGAGGAAGAACTTGAACCAGTCCGGGTTCCACTCCGCGTAGACGATGCCCTTGCTGGTCATGCCGAAGATGAACGCACCGACCGCCGAGCCGATGGCGGAGCCGTAACCTCCGGTGATCAGGCAGCCGCCGATGACGGCCGCGATGATGTACGTCAGCTCGTTGCCGACGCCCTCACCGGACTGCACCACATCGTACGAGAACAGCAGATGCTGCCCGGAGACCCAGGCGGCGAAGGCGACCCCGAGGTACAGCCCGACCTTGGTACGGATCACTGGGACGCCGACCGCGCGGGCCGCGTCGGCCTCGCCGCCGACCGCGAAGATCCAGTTCCCGAAGCGGGTACGGAGCAGGATCCAGGTGGCGATCGCCACGAGCACCGCCCACCACAGGATGGTCACCTTGAACTCGACGCCGCCGACGGTCCACTCCGAGGCGAAGACCTTTTGGGCCGAGCCGAAGCCTTCCATGTCGCCGATGGACTTCGTCGACACGGTGCCGCTGATCAGCTTGGTGAAGCCGAGGTTGAGACCGGTCAGCATCAGGAACGTGCCGAGCGTGATGATGAAGCTCGGAAGTTTGGTGCGGGTCAGCATGAGCCCGTTGAACGCGCCGATGGCCAGGGTCACCAGCAGCGACACGAAGACGCCGACCCAGACGTTGGCCGTCATCTGGTAGCTGAACATCGACGAGACCAGCGCGGAGCTGGTGACCAGCACACCGGCGGAGAGGTCGAACTCGCCGCCGATCATCAACAGGGCGACCGGCGCCGCCATGATCCCGATGGTGGACGCCGCGTACAGCACCGTGCCCAGGCTGGACGCGCGCAGGAAGCTGTCGGCGACGATCGAGAAGAAGAGGAAGACGGCCGCCGCGCCGACGACCGATCCGAGTTCGGGGCGGCCCAGGAGCCTGCGCAGCGGTGAGGTGCGCAGCAGCCGCTCGTCGGCCCCGGACAGGGCGGGTGGTTGCTCCGTCGTGGTCATCGGGTCCCCCGCTTCGTGTACTCCGCCAGCTCGGCGGCGTCCTTCGAGGTGATGATCTGCGGGCCGGTGAGGACGGGGCGGCCGCCGCCGAGCACATTGCGGTTGTAGCGGTAGAGCCAGAGCAGGTCGACGGCCTCGTACCCCTGGAGGTAAGGCTGCTGGTCCACGGCAAAGCCCAGGGTCTTGTCCTGGAGTCCGGCGGCGACCTTGGCATTCAGGTCGAAGGTGTCGATCTCGGCCGTGGAGCCCGCGGTCTGCTTCGCCTTCACAGCAGCGTCGGCGAACGGCGCACCGAGGGTGACGACCGCGTCGATGCTCTTGTCGGCCTGGAGCTTCGCCTCGATGGACGCCTGGACGTCGGGCATGTTGGTGCCCTCGACGTACAGGTTCTGCATCTGCCCGTCGAAGGTCTTCTTCGCCCCGGCGCAGCGCTGCTCGTGCCCGACGTTGCCCTGCTCGTGCAGGATGCACAGGGCCTTCTTGCGGCCGCGCGCGTTGAGCTCGTCGCCGACGGCCTCGCCCGCGATGGACTCGTCCTGGCCGATGTGGGTGAGCGCGCCGAACGCCTTGGACTCGGCGGAGCCCGAGTTCACCGTGATCACCGGTATCCCGGCCCGGGTCGCCTTGGCGACGACGTCCTTCAACGCGTCGGGCTTGGCGAGCGTGACGATCAGCCCGTCGACCTTCTGGTCGATGGCGGCCTGGACGAGCTGGGCCTGCTGCTGCGCCTCGTCGCTGTGCGAGTACAGGAACTTGATGTTGTCCTTGACGGCCGCCTGCTTCGCACCGCTCTGGACGATGTCCCAGAAGGTGTCGCCATCGCCGGAGTGGGTGACCATGGCAAAGGTCCAGCGGGGTGTGTTCACCGCGGACCGTCCTTCGGCTGCGGCCTGGGCCGCGCGCTCCTCCGCCCGCTTGCCACCGGTGCTGCTGCATCCCACGAGGGAGGCCCCGAGCACCGCCGCAAGCACGGCGCCCATCGCACGTACCCCTGTCCGAACCCTTGCCACGACGTGGTGCCCTTCTTGTGCTGCTCGCTGTGCTGCTTGGTGCCGACCGGGGGTGTTTTCACCCGGTCCGGCTGGCCAAGTATCCCCGAGCCCGACTCGGCGCCGCCCGGCAGGGGCGGGCCGTGTGTGCCGGCACGGAGTGGGCACGGCGGTCCGCACGCGGGTCACCGGGTACCGCGCGCGGTGTACTTCTCCAGCTGCGGCACGTCGGCGGCGGTGACGATCGCCGGGCCGGTGAGCACGGGCTTTCCGCCGCCGATGACGTTTCCGTTCGTCCTGTCGAGCCACAGTTCGTCGACGGCGAGATAGCCCTGGAGGTAGGGCTGCTGGTCCACGGCGAAGCCGACCTCGGAGGCCTTCAGCCGCTTGACGACCTCGGCGTTGAGATCGAACGTGTCGACCTCGGCCGTGGAGCCGGAGCCCTCCTTGGCCTTGACGGAGGCGGCGGCGAACGGCGCGCCGAGGGTGACGACCGTGTCGATGCCGTGGTCGGCCTGGAGCTTCGCCTCGATGGAGGACGTGGAGGCGGGCATGTTGGTGCCTTCGACGCTGAGGTTCTCGACGCTCCCCTTGAAGGTCTTCTTCACCCCGGCACAGCGTTCCTCCAGCGACACATTGCCCTGTTCGTGGATGACGCAGAGGGCCTTCTCGCGGCCCCGCTTGTTGAGCTCCTCACCGACGGCCTCGCCCGCGACCTTCTCGTCCTGCCCGATATGGCCGATCGCGCCGACGCCCTTGGAGAACTGCGCGCCCGAGTTGATGGTGACGACGGGGATGCCTGCCTTCACTGCCTTGGCGACGACGTCCGCCATGGCTTCCGGTTTGGCGAGGGTGACGACGATCCCGTCGACCTTCTGGTCGATGGCGGCCTGGACGAGCTGGGCCTGCTCCTTGCCCTCCTTGTTCGCGGAGTACAGAAACTCGACGTTGTCCTTGGCCGCCGCCTGCTTCGCACCGCTCTGGACGATGTCCCAGAAGGTGTCGCCCTCCCCCGAGTGTGTGATCATCGCGATCTTCATCCGGGGGGTGGAGACGCCCTTGGCTCCCTGCCCGCTGCCGCTGCCGGACCTGTCCTCGGAGCTCTTGCCACCGGAGCTGCTGCATCCGGCGACGACGGTGACGGCGAGGCTGATGGTGCAGATGGCGATCAGGGGTGCTGCCTTGCGAGGAGTACGCATGGTGGGTCCGCCTTCTCTCCCGGCCGCCCGAGTGCGGCTTGGGGAGTTCTAGCGAGGAGCGGGGACCCCGTCAACGGGCCGATATGCGGGCGTCAGCGGACAAGCAGCTGGAAATCGAAGGCGTAGCGCGACGCCCGGTAGATGTGCGAGCCGAATTCGACCGCCCGCCCGGTGTCGTCGTACGTGGTGCGTTCCATGGTCAGCAGCGGCGCGCCCTCGGGTTCGGCGAGCTGTGCCGCCTCCGCGGCCGTGGCAAGGCGGGCGCCGACGGTCTGGCGGGCGCTGTGCAGAGTGACTCCGGCGGCCCGCAGCATCCGGTAGAGGCCGGTGGCCTCCAGTCGTTCGGTGGACAGGTCGACGAGGCCGGCCGGCAGGTGGTTGCGGAGCAGGGCCATCGGTTCGCCGTGCGCGGACCGCAGCCGTTCGACGAGGTGGACCTCGGTGCCTTCCGGGACGCCGAGGGCGGCGGCGGTCGCGGCGGGGGCGGGCTCCACCGTGTTGCGCAGGACGCGGGTGGTGGGGTGCTGCCCGGCCGCCTCCAGGTCGTCGTACAGGCTGCTCAGTTCGAGCGGACGCCGGACCTGACTGTGGACGACCTGGGTGCCCACGCCGCGGCGACGGACCATCAGCCCCTTGTCGACGAGCGACTGGATGGCCTGGCGGACGGTGGGGCGGGACAGGCCGAGCCGGGCCGCGAGCTCGATCTCGTTGCCGAGAAGACTGCCGGGGGCGAGCCGGCCCTTCTCGATGGCCGCCTCCAGCTGCTGGGCCAGCTGATAGTAGAGCGGGACCGGGCTGCTGCGGTCCACGCCGAGTTCGAGGGCGGCGGGGTCGGCGGTGGGTTTGGACACGGCAGGAGCGTAGCTGTCACGTCCGGAACACCGGTAGTCAGGTCGTCCTGTTGTCCGGACAATCCGAGTGCCCGCGCCTCACCGCGTCGCTCCGCCCGTGAAATCGATGGGGCGCCGGAGCCGTACGGGGTGCGGGTGCTGCGGCTCGATCCATCGAACACACCCCAGTTTGTCAGGACATATAGTTGACAGCGCAGCTGGTGGGCGGCACGTTGGGTCCATGCGTATCGGACTCATCGGCACCGGCCGGATCGGTTCCTTCCATGCGGGCGCACTGGCCCGCCACCCCGAGGTGGACACCCTGGTGGTGACGGACATCGACGGGGCGCGGGCGGCCGGGATCGCGGACCGCATCGGCCACGCGACAGCCGTCGGGTCCGTGGCCGAGGTGCTGGGCGCGGGGGTGGATGCCGTCGTGATCGCCTCGGCCACCTCGGCCCACGCGGAGCTGATCGGACTGGCCGCACGGGCGGGCCTGCCGGCGTTCTGCGAGAAGCCCATCGCACTGGATCTGGCGGGGACACTGGCCGCCCTGCATGAGGTCGAGCGGGCCGGGAGCGTGCTCCAACTGGGCTTCATGCGCCGCTTCGACGCCGGGTACGGTGCGGCGCGCGCCGCCGTGCGGAGCGGGGCGCTGGGCAGGCTCCACACCGTACGGGCCATGACGTCCGATCCGGCGCCGCCGCCCGCCGCGTATCTGCCGCACTCCGGCGGCCTGTTCCGTGACTGTCTGGTCCATGACTTCGACATCCTGCGGTGGGTGACGGGCCGTGAGGTGGTGGAGGTGTACGCCACCGGTTCGGATGCCGGTCCCGCGATGTTCCGGGCGGCGGGCGACGTCGACACGGCGGCGGCGCTGCTGACCCTCGACGACTCCTCACTGGCGACGGCGACGGCGACCCGGTGCAACGGTGCCGGGTACGACGTACGGATGGAGCTGGCGGGCGAGCTCGACCAGGTCGCGGTCGGTCTGGACGACCGTATGCCGCTGACGTCGGTGGAACCCCAGGGCCCCGCCGCGCCGGCCAAGCCGTGGCCGGGGTTCCTGGAGCGGTTCGCCGCGGCGTACGAGGCGGAACTCGACGCGTTCGTCCAGGTGGTGCGGGGCGAGGCGGCCAACCCGTGCGACGGCCGGGAGGCTCTGCACGCGCTGCGGATCGCGGAGGCGTGCGAGCTGTCCCGGCGCGAGCACCGGCCGGTGGCGGTGGCGGAGATCCGCACCGACTGACGGTGCGGCCCCTCGCTACCGGGCGACCGGCAGCCGCTCGCGGCCCCGTATCAGCAGGCCCGTGCGGTCACCGAGTCCGGCGAGGCCGACGATATCCGCGGCTTCGGTCGCCTCGGCCGCTCGACTGGTCCAGGAGGGACCCTTCAGCGCGCCTCGGCGGAGAGCACGGTTCCCTGGGCGACCGCGCACAGGACTTCCGCACCGCCGTCCGCCGCAGCGAACAGATCGCAGCGGACCACCGCCTGGCGACGGCCGGTGTGCACGACGTTGGCGCGGGCGATCAGGGTGCGACCGGTCGCCGGACGGATGTACTGGATCGAGAAGCCACCGGTCAGGACGGCCGGCCCGAGGGTCGTCCCGGCGGCGAAGGTGATCGAGTTGTTGGCGGCGTACGACAGCACGCCGCCGTGCACAAAGCCGTTCTGCTGCTGGAGTTCCTGCCGGATGTCCACTTCGAGGGTGGCGGCGCCGTCCCCGAAGGCGGTGATCCGTGCCCCGACGAGCCCGCTGAACGGCTGGCTGTCGAGGACCTTCTGCGCTATCTGCATGTCAAGTCCGCTCATGGCGCACCTTCTTACCTCACCAGCGCACCGGCAGGTGCCGGACCCCTCGGATCAGCATCCCGGGCAGCCAGTCCAGCTCCGCACCGGCCGGGTCGAGTGCGAGATCCGGGCACCGCTCCAGCAGCGTACGGATCGCGATCCGGCCCTCCATCCGGGCCAGCGGCGCCCCCATGCAGAAGTGCATGCCGTGACCGAAGGCCAGGTGGCCCTGGACGTCGCGGCGGATGTCGAAGTGGTCCGGGTCCGGGTAGCGGGCGGGGTCGCGGTCGCCACCGGCCAGGGCGACCAGGACCGCCTCACCCGGCGGAATGGTCCGGTTGCCGATCTCGACCGGCTCCCGGGCGAAGCGGAAGGTGGCGGTCTCCACCGGTCCGTCGTACCGGAGCATCTCCTCGACCGCGCCGTCGATCAGACCGAGGTCCGCGCGGAGTGCGGCGAGTTGTCCGGGATGGCCGAGCAGGGCCCGTACCCCGTTGGAGATCAGATTGACGGTGGTCTCATGTCCGGCGACGAGCAGCAGAAAGGCCATACCGACGAGTTCGTCGGGCGACAGTCCGTCTCCCTCCTCGTCCCGCAGCCTGATCAGCGCGCTCATCAGGTCGTCGCCGGGCGCGCACCGCTTGTCCTCGACGAGCTCCACGAGATAGGCCCCCATCGCGCGGACCGCTTCGCCTCCCGCGTCCGGGGACGTCGGAGCGACGATGCCGTTCGACAGCAGGCGGAACCGGTCGCGGTCCAGGTCCGGCACGCCGATCAGCTCGCAGATGACGGTCATCGGCAGCGGGAAGGCGAGCGCGTCGACGAGGTCGCCGCGCCCGGCGGGCACCATCGCGTCGAGCAGTTCGTCGGTGATCTGCTGGACCCGTGGCCGCAGCGACTCGATCCTGCGGGCGGTGAACTCGCGGGCGACGAGTCTGCGCAGCCGGGTGTGGTGTGGCGCGTCCATCTCCAGCATGTTGGCGTTGATCAGATCGCCGTCACCGGTCCAGCGGTCCGAGGTCCGCCAGTCCTTGCTGAGCCGTTGGTCGGCGAGGGCCGCGCGGCCCTCCTCATACCCGACGATCAGCCAGATCCGCTCGGCGTCATCGGTGCGGATGGTGTGCACCGGTCCCTCGGAGCGCAGCTTCGCGTACGTCGGGTAGGGATTCGCGGTGAAGTCATGGACCCCGCGAAGATCGATGTCGACTGCGGACACGGTTCAGCCCCTCCCGGCCGGTTCGGTTCGATCACCTCGGATCGAACCGTTTCAGCGTACGTGGCCCGGCCCGTCGTCCTCCTCGTCGAGCAGCCCCGCGTCGTGCACCAACAGCGCGATCTGGACACGGTTGTTGAACTCGAGCTTCGCGAGAATGCGTGACACGTTCGTTTTCACGGTGGCCACGCTGAGATAGAGGCTCGTGGCAATTTCCGCGTTGGAACGGCCGCGTCCGACGGCGACCGCGACTGCACGCTCCCGCTCGGCGAGACCGGCGATCCTCCGGCGTGCCCGCTCGGCCCGGCCCGCGTGGTCGTCGGCGTCGGTCCACGCTGCGACGCCCGCGGCCCGGTCCATCAGCTGCCGGGTGACGGCGGGCGACAGCACGGGGTCACCCGCCGCGACCCGGCGCACCGAGTCGACGATCTGCGCGGGCGGCGTGTCCTTCAGGACAAATCCCGCGGCCCCGGCACGGATGGCCCGCAGCACCTGCTCATCGGCGTGGAAGGTGGTGAGGACGATGACCTCCGGGGCGTCGGGGCGGCTGCGCAGCGCTTCGGTCGCGGCCAGTCCGTCCACGGTCGGCATCCTGATGTCCATCAGCACCACGTCGGGGCGGAGCCGGTCCACGAGGTCCGCGACCTCGGAGCCGTCCGTTCCCTCCCCCACGATGACGATGTCGGCGGCGCCGCCCAGCATGAACGTCAGCCCGGCCCGCACGAGCGGATCGTCGTCAACGATGAGCAGCCGTACGGGCTGGGCCGGAGGATCCAGGGGGTTGGTCATGAGGTCCACGGTAGCCAGGCCCGGATCCCGAATCCGCCGTCGGGTTCGGGCCCGTGGTCGAGGCGGCCCCCGGCGAGGGTGGCGCGCTCGGTCAGACCGATGAGGCCCTGGCCGGAGCCGGGGACCCGCTCGAACGGTTCGACGGGCGCCGGGTTGCGCACCTCGATGGTGAGACCGTCGCCCGGCCCCCCGGTGACGGTGACGGTGACCTCGGCTCCGGGGGCGTGTTTGCGGGCATTGGTCAGGCCCTCCTGCGCGATGCGGTAGACGGTGCGGCCGGTGGCGGCAGGGGCGGCGGCCGGGTCGGCGATGCGGTTGTCGAGGGTGATCTTCATGCCGGCGAGACGGGACTCGGCGATCAGCGCGTCGAGGGTGGCGAGGGTGGGCTGCGGCCGGTTGCCCTCCCCGTTGTCGCCGGGGCTGCGGAGGACGCCGATGATCTCGCGGAGGTCCTGGAGCGCCTCGTGCGCGCTGTCCCGGATCACCCCGGCGGCCCGGCCGACCTCGGCGGGGGGCGCGTCGGGGCGGAATTCGAGGGCGCCCGCGTGGACGCTGAGGAGGGTGAGGCGGTGGGCGAGGACGTCATGCATCTCGCGGGCGATGGCCTCACGGGCGAGCCGCTGCGCCTGCTCGGCGCGGAGTTCGGCCTCGGTCTCGGCCCGGTGTGCGCGCTCGCGCAGGGTGACGACGAGCTGGCGCCGGGACCGCACAACCATGCCGCAGCTCAGCACCAGCAGGACCAGCAGCACACCGATGATCGTGGAGGCGACGAACGAGGTGCTCGGGTCGGGGCGCAGATACGGCTGTACCGGGGTGGCGGCCAGGGCCAGCGCGCCGACGACGGCCACCGGTTTGAACGGCCGGTGCACCGCCACGCTGAACAGCGCGACGAGCATCGCCCCGGCAGCGACCGGTTCGACGGCGGCGAGCAGCGTCAGGGCCACGGCGAGTCCGACCGGCCACCGGCGCCGCGTCCACAGCGCGCAGCAGGCCGCGGCGCCGATCAGCGAGTCGGCGAGGACGACACCGCGGGGGGTGGTGTGGTCGGCCTCGATCGTGGCGGCCGCGAGCAGGCCGATGCCAGCCGCACAGAGGAAGGCCGTGATGTCGACGACCCAGTCCCGTACGGTGCGGCGCGCCCGGCGGCCGTGGTCGCCGGGCAGCTCGGGATCGGCCATGGCCGAGGGCAGCAGCCAGCGGTACTCGGTGCGCGTCATATCGACAAAACTACTCAAGTGGCGGGCTCGTACCGGCCGTGCGGAGCGGAAAGCGACCAAAGTCGCCGGACCGGATACTTTCGGCGCCGTGCCGCAGACCGGCGGCCGATGCCGCGGCCGGAACGGGCCCGCGAGGCTCTCCCCATGAAGAAACTCTGCGAGTCGGCCGGCTTCATCGTGTTCATCCAGGGCATCGCCGGGCTGCTGCACGAATGGACGGGCTGGTTCCGGTTCTGGGCGGTGGTGCGGCGGCTGGAGTTCCTCGGTGGCCACCCGGTCTTCGTCGACATCGTGCTGGTGGTGACGGGCGCCTCGGTGATGGTGGCGGCGGACCGGCTCAAGGAGTGACGGCCTCCCCGCGACAGGGAGTGCAAGCGGCGTCGTGCGGCGTCGACGACAGCGCCGCACGCGCAGTCGCACGACGCCGGGAGCCCACGTGAGGGAGGCCCTGACCGCCCGGCTCAGGCAGCGGGGCCGGACCCGGGTCACCGCGGCCTCGGCGAGCGGCGTGAAGATCATGCGAAGGCCCCGTAGAGGAAGCAGCCGGTGAGCGAGTGCAGCGCCAGGCGGGTGTCGGTCAGCTGGACGCCGTAGGTGGTGATGCAGTGCTGAGCGATGGGGAGGGAGAGGAGGAAGGCGGTCAGACCGATGAGGCGGTGCGTCGTGTTGACCCGGTGCGGTGCGGTTCGCAGTGCGGGCAGGCGGCCGTACATCCAGAGGGCTGGAAGCAGCTGAATGAGCGCCAGGCCCATTACTGCGGAGCCGAGTTGGGCTTTGAGTAGTCTGGCGTCGTCGCACGTCCATGCATCGCCGCCGATGGATTCCCTGCGCTGACATGCTCCCTCACCTGGCTTGGGGGTTCGGAGTCATGGTCTGTGGAACGACGGGTCATGCTGCTCGCCGAGTACGGCCTGCCCGATGGTCGCCAGGACGTGGTCGTCGTTGTCATGGAGTTCGTAGAAGGTCAGGTCGCGCAGGATCCGCTCCACGGGGCTGGGGCGGATCAGGCTGCGGGCACCGCACGCGCGGATGACGTGGTGCACTGTCTCTTCCGCCAGATGCCCGATCGCGTGCCAGGCCCTGCTGCCGGCGATCCGTGCCTCCTCGACCCTGCCTTCGTCCCACAGACCGGCGACGTAGCGCAGCCAGAGGCGGGCGGTGTCGATGTTGACCGCCATGCTGCCCACCCGCTGCTGCACATGGGGATCACCGCCCTTGCCCTGCCGCATCAGATACCCGAGTCCGTATTCGTTCGCGGCCAGCGCGCCGCCGAGGAAGCTGGCAGCGTAGTGCGGGATGAAAGCGGTCTGCCAGTGGCCTTCGAAGTAGCCGCCGGGGCGGCCGATGAGATGCTCCCGCGGTACGAAGGTGTCGTGGAACCGCACCACATGGCTGACCGTCCCGCGCATACCGATCGGGTCCCACCACGAACTGTCCACAGTCACAGTCGGGGCGGACAGGTCGCAGGCGAGCAGCAGGAGCCTTCCTTGGGCCTCCCGGCTGTGCCGGGCTCCGCCGGGGCCGGCCGGATCGACGAGCAGGATCGCCCACTGGGCTCCGGTGGCGCTGGTGGCGAACGCCTTGCTGCCGCGGAGGGTCCAGCCGCTGCGGACGGGTGTCAGCATGGTGCCGAAGTGACCGCTCTCGCCCGGCTTGGGGGCCTGGGGTTCGCCGCTCCAGGCGGCCCAAATCTCTCCGTGTTCGACCACGCCGGTGAACCAGTGCCGTTTCTGCTCCGGGCTGGCCAGGGCGTCGATGAGGACGAGTGCGTTGGCGTGCCCCTCCCAGCAGCGGGCCAGCGACAGATCGGCCTTGGCCAGCGTGGTGGTCATCTCCCACAGGGGCAGGGTGTTGCGCTGCTGGGTGCCGTAGCCCAGGCCGCCGTGCTCCCGCGGCACAGGGGCAGCCAGGAACCCACCGGAGAACAGATCGTCGAAGTCCTCGGCGGGGAAGGCGGCCCTGCGGTCGTACTCCTCGGCGCGGGGGGCGAAGTTGTCCGCGGCCAGCTTCGCCACGGCATCGAGAACGGCCCGGTCGCCCCCGGCCACCGGAACGGGGGCTGGACCGTGGCCCAGGTCGCCGGTCATAGGAGGACGGCCCCTTCCGAACGGTAGAAGTGGGCGCGGTACATCACGTTCGGCATCTGCGGATCGATGGTATGGACGGCATGGACATCGATGGTCAACAGGCCGCGGTTGAGGTAGCCGCAGAGGATGACCTGGCGGGAGCCGAGCGGACCTTCGGCGAGGAAGGCCACGGCCTCGGGGGCGTCCATGTCATCGGCCAGAGGGACGGCGGGCAGCGTGGCACCGGTGACGGGCGTTGCGGTCGGTATGAGTGCCTCTTGTGACGGGTCCGGGCCGCCGCGCTCGGTGATCCGCAGCATGAGCTGGCTGCCGTCGACCGCGGCATCGACCAGGTGGATACCCGTGGCGGTGGTGTCGAAGTTGACCCAGCCACCGGCCAGCGGCGCCGGATCCACCGGCCGTGCCGTCATGCCCGCCCCTCCGCCCTGTGGAAGAACGAGCGGGCCCAGTGGTCGGCCCCGCCGCCGCCATCGCTGAAGATGCTGCTCGTGGTGGCCACCAGGATGCCCGTCTTGTGGTAGGCGCACAGGACAGTGCGCAGCGGGCCAAAGGTGTAGATCGCCGAGAACGACCAGGCGGCCGATGGGGTTCCTGGTGAGGTGTACACGACCGCCGACACCTCACCCCAGTCGCGCGGCTGCGGGCTGCCGGTGCCGAAAGCTCTGACGAACAGGCCCTTCTCGTGCCACGTCACGTGCAGCCGTAGGGCGCCCTTCGAACTGCCCTGGTCGGTGTTGACCCAGTCGCCCAGCAGCGCCGAGACGTCGGGGGTGTCCGGCGGCCGCGGTGCGGCCGGTCCGGCGGGGGAGGCCGAACGGGGCGTCATCGTGCCTCTCCGCTTGTGGGTTGTATCGGGGACTGTGCCGGGAGCGATTCCCCCGCCTCGGTGAGGTCGTGGACGTCGGCGCGCTCGACCTGGCTGAAGCAGAGGGAACGCAGTGGCAGCGCATCGGGGATCGGATGGCCTGTCAACAGCTGGAATTGTTCGCACACTTCGACGAGCAGGACGTCCCTGCCGTCGATGCCGATCAGTCCGCGGGCGCGGGTGGCGCTCATGAGCGCGGTCGGAGGATCGCGGTAGACCGTTTCCAACACCACCGCGTCCGGGTCGACGGCGGCGACCGGAAACGGTTGCCTTTCCGCCAGGGGCGTGGCGTGGACGAGCACAGCGTGTCCTGCCGGGGAGAACCGGGAGAGCGGTACGTAGGGAGCCCCGAGGCGCGAGGAGGCTTCCCGGCCGCGCGCGTACCCTCGGTTGACCAGGGTCACCCGGGCTCCGGCCTGGAGCAGGGCCAGCGCGACGGCCTGCCCGGTGCTGCCGCAACCGATGACGGCGGCCCTGCGGCCGCTGGGATCGACCCCGGCTCGGGCAAGGACGTGCAGGGCGGCGGCGGTGTCGGTGGTGGCCGCCCGCCAGCGCCCGGCGTCGAGCCACAGAACATTGGCCGCGCCGCACCGCAGCGCCTGCGGGCCGACGATGTCGGCTACTTCGACCGCGCTCTGCTTGTGGGGAGCGGTCACGGTCAGCCCGCGTAGCGGCAGCCGGGCCAGCGCCCCGAAGCCGTTGGCGCAGTGCCAGAAGCGAGGGAACGTGTCCACCTGGAAGGGGAGGTAGAGCGCGGGCAGCCGCAGCTCCCGCAACGCCGCATTGTGCAGCCGGGGTGACAGCGAGCGTCCGGGGGCATGGCCGGCAATGCCGAACAGGACACTGAGCGGTGGCAGAGCCGGCAGTCCGTAGTCAGTCAGGAGTTGGCCCACGCTCGGCATTCCGTCCGCCCCCGGGGCACCGGCCCGGCCGAAGACGAGGGGCGCGCCCAGCCACGGCGCCAGCACCCTGGTCCAGGTGCCGGCCGGACCGGACGCGAACGCCGTCACGTCGGAGCGCCCGAGCCCGGTGAGCAGCAGCGGCGAGGCGGCCCCGTACTGGGTTCCCGACTGCGGCACGAGGAGGTACAGCAGCGCAGGTGTGGTGGCCATCGCGGCGAACCGCTCCCGCAGTTCCGCGGATGCCTCCAGCACACCTGCCCCGCGGTCGGCGCTCCGCTCGGGGCGTACGGGTTCGGGCTGGTGCCAGGAGACGCGCCGCTGCCGGGCGGGGATGCCCGCCAGCAGTTCCGGGACCAGGTCGTCCACGGCCTCCAGATCGACCACGTCATAGTGGTCCGCCGCGCGGAGGAGCCGGGTGCGGCGTTCGACCGGGCCGGCAGCCGAGCGACCGCCGTGGCGCGGCGAGCGCAGGCTGTAGGTGACCGGCCCGGTGAAGTGGCGGCGCAGCCGGTGCGGATCGGGGTCGCCGACCAGGTCGGCACGCACCTCCAGCGCGTCGGCCACCCCTGTGAGGCCGCGCAGGCGAGGCGTGGTGAGATCCTCAGGTTGGGCGACCACTGCGACTATGCAAGCCCGCCGCGTGACGGCGGCTTCGCACCCACTCGTCAGCCGATCCATTCGACGTACTCCTCCCGAGGGGCCCGCGGCAGGACGAACCGATTGACGGCCCGGGTGCACACGATGGGACGGTCAGAGTCGATGCCCAGCCATGGGCGCAGGACATCCGCGTAGCCGGCTGTCGGCGGCCCGTAGAAGCGCGGGGCGTCGCGGGAGTGGGCCCGTGCGGCGGCGGTGACCGCGGCGGCGACCCCCTTGGCCGGCGGCGCGCCCGGCCTGGCGGCGCGGGCACGGCGTTCGACGTCGTCGTCCAGCGACGGCGGCCGGTTGGTGTAATCAGGCGTGGGCCGATCACCGCGGTCGAACGCCTCGCACCGAGCGTCCACCAACGCCTCCGGGACGCTGCCGATCACCGCGATCACCTGCCGCATCCGGGTGTTGCGGCTCGACGGTGCGCCGCGAGGAGGTCGGAGCGAAGTAGTTCGCCCAGGCGGACGCGGACGGACCGCTGGATGTGCCTGGCGCACCGGCCGTACACCTCTGGGGGCTGCCCCTCCGGATTGGGAATGTCACAGCGCGGATCCAGACGCAGGGTGCGGCCCTCGGCCTCGGGCGCTATGGCGATCACCCCGTGGCGATGTGCCTGGGTCATGCAGTAGATGACGGAGCTGTCCCGGCAGAGCTCAGGGGTGACCGGGCGTGCCCGGTGATGCCGGGGATTCCCCCGGCCCGGCACTCGGCCCAGTCCGAGCTCAGCGAGCGCGGACCTGGCGTCGGGAGCCATCGGGTCCCCAGGCCGCGTCGTCGCAACACCCGCGCTGGAGAACCGGAAGGCGTGCGCGACTCCCACCTCCGCGGCCTGGGCCCACGCGATGACCTCGGCCATGGGTGAACGGGAGGTGTTCCCGCCGCAGACGAACAGCACGCGGCACACCGCCCCGGGGGTGCGTACCCGCCACCAGGTGACGGCCGACGGGTAGGACAGCGCCGCCGCCGCGCCGACGCCAAAGACGAGCGCGAGGAGCTGAGCGTCCCCCGGAGCTTGGAGCCCGGCCACCCACGCCAGCGAGAAGGAGGCAACCAGACCGGACATCAGGCTGGCGAACGCCCATGCCGGCACGCCCCAGGTGTACGCGCGCCGGTCGAGGTAGATCAGCGAAGCGAAGACGAACAGCACCTCATACGCCACGCCTATGCCCGCCGCCGCCAACGCGGCAGGGGTACCGAGGAATGTGGTGAAACCCGCACGCAACTGCGCTTGCCCGGCCAGCGCCCCTGTCGCCAGCAGCAGAGCCAGCCAAACGGGTGCGGCGACATGCTCCTCCACGAAGAAGCGGCGGTCTGTTGTGAGAACCCCCGACTTGGCCACCCGGCTCATGATTTCGAACCGGCCCATGTAGCCGACGAGATAGATCAGGACACTCAGCACGGCAGCCAGCGAGAGGTGGTAGCTGTTCACATCACCGAGTGCCACTGAAACCGCGATCAGGCTGAGGCACAACGCCACCCAGGAAGATGCTGTCACCCGCCGTTTGCGCGCCTTGTCGACCAACGGGGAGACGACCAGAACCCCCCCGCGCATCAACAACAACATGAAGAGGATCGAGACACCGGAAAAGGTGTAGTTCATCGTGGTAGTGCCGACAATAAGCGAAGCAAAGAAGCCGGCTGCCAACGTTTCCCGACCCGCCACCGGTATCCGACGCCCCCCGATCCCACCCCGCCGCATGTGCCGCCACCAACCCGACAGGGCTAGAAACACAGGCATCACCACGAGCTGTCCCAGGACGGCTGCGGGCAGCAACTCAAAGCCGTTGACCGACTTCGCCGACAGCGGAGTCACTCCACTGGCCAGCGCCTTTACCAGCATGGCATACGGAACATACGATATGAAGTAACCAAAGGTGAGCCATCCCATGCGCAGGCCCCGTTTCTGATCGAAATGTTCGGGAGATTCCTACCAGGTGGAGTGGCGAAGTGCGGCAGATTGTGCGCAACCCTCCCGTGGCCCGTGCAAGAAATTCGAGCCCAATAGGTCAGCCAGGTGCGCTTTCCTGAAGAATTTTACCGTTCGCGCGGACACGCGGCCGGCGCATGCAGCGCACGCTTCCTGTCGATCATCTCTCGTCGATGGTCGGCCTGCCACTTGTCGGCCGCCGGGTGGTGTCCGCCGTGCGAGAGGCGCGTCGGTGTCTGGTTCATCTGTCCGGTCCCGTGGTGCGGGGGTCAAGCCGCACTCGGCTGGTTCTTGTCATGGTGCGGCCGGGTGCGGCGGTGTCGCCGGACCTCGAACGCCTGCCAGGCCACGACAGTCAGCAGAGTGAGCGTCTCGGCGATGAGGCTGAGCAGCGCCTGCGGGGCGGGCTGCAAGCCGCGTTCGGTGAACCCGAACAATCCGATGGTGCGGGATGTGGCGAACCCGGCGAGCGCGCCAATGGCAATTGCGGCGGCGGCCATTCGGAGTAGCAGGGGTGCCGCCAACAGGAGAAGTGCGGCAACTGCGAAGGCGGCGCCCGCCTGCAGCAGGAAAAGCGTGCCGATGACGTGGATGAAGCGGTATCCGTCGATGTAGAGCTGGGCGTGGATGTATCCGCTTGCCGCGAGCGTGGTGGCGAGCACCAAGCGCAATGCGAGGGCGGGCAAGCTCCGGGTGTTCATGTGAGTTTCTCGTCCTTGACCGCGAGTGTGTGGCTGCCCTTCCGGTAGTTGACGGTGCGGATACCAAGTGCGTCCTTGAGGCGTCCGGCGGGCAGCACCTGCGGAATGGGGCCGGGGCCGTGGCCGGGTTTGGGAAACGGATAGCAGGTGGGGGCGGCCGAGTGGAAGGTGATGTTGCCCTCGGTCTTGGTGAACAGCTGGTGGACGTGCCCGTTGAGGCACGTGACTGAGGAGAAACGGCGCAGCATCGACAGCACCTGCACCGCATCGTCGGTGCCCCAGCCCCACTTCGGATACATCGCGAACAACGGGATATGACTGAACACGACGATTGCGGTGTCCGACGACAGGCCGGCGATGTCCTTGCGGACGAAGTCGATCTGATCGCTGCCCAGGTGGCCGAGTCGCTCAAGGTGCAGAGTGTTGACCAGCGCGATGAAGTGCACACCATGGGTGTCGAAGCTGTACCAGCCGTCGCCGAGGGTGTTTTTGGCGAAGGTTTGCCGGTATGCGCGTCCGTTGTCTCCAATCGAGTCGTGCTCACCCGGCACGGTGAAGATCCGGTCCGTGCGCAGCTGCGACAGCATCTGCTTGACCTGGTCGAACTGGGCGGGGGTGGAAAGGTGTGTCAGATCGCCGCTGTGCATGACGAAGTCGGGGCGGAATCCGAGTGAGTTGACCTGGTTGAGCGCTGCGGTGAACGTTCCGGTGACATTCATGTTGGGCGGGCCACGGAAGCCGATGTGGCTGTCGGAGATCTGCATGAATCGCAGGTCTGCGCTGCCTGCCGGGGTGGGGTCCGGCGAACCGGCGATATGGCTGATCACCTCTCCTCCGGTGACTGTCAGGATGACGGCGCCACCGAACCAGGCGGAGTGCCGCATGAGCTGACGGCGGTTCATGCCATGCTCACCGTCGCCGGTGGAGTCGTGTGCGGGTTCGGTCATGGGGTCACCGCCACGGTGGCGGTCATGAATGGGTGGATGGTGCAGTAGTAGGCGTAGGTGCCGGGTTTGGTGAAGGTGTAGCTGTAGGTGGCGTTGGTGGCCAGGCCTCCCGACTTCAGCGGCCCGCCCGATCCTTGTTTGCTGGTGACGGTGTGAGTGTCGGCGTCGGTGTTGGTCCAGGTCACCTTCGTGCCCGCCTTGACCGTCAGTTTGGCCGGGGAGAACGCAAAGTTCTTGATCGTCACCGCGTTGGCGGCCGCCGGAGCGGACGACTGGCTGGCGGAAGGTGAGGTCGAGGGCGTGCTTGGTGGTGGGGTGACCGTGCCGCCCGTTCCGGAGACACCGGGCGTTCCAGGCAGGGTCTGACCAGTGCCGGGACTCAGTGCGCCCGCTGGTTTGGGCTGTGACGATCCGCCGCACGCACTGAGCAGTCCCAGTGCTCCGGCAACGGCGACAGCGGCCAGGCACGTGCGCGACTGCCGGACCAGCACAGAGGAGTTCGCATTCATGGCCATCGTTCCTTCTACGCGGTCCCCGCCGCACGGGCGGGTGTGATCCAAGACCGATCCGGGGTCGGCCCGTTTCAGGCAGATAGGCGACCGGGTTACGCCCCCGGGGGAGGTATTCCAAGGGGCGTAACCCGGTGGGTCACTTTAGGTGGGCCGACGGTGGATTCCATTCAGCAAAGCGAATCCAGAGCGAATCCTTCGCTGTTTCACTGTGACGGCGGATAGCAGTACGCCTGAAGTCAGGAGAGTTTCTGCGGTGTCCGTAATGGACCGCAGGCAAAGGCGGACAGACACTGCACTTCGGCCCGACCGAAGACCTGCTGCACCGCCGGCCGGGGCCGGCACCGGTGGCGTCATGCGCGCCGGAGCCGCGATCGCCTGTCGATCCGGCGCGGCCCGGGCCACCACGGCTCCACCCGTGAAGCGGCCCGCGGCCGTACGTCACCCGGAAGTCAGCTGTTCCAGCGGCAAATCCGGGTCGGTGAGCCTGTCCCGGTCGATTTGCTCGCCGGAGCGGACCAGGTGCTGGATCGCGTCGTTGACGTCCCAGACGTTGACGTTCATCCCGGCCAGGACGCGACCGTCGGCCAGCCAGAAGGCGATGAACTCCCGGCTTGCGAGATCGCCGCGCACCACCACGTCCTCGTAACTACCGGGCTCGGCGTAGCCCGCGTACTCCATGCCCAGGTCGTACTGGTCGGTGAAGAAGTACGGGACGCGGTCGTAGAGCGCGGGCTCGCCCAGCATCGACCGCGCGGCCGTCCCAGGCTGGTGAAGGGCGTTGGCCCAGTGCTCCACGCGGATGTGCTTGCCCAACATCGGGTGAAGGGCGTTGGCCACATCGCTGGCCGCGTGGATGTCCGGGTCGGAGGTCCGCCGGGAGGCGTCGACCACGACGCCGTTGTTGACCTGCAGATCGGATTCGGCGGCCAGTTGGGTGTTGGGAGTGGCTCCGATGCCGACCAGGACCGCATCCGCATCAATGTGGGTGCCGTCGGCCAACCGAACGCTCGCGGCCTGCTCGTTCTCGCCGACGATCTCGGTGACCCGCGCACCGAGCCGCAGGTCCACGCCGTGCTCACGGTGGAGGTCGGCGAAGACGGGCGCGATCTGCGGGCCCAGGAAGCGCAGCAGTGGCAGTTCGCCTGCCACCAGCACGTGGCCTCGACGCCTGCCTCCCGTGCGGCGGCGGCCACCTCCAGGCCGATCCCAGCCCCCGCCGACGTCGGCGGATTCCCGCGGTCTCCAGCGGTCTCCAGCGACTCCACGGACTGCGTCACACAGGCCATTCGCGCGGGTCACCGCCGCGAACCTCAGAGATACGCATGGCCACGAGGAGTTCTGAACCGTCAGGACTCACGGACTACTGACGGCTGGGCCTGAGCTCCGTCATCCGGGACCAACCGTCGCCCGGGACCTCGACATTGATGATCTCCGGGGTCACCGCGACGAGGTCCGCCATCTGGTCCATCGCCGCCGCGAAGTGCTCGGACTTCACATGCGCCTCTCCGGCTTCGGGAGACGCGAAGGCCTCCAGGAGCACGAACTGGTCCGGGTTCTCGACGCTGTACGACCATTCGAAGAACACGTTGCCCGGCTCCTGACGGGTGGCGAGGGTGAAGGGCTCGACGGCGGGCAGCCAGTTGTCGCGCTCTTCGCTGTGGACGGTGAACTTGACGGCGATGAAGATCATGACAACTCCTGCTCGGGATGTGCGACGGACCCAGCGTCCCATACGCCCTGAATGCGGACGCATCGGGCGCATCCGAGGGAGTGGCGGGAGCCGCCACGCCCGAAGGAGTGACAGGCGCCGCCACCCGCGAGGGCGGCGGGGCCGCCCGTCCTCGTCAGCCGCCCAGTTCCTGGTGGCGGGCGGCCAGGCGGGCGGCCCCCACTTCCGTCAGCGAGCCGAACAGCCGCAGCCGTGAGATACCGCCGTCCGGAAAGATGTCGATCCGCACGTGTGTGGCGCGCACGGCCTCCGGGAGGACGAAGCGGTGATTCGTGTCGGGCTGCAGCCGGGTCCGCGGCAGGGCTTCCGCCCAGTCGCCGCTCCTCCCGTCCCGCACCGACAGGCTCGCCCAGCCCGCCGAGTTGCCCTTGAGGCAGGCGGTGTCGATCTCGACGGCCCGGATCTCTGCCTGCTCGGCGAGCCGGTAGCGGACCCAGTCGTTGCCCTTGTCGCGGCGGCGTCGGGTCTCCCAGCCGTCGTCCATCGTGCGGGAGCGACCGGGCTGGATGGTGTTGGTGGCCGGGGAGTAGAAGCGGTCGGAGGCGTCCTCGACCTGGCCGCCGTTCTCCAGCGCGGCAAGGTCGAAGGTGGCGAGGGCGGCCAGCCAGGCGGGGTCAGGAGCGACCTCTCCGTAGACCCGGAGACGGGCGATTCCGCCGTCGGGGTGCTGGTTGACCCGCAGATGGGTGACGCGCCGGCCGGCGTCGACCGCGAAGCCGTTGGCCGCGTGGCCGCCGACGGCCGTACGGGGTATGAGGGTTGTCCATGTCACGTCCGGCGCGAGGAGTTCCTCGGGGGACGGGGAGCCGGGCACGGAGGCCGCTTCGACGGAGACGGCCTGCGGGTAGTTGCCGCGGAAGTGGGCGGTGTCGACGACGATGCCGCGTACGACGCCGGGCGCGCCGAGCCGTACCAGCGCCCAGTCGTGTTCCTCGTCCGAGGGGTGCGGCTGCGCGGCGCTGACGCCGCGGCGGCGGCGGGTCTCCCAGCCGTCCATGATCTTGCCCTTGTGCCCGAAGCGCTCCGGGTCGAACTCCGCGGGCTCCGGCTTCAGCAGGTTCTCGCGCTCGGCGAAGAACTCGTCGTTGGCTGCGATCACACCCGCGCCGAGCCGCCGGTCGGCGAGATCGACGAGGTGGGCGAAGGGGAAGTCGGCGGTGCGGTAGTCGGCGTACGGATCGCCGCCTCCGTACGGGTCTGCGTCACCGATGAAGTGCGCTGTCGCCGCCATGGTCAGTGGTTCCTTTCGAGGAGGCGGCCGGTGGGCTCGGTGAAGACGCCGTCGGCTGCGATCCGCTGCCCGCGCAGCCAGGTCGACTTCACGACACCGTGCAGGGTCCTACCGGCGTAGGCGGTGACCTGGTTGCGGTGGAAGAGCTCGGCGGGGTCGACGGTGAAGGCCTCGTCGGGGGCGAGGACCGCGAAGTCGGCGTCGCGCCCGGCCTCGATGGCGCCCTTGCGGGTCAGTCCGGCCAGCTCGGCGGGGGCGGCGGACATCCAGCGGACCACGTCGTCGAGCGAGTGGCCGCGCCGGCGCGCCTCGGTCCAGATGGCGGGCAGCCCGAGCTGGAGGGAGGAGATGCCGCCCCAGGCGGAGGCGAAGTCCGGCGTCTTGAGGTCCGCGGTGCAGGGCGAGTGGTCGGAGACGATGCAGTCGATCGTGCCATCGGCGAGCCCGGCCCAGAGCGCATCCTGGTTGGCGGCTTCCCGGATCGGCGGGCAGCACTTGAACTCCGTTGCTCCGTCCGGGACTTCCTCTGCGGTAAGGGTGAGGAAGTGCGGGCAGGACTCGGCGGTGACGCGTACCCCCTCCCGCTTGCCGGCGGCGATCAGCGGCAGCGCGTCGCTGGACGACAGGTGCAGGACGTGGACGCGCGCGTTCAGCCGCCTGGCGTGCGCGATGAGGCTCTCGATGGCGGTGTTCTCGGCGTCGCGCGGCCGGGAGGCGAGAAAGTCGGCGTAGGCGGGTCCGCCCCGCTGCGGCGCGGCCGCCAGGTGGTGCGGATCCTCGGCGTGCACGATCAGCAGCCCGTCGAAGCCGGCGATCTCGGCCAGGGAGCGGGCCAGCTGTTCCTGGTCCAGCTCCGGGAACTCCTCGACCCCGGAGGGCGACAGGAAGCACTTGAAGCCGAAGACCCCCGCCTCGTACAGCGGCCGCAGATCCTTCACATTGGACGGGATCGCGCCACCCCAGAAGCCGGTGTCGATGTGCGCCTTGGCGGCTGCCACCTGCTGCTTGGTACGCAGATGGCCGACGGTGGTGGTCGGCGGAAGGGAATTGAGGGGCATGTCGAGCAGGGTGGTGATCCCGCCGGCCGCGGCGGCGCGGGTGGCGGTCCAGAAGCCTTCCCACTCGGTGCGGCCGGGGTCGTTCACGTGGACATGGGTGTCGACGAGGCCGGGCAGCAGGACGTCGTCACCGAAGTCCTGGAGCCGGGCGCCGGCCGGCACCTCGGTGCCGTACGGCAGGACGGCGTCGATCGTGCCGCCGGCGACGGCCACTGCCGCGGGGCACGTCCCCTCGGGGGTGACGACGCGCGTCGAGCGCAGTACCAGGTTCACGTCCGCACCGGACACCCGTGCTCCTCACTTCCGGATGGTCGGCGGCTCACGGCCACCGAAGAAATTCAACGAACTGTTGAAGGAGTCTTCACTCGGGATTCCAGCCCGTCAAGACCCCACCTTCCTCGCCGGACAGCCGGCGGACCAGTCCGCACATCCGACTGGAGATTTCCACAAAGTAAAAGACCAATTTCGCAAGGTGGAACGTAGCATGGACCAGGTGCGGCATCGCGAAACGGTCCGGATGATCCCGGACACCCGGACAAACAGGCCCTGACCGGCCAGGACGCCGCACCGGGAGCAGTGGGCCGATGGGGAACCTCCCGGTAGGCTGCTGCCTTGCCCTTACGCCTCGAAAGGACCGTTGACGTGCCGCCGTCCCACGCCAGCACATCCGACTCCAAACCCGCCGGTTCCAGCGGCGGTGTGCAGTCACTTGAGCGCGCCTTCGATCTGCTGGAACGGATGGCCGACGCCGGGGGCGAGGTCGGGCTCAGCGAACTCTCCGCGAGCAGCGGACTTCCGTTGCCCACCATTCACCGGCTGATGCGCACCCTGGTCATCTGCGGCTACGTACGCCAGCAGTCCAACCGGCGCTATGCCCTCGGCCCGCGCCTGATCCGGCTCGGCGAGTCCGCGTCGCGGCTGCTCGGGACCTGGGCCCGCCCGTATCTCGCGCGGCTCGTCGAGGAGACCGGCGAAACCGCGAACATGGCGCTGCTCGACGGCGACGAGATCGTCTACGTCGCCCAGGTGCCGTCGAAGCACTCGATGCGGATGTTCACCGAGGTCGGCCGCCGGGTGCTCCCCCACTCCACCGGGGTGGGCAAGGCGCTGCTCGCACATACTCCGCCGGAGGAGGTACGGGCGCTGCTGGCCCGCACCGGAATGCCTGCCGCCACCGAGAAGACGATCACCACCCCGGACGGTTTCCTGGACGCGCTCGACCAGGTCCGCCGAGCGGGCTATGCGGTCGACGACAACGAGCAGGAGGTAGGGGTCCGCTGCCTGGCGGTCTCCGTACCGGACTCCCCCACCTTGGCCGCGATCTCGATCTCGGGCCCGGCGGGACGGGTGACGGAGGCGGCGACGGAACGGATTGTGCCGATCCTCCAGCAGGTCGCGAAGGAGCTGTCCGACGCGCTGGCCAGCAGCGGTCCGACCGGCTGAGACCACACGGACGCAGCGGTGGCCCCCGGGGCGGGGCCCCGCGGGCCCCCCCCTGGTGGGTGGGGGGTGCGCGGGTGAACCCGTCCCGCCGCCCCCCGGCCAGCCAAACCCCCCGCCCGTGCCGCCGGTCCACGA
>NZ_JBITER010000043.1:0-54937 GCF_044455345.1 Streptomyces sp. NPDC051286 | reverse complement strand
CCGGCTTCCGCGCCAGTCCCGAGGAGACGCCCCGGAAGGGCCCCACCCACCCCACCACCGGACAACGCGGCGGCACCCCCGTTGCCGGGCAGCGCCTCCCAAGCCCGTCCGGCGATTGAGGACGGAACCGGTCACCCCGGACCCGGGGTGGGGTGGACGAGGGCCCGCCCCGTTGCTGGGCAGCACACTCAAGCCTGTCCGGCGATTGAGGACGGAACCGGTCACCCCGGACCCGGGGTGGGGTGGACGCGGGCCCGCCCCGTTGCCGGGCAGCGCATCCCAAGCCTGTCCGGCGCTTGAGGACGGAACCCCCCGCCCCGGACCCGGGAGACATCGCTCCGCGCGGCGACGCGGGAATGACCGGGGCCGTGCGCGCGTTCACCAGGGGTGCGGAGGGTGCCTCCGCGCTGCCGCGTGCCCGCGGTCCGCCCCGACATCCTGGAGAGAAGAAGAGTCATGCGCGTCGAGATCTGGAGCGACATCGCCTGCCCCTGGTGCTACATCGGCAAGGCCAGGTTCGAGAAGGGCCTGGCGGGGTTCGCCCATCGCGACGAGGTCGAGGTCGTGCACCGGTCCTTTGAGCTCGACCCCGGCCGGGCCAAGGGCGATACCGTGCAGGTGATCGACATGTTGGCGCAGAAGTACGGGCGTACACGTGAGGAAGCGCAGGCCATGGAGGCGAACGTCGCGGCCAACGCGCAGTCCGAGGGGCTCGGCTATCTGACCGAGGGACGTGACCACGGCAACACCTTCGACATCCACCGGCTGCTCCACCTCGCCAAGGCCCGCGGCCGCCAGGACGAGCTGCTGACGATTGCCTACCGGGCGAACTTCGCCGAGGAGCGGTCCGTCTTCGACGCCGAGGTGCTGGTCGAGCTGGCCGCCCAGGCCGGACTCGACGCCGACGAGGCGCGTGCCGTGCTCGCCGACCCGGAGGCGTACGCGGCCGAGGTGCGGGCCGATGAGCAGGAGGCGTCCGAGCTGGGCGCCAACGCCGTGCCGTTCTTCGTGCTCGACCGGCGGTACGGGATCTCCGGCGGCCAGCCTGCCGAGGTCTTCGCGCAGGCGCTGGAGCAGGCGTGGAAGGACCGTCCGCTGACCGCGATCGGCTCGGACGCGGCGGCCTGTGACGCCGACGGGGCGTGCGAGGTCCCGCAGTCCGGCGCCCAGGGCTGACGCCGCGCACATAAGCACCGCTTGGGGATTCCCCTTAACTTTTCGCAGTTGACGATGAGTTGAGGGGAATCCAGGGTGGACGCATGGAGATCTCCTCGTTCACCCAGACGGTAGACGCCGAGTTTGCGCCCAAATCCACGTATCTCAACACCGCGACCTGTGGGCTGCTGCCCCGCCGCACCGTCGAGGGGGGGGTGAAGGCCCTCGTCGACGAGAACGCCGCGGGCGCCGTCCCCGGCGGGGGAAGCTTCGAAGTGGTGGACCGGGCGAGGGCCCGGTTCGCCGGGCTCGTCGGCGTCGGCCCCGACCGGGTCGCCATCGGCAGCTCGGTCGCCGTGCATGTCGGGCTGATCGCGGCCTCGCTGGCGCAAGGTGCCGAAGTGCTCGTTCCCGAGGGGGAGTTCAGCTCGGCAGTCGGCCCGTTCGCGGCCCGCGGGGATCTGCGGATGCGGTACGTCCCGCTGGACGGCATGGCCGAGGCGGTACGGCCCACGACCTCGCTGGTCGCCCTCTCCTCCGTACAGTCCGCCGACGGCCGCCTCGCCGACCTCGACGCGGTCCGGGCGGCGGCCGCCGCGCACGGAGCCCGGGTGCTGCTCGACGCCACCCAGTCCGCGGGCTGGCTGCCGCTGGACGCCGGGGCGTACGACTACACCGTCACCGGCGGCTTCAAGTTCCTGCTCTGCCCGCGCGGTACGTCGTTCCTCACGGTCACCGAGGAGGCGCAGGAGACCCTGCGGCCTCTCTACGCGGGCATGATGGCCGCCGAGGACCGCTGGGGCAGCGTCTACGGTCCGGTCGAGCGGCTCGCCGGCACCGCGCGCCGCTTCGACGCGGCGCCCGCCTTCCTCGCCTACCACGGGGCCGAGCACTCTCTCGCGTTGCTGGCCGAGATCGGCATCGATGCCGTGCACGCCCACAACACCGCGCTCGCCGCCCGGTTCCGTACCGGACTGGCTGGGATCGGTCACGAGCCGGTGCCCGGCCGGACCGCGATCGTCGCCGTGCCGGGGCTCGGCAGCCGGGAGCCCGCGCTGGCGCGGGCCGGGATCACGGTCTCGGACCGGGCCGGGAATCTGCGGGCGGCGTTCCACCTCTACAACACGCAGGCCGATGTGGACCACGCGCTGGAGGTGCTGGCGGACTGACTGTCCCGGCCCGCGGCGCTGATCCGGTCCCACGGCTGCCGGATCGTGGTCGGCTCCGGCCGGGACGCAAGCGCCGCAGGCGAGTTGTCGACCGTTGTCAGCGGCAGCGGATGGGATCCGGCGGATCCGGGCGTCCGGCAACGTAGGGGAGAACAAGACACTGTTCGACTGCAACGCGACGTTGCTCCCGGCAGCGAGCCGGTTCTCCCGTCGGTGTCGGCTGGGGTGTGCGCCCCTGATCCGTGCGGGAGGCCGTCAGGAAGCAGGCGTGTCCAGCGGCGCGCTCCGCCACTTCCACGAGCTGACGCGCTCACGCCCGGGCAGCTCGGCGCGGCCGGTGGACCAGAGCAGGACGGTCCACCGGTCGGCGTCGTCCGGGGCGTCCGGGAACAGCCGGGCCAGTACGCGGTCGCACAGATCGGCGGGCGGTGCCCAGGAGATGTCCAGGCCCCGAACGACATCGTGCGTATGCACCAGGGTCTCCACGATTCCCATCGCGGCGAAGCCCTCCGGGTCCGAGATCCCGTACGCGTGGTATGAGCGGACATCCGCCAGGGTGGTCCGTACCATCGCCGCCAGCAGTGCCCCGCTCGCCTCCAGGGTCTGCAGCAGACCGACCGCACCGGCATCGGGGTCGGCGAAGATCGCGTTGGCCGGACCGCCCTTGCGGTCGGCTCCCCAGCGGTACGGCACCTCGCGGTCCAGCGGCGGCTTCTTGGGGCCCAACTGGGCGGCGTACGCGAAGAGATCGTCGTTCAGGTGCTCCACGGTCTCCCAGGAGTCCCATTCCAGCGTTCCGGCGGGTGCCCGCCAGTGGTCCTCCGGAACCTCCCGGAGCGCGGCGAGCGAGAGATGGACCGCGGTGGTCACGTCGTCCGCGGTGACCGGCAGCCGGGTTGCGGTCAGCGTGGCCTTTTCCGCGGCGCTGCACTCCACGCAGAACTCATTGCCCTCGGGGTCGGCGAGCGTCGCCCAGCCCCGGCCGTTCGGCTTGCGGTGGTCGCCGACGAGCGTGGCGCCGAGGGCGAGCAGCCGCTCGACCTCTTCGTCACGGGTACGGTCCTGCGGCTGGATGTCCAGGTGGACGCGGTTCTTGCCGGCCTTGGGCTCGGGTACCGAAATGAACAGCAGTGCGGCGCCAGGGGTCTCGACGAGTGCCTCGGGATCACCGGGCCGGTCCTCGTCGGACAGCTGCGCACCGAGCACCTCGGCCCAGAAACTGCCGAGCCTGTAGGCGTCGGCGCAGTCGATGGTGACGTGTCGTACGAGTGAAGTCATGGTCTCACTCTCGTTGCTGTCGGACCGCCGGGTCCACCCGATTGTGCCGGTGGGCGGGGACCGCCTGAGCCGTCCCCGCCCACCGTGCCACCGCCTCATCCCACCGGCGAGAAGTCCCGTGACCCGATGAACTCCGGGCGCCTGGCCGGCGCCGCGAACGGTTCCTCGGCCGCGTTCTCGACACTGTTGAAGACGATGAAGACATTGCTGCGCGGGTACGGGGTGATGTTGTCCCCCGAGCCGTGCATGCAGTTGCAGTCGAACCAGGTCGCCGAACCGGCCGGGCCCGTGAAGAGCCGGATGCCGTACCGGTCGGCCATCCTGGTCAGCGCCTCGTCGGACGGGGTGCCGGCCTCCTGCATCCTCAGCGACTTCTTGTAGTTGTCCTTCGGTGTCCTCCCCGCGCATCCGAGGAACGACTTGTGCGAACCGGGCATGATCATCAGCCCGCCGTTGGTGTCGTGGTTCTCGGTCAGCGCGATCGACACGGACACCGCCCGCATGCGCGGTAGACCGTCCTCGGCGTGCCAGGTCTCGAAGTCCGAGTGCCAGTAGAACCCCGAAGCGCCGAAGCCCGGCTTGACGTTGATCCGCGACTGGTGGACGTACACGTCCGAACCGAGGATCTGGCGGGCCCGGCCCACCACCCGCTCGTCGCTGACCAGCCGGGCGAAGACCTCGCTGATCCGGTGGACATCGAAGACCGATCGGACGTCCTGCGACGTGGGCTCGATGACCGAGCGTTCGTCGGCCCGGACCGCGGGATCGCCGATCAGCCGGTCGAGCTCGGCCCGGTAGGCGGCGACCTCGTCGGGCGTGATCAGCTGGTCGACGGTGAGGAAGCCATCACGCTCGAAGCCCTGCAGGTCCTTCACGGCGACCGGGCCCGGGGCGCCGGGAGCCGACCAGATGACCGGGTCCTGGCGGGGAGTGATCAGCTCGGCCGAGCTCCGGGTGGGATACAGATCGGCGCGTACATCGGTGGTCATCGTTCAGCCCTCCTCGGTCAGCAGGGGATAGACGCCGTTCTCGTCGTGGTCCTCCCGTCCGGTGACGGGAGGGTTGAAGACGCAGACGCAGCGGAAGTCGGTCTTCGGGCGCAGCGTGTGGTGCTCGTGCCCGTTCAGCAGGTACATCGTGCCGGGGGAGATCCAGTGCTTCTCGCCGGTCTCGTCGTTGGTGAGCTCGGCCTCGCCCTCGGTGCACAACACAGCCTCGATGTGGTTCGCGTACCACATCGACGTCTCCGTGCCCGCGTACAGCACGGTTTCGTGGAGCGAGAAGCCCACCTTCTCCTTGGCGAGCACGATGCGCTTGCTCTCCCAGGTGCCGGAGGCTGCCTTCACATGCCGGTCGGTGTTCTCGATGTCACTCAACGATCGGACGATCACGGTGAGTCGGTGCCTTTCTCTTCTTTTCTCTTCTGTGTCTCTGCGCCGGGGTGTCAGTCGGTCTCGTGGACGCAGCGGACCAGCGTGCGCAGTCCCTCGTCCAGCTCCTCGGGGGTGATGGTCAGGGCCGGCAGCAGCTTCACGACCTCGCTCTGCGGTCCGGAGGTCTCCACCAGCAGCCCCAGTTCGAAGGCGCGGGCGCAGACCGCGTCGGCGCGCGAAGCGTCAGCGAACTCCAGTCCCCAGACCAGGCCGCGGCCGCGGAACCGGGCGCCGAGCAGGGCTTCTTCGTCGCAGATCGCCGCCAGTGCCTGCTCGATCTGTTCGCCGCGGGCCAGGGTCTGCTTTTCTATCTGGCCGTCCGCCCAGTAGGCGTCGAGAGCGGCGGCGGCGGTGACGAAGGCGGGATTGTTGCCGCGGAAGGTGCCGTTGTGCTCGCCCGGTTCCCAGACGTCCAGCTCGGGGCGGAACAGGCAGAGCGACATGGGCAGTCCGTAACCGCTGATGGACTTCGACAAGGTGACGATGTCCGGGGTGATGCCGGACTCCTCGAACGAGAAGAACGCGCCCGTACGGCCGCAGCCCATCTGGATGTCGTCGACGATCAGCAGCATGTCGTGGCGGTGGCACAGATCGGCCAGCGCCCGCAGCCACTCGGGTCGCGCCACATTGATGCCGCCCTCGCCCTGCACCGTCTCGACGATCACGGCGGCGGGCTGGTTGAGACCCGATCCCTGGTCCTCGAGGAGCCGCTCGAACCAGAGGAAGTCCGGGACCCGGCCGTCGAGATAGTTGTCGAACGGCATCGGCGTGCCGTGCACCAGCGGGATACCGGCACCAGCCCGCTTGAAGGCGTTGCCGGTGACGGCGAGGGAGCCGAGCGACATGCCGTGGAAGGCGTTGGTGAACGAGACGACCGACTCGCGTCCCTTCACCTTGCGGGCCAGCTTCAGCGCGGCCTCGACCGCGTTGGTGCCGGTCGGGCCGGGGAACATCACCTTGTACGGAAGGTCGCGCGGGCGCAGCACCACGTGTCGGAAGGTCTCCAGGAAGGAGCGTTTCGCGGTGGTCGCCATGTCGAGGCCGTGGGTGATGCCGTCGCGCTCGATGTAGTCGATCAACGCGCGCTTCAGTACCGGGTTGTTGTGGCCGTAGTTGAGGGATCCAGCACCGGCGAAGAAGTCGAGGTACGTGTGGCCGTCCTCATCGGTCAGCCGGGAGCCCTGCGCACGGTCGAACACGGCGGGCCAGCCGCGGCAGTAGCTCCGTACCTCCGACTCCAGGGTCTCGAAGACGCTGGGAGTGTCAGCAGCGCGGCCGTAGGCCGCTCGGCCGAGGGTGGCGGCGGGAGACGGGCGGGAGGGCGGGGTGATGGTCACAAGGGATCTCCTGCTCGAGGGGTGGGAGGGCGGCGGTGCGGTCTTCGTCGCGCTCAGGCATGGAACGGACCGATGCGGTAGAGCACTTCCGACAGGTGCGACCCCTCGGGGAACAGCCCGCCGTCGAACAGCACTTCGCGTTCCAGGCCCACGTCATGGCGGAGTGCGTAGGAGGTGAACAGCCGGTCGGACGCGGTGTTGTCCGGGGTGACGGTGGTCTCGACGGAGGCCAGGCCCTGCACTGCGGCGACCCGCGCGGTCAGCGAGTCCAGCAGTTTGGCGGCCAGCCCGGTCCCGCGGTGGCCGGGTTCGACGGCCACCTGCCAGACAACGAGCGTCTCGGGGTGGTCGGGCCGGATGTATCCCGTCACGAAGGCGACCGGTTCGCCGGTCTCGTCGCGGGCGACCACGGAGGTCGCCGCGAAGTCACGGCACCACAGCAGGTAGCTGTACGAGGAGTTGAGGTCCAGGACCTCGGAGTCGCGGGCGATACGCCAGATCGCGGCTCCGTCCTCCACTCGCGGGGTGTCGATGGTGAGGAATTCGCTTCGGGCACGTGCAAAATCTGCTGGTGCGGCGGTCATGCGAATTGAATTTACCCAGCAAATTCTGAAATTTCCTCGACGCGAAGGGTTGGGTGAAACAGTCCTTTGTGTTATCGCGCGGGCGCGCGCCCGGGCGTGAAACGGTGAAGGTTTCTGCTGATATATCCGTCACTTATCCGGCAAATCTTCCCCGGATGTGGAGTCGGTCACAGCGTCGTAACTCCGCGGAGGTGTGGCTGAATTGTGCGGATCGACGCTGCTGAAACTTGAGAGTTTAGGGTCCGGGAAAGCGGGCAAAAGGATGCGGGGAGCTGCCCTGAATGGAACAGCTCCCCGCGTTGGTGAATTCGTGGCGGTCCGCCGCCGGATCGAATGGCGAACCCCTCCGGAATTTATTCGTTCGGCCAGGCCTCCGAGACGGCCCTGCGGGCAGCTTCGAAGTCGACCGGCCGGCCCGCGTCGGCCAGCGCCGCCCCCAGAGCTGCGAGCGAGGACTGCACCGCGCCCCGCGTCGCGTCCGCACCGTAGTGATTGACCCGGATCATCTCCTTGGACAGCGCCCCGCCGCCCGCGATCAGCGGCAGCGACGGGTCGGCCGCGAGTGCCTTGGTGACCAGCCCGGCGGCGTCGATCCCCGCCGGGGCGCGCAGCGTCGTGGCGACCGGCGCCGCGTCCCGCGCCTCGTGCACGTAAGGCGCCAGGCCACCGCTGAGCGCCACCGCGCCCGCCCGCGTCGCCGCGGCGGCCGCCGCGTGCCGTGCCGTCAGCGCCTCCAGCCCCTCCGTCTCGATCCGCTCCACGCACGCCTCCAGGGCCAGCATCTCCAGCTGCGCGGGGGCATGCAGGAGCGCCTTGCGGCCGCCGTCGATCCAGCGCTGCTTCCAGTCCAGGAGCGAGAGGTACGAGTGACGGGGGGCCTCGGGGTTGGCGGCGATCCGCTCCCAGGCGCGCTCGCTCACCGACACCGCCGATACCCCGGCCGGGCCGCCCATCGCCTTCTGCGCGCCGATCACGCACAGGTCGACGCCCCACAGGTCCGGCAGCAGCGGCTCGGCGCCCACCGAGGCGACGGCGTCCAGCATGAACAGCGCCCCGTGCGCCCGGACGACCTCACCGATCTCCGCGACCGGGTTGGTGTTGCCGGTCGCCGCCTCCGCGTGGACCAGCGAGACGAAGTCGATCTCCGGGTGCGCGGCGAGCGCCTGCGCGACCTGGTCGGCGGTGACCGCCGTGTGGAACGGAACCGCCAGATCGATGACATTGGCACCGCAGTCGCGCAGCCAGTTCCCGAAGGTCTGCCCGTACGGCCCCGTGACCACGTTCAGTGCGGTCGAACCGGGCCGGGCGCCGCCCCGGATGCAGCCTTCGAGGGGAAGCAGTGCCTCGCCCTGCATGATGACGACGTCCTGCTCGGTGGCGAGGAGGCCGGCCACCCGCCGCTCGATGGCGGCGAAGTGTGCGGCGGTGAGCGGGGCGAGGTCGAGGAAGGGGTGCGTCACGGTGGTGCTCTCTTCGGATCGGATCGGCCTGCGGTTCGGCGTACGAACAGCGCTTCCGTCGAGAGTACCGAGGCCGCCATCGGCCGCCTCGTACAGTGCTGCCATGAGAGATCACACGGTGAAGCCGGTGCTGCATGTGAAGGGGCGGGTACTCGTCGGTCCCGACGACGTACGGGACGAACTGTGGGCCGTCGACGGGCGGATCTCGTACGAGCGGCCGCCCGGCGCGGACGCGGCGGAGACTGTCGCCGGCTGGGTGCTGCCGGGCCTCGTGGACGCCCACTGCCATGTGGGGCTCGATCGCCACGGCCCGGTCGACGCCGCCACGAGCGAGAAGCAGGCGCTCACCGACCGGGAGGCCGGCACGCTGCTCATCAGGGATGCCGGATCGCCCTCCGACACCCGGTGGATCGACGACCGTGAGGACCTTCCCAAGATCGTTCGGGCCGGACGCCATATCGCCAGGACCCGCAGGTACACCCGGAACTACGCCCATGAGATCGAGCCCGGCGACCTCGTCGCATACGTCGCGCAGGAGGCGCGGCGCGGCGACGGCTGGGTCAAGCTGGTCGGCGACTGGATCGACCGGGACGCCGGTGACCTGGCCGCCTGCTGGCCGCGCGGCGAGGTCGAGGCGGCCATCGCCGAGGCGCACCGGCTCGGCGCCCGGGTCACCGCGCACTGCTTCGCCGAGGCAGCCCTCGTCGATCTCGTCGAGGCCGGGATCGACTGCATCGAGCATGCGACGGGGCTGACCGAGGACACCATCCCGCTCTTCGCCGAGCGCGGTGTCGCGATCGTCCCGACGCTGGTCAACATCGCCACGTTCCCGGACCTCGCGGCCGGCGGCGAAGCCAAGTTCCCGCGCTGGTCGGCGCATATGCGGCGGCTGTACGAGCGTCGCTACGACACCGTGCGTGCGGCGTACGACGCGGGCGTGCCGGTCTTCGTCGGCACCGACGCGGGCGGCTCGCTGGCCCATGGCCTGGTGGCGGCGGAGGTCGACGAACTGGTCACGGCGGGCATCCCGCCCCGCGAGGCACTCTCGGCGACGGCCTGGGGTGCGCGCGCCTGGCTCGGGCGGCCGGGTCTGGAGGAGGGCGCCCCGGCGGATCTGGTGGTGTACGAGGCGGACCCGCGGGTGGATGTACGGGTGCTGGCGGCGCCGCGCCATGTGGTGCTGAACGGCCGTGTGATCTGCTGATGCCGGCGCCGCGTTGACAGCCAGTGACCGGACGGGGCTCGCGCTCGTTGAAGCACCTCAGCGCACATCCCGGCGCAGTCGGCCGGCACCTCGCACACGCTCGGCGGATCGGGTGACACCGAGGGGCGCATGCGCCGAGGTATTCGAATACAGACACGGAAACCCCCTTTGGGGTGAACTCGCCTTAGGCAACCGCCAGTTCACTCTCTGTACGAAAAGATTCACGGAGTCGAGGCCACCGGTGCCCGCGATGTCCCCCATTGGACGGCGCCGGTGGCTCCATGTCTCTTGTGGGGGTTCCACCATCTTGAACAGCAACACCTTCCGCCTCGCCGCACTGGCGGTTGCCGCCGCGCCCGTCGCCCTGCTGGTTGCCGCCCCGGCGCACGCCACCGGGTCCACCACGACCACCGGCGGCGGGAAGGCGAGCGCGGTCGTGCTCCGCACCGCACTCGACGTCTCACTCCTGAACAAGACGGTCGACGTGCCGCTGAAGGCCACGCTCAACGAGGTGCACGCACCGGCGAGCGCCGAGGAGACCGCACTCAGCGTGCGGCTCGACGGCGTGTCGCAAGGCCGCCCGGTCGACGTGCTGCGTGCCGACGTGGCCACGGCGGACGCGACCGTCGACAAGCACAGGGCCGAGGGCTACAGCAACCTGGCGAAGGCCCGCGTCCATGTGCCCGGACTGCCGCTGCTCTCGCTCATCGAGGTCGAGAAGGTCACCTCCAAGGCTGTCTGCGAAGTGGGTCACAAGCCCGTTGCCGAATCGAATGTGCTGGGTCATGTCACGGTCCTCGGCCGGAAGATCACGCTGACGGCGGGCGGCACGACACGGGTGGCGGTGCCCGGCGTCGGCGAGGTCGTTCTCGACCTGTCGAAGACGCAGACCACGTCACGTACTGCCGCGGCGACCGCGCTGCAGCTGAAGGTGTCGGTCAACCCGCGCAAGCTCAATGTCGCCGAGGTCGAGGGCGAGGTCACGCTCGCCGAGGCGACCTGTGAGACCCCGAAGGCGGCCGCTCTCAGCGCCAAGCCCACCGAGCCCGCGGGGGGCGACTCCGGCGGAGGCAACAGCGGTGGCAGCACCGGCGGCGAGGTGAAGCCGCAGACCGGGACCGGCCACGCCCCGGCAGCGGTCGGCACGAACCTCGCGGAGACCGGTGGCAGCTCCGCGACGCCGTACCTCGCGGGCGGAGCGGCGTTCCTGCTGGCGCTGGGTGCGGGCGCGACGGTCGTGGCACGCAGGCGCGCCCAGGACTGACACCGACCCGGCCCGAGGGGCGGGACAGGGGGAAATCAGGGGGGATGGGGAGCGGCGTTCACACAGGGGTGAGCGCCGCTCCCCGTCAGCGGTTCCTGGGGGAGGCGAGCACCTGGAGCGCCTGATCGAGCGCCTGCAGAAAACGGTTGGTCGTCACGCGGTCGCGCACGGCCAGCCGCAGCCACTGCGGACCGAGCCCCGGGAACGTATCGCCGCGCCGCGCCGCGAAGCCCAGCGCCCGCAGTCGCTCCCGCACCTCCGCCGCCCGCTCCAGCCGCACCAGTACGAACGGCCCTGCGGCAGGCTCCGCCACCCGCACTTCGGCGAACTCCATGAGCCCGGCGATCAGATGGGCCCGGTCCACCGCGATACGGTCCGCCGCGGCGGCCGCCTCCACCAGCGCCCGCGGCTCCATGCACGCCTCGGCCGCCGCCAGCGCGGGGGACGACACCGGCCACAGCGGCTGCGCCTCCTGGAGCGCGCCGATGGTTTCCGGGGAAGCCAGCACATAACCGATCCGCAGCCCCGCCAGCCCCCATGTCTTGGTGAGGCTGCGCAGCACGACGAGGCCCGGGACGTCCGTACGCCCGCACAGCGCCTCGCGCTCGCCCGGCACCGCGTCCATGAACGCCTCGTCGACCACCAACGTCCGCCCGGGGCGCGCCAGTTTCTCCAGTGCGGCCGTCGGGTGCAGGACCGACGTCGGGTTGGTCGGATTGCCGACCACCACCAGATCCGCCTCCTCGGGCACGGCCGCCGGATCCAGTCGGAAACCGTCCTCCGCGCGCAGCAGCACCCGCCCCACCGTGTGCCCGACCGCGCGCAACGCCGCCTCGGGCTCGGTGAACTGGGGATGCACGACGACCGGCCGCCGGGCCGGCAGCGCCCGCGCGATCAGCACGAACGCCTCCGCCGCACCCGCCGTCAGCAGGACCCGGTCCACCGGCAGCCCGTGCCGTGCCGCAACCGCGGCCCGCGCGCGGCCCCCGTCCGGGTAGGCGGCGAGCGTGGAGAGGGACGCGGATATTCGCTCCTTCAGCCAGGCCGGGGGCGTATCGGTACGTACGTTGACGGCGAGGTCGGTCAGATCCAGGCCGCGGACCTCCGCGTCACCGTGGTGCCGCAGATCGTGCTGTCCGTCCGCGCGGTTGACATCGGGTCTCTCAGTGGGAGTGTGCATGACTTCCAGAGGGTGTGGGGGGCGGGTTCATGGCGATGGGGATGGAGCGACAGCAGGACGACTATGTGCCCGGCACCGCACTCGACGCAACGGTCGGATCCGGATGCGCCTGCGAAGCCCGCCGGGCCACCGCACAGGTCACCTTCCCCACCCGCCCCGCGGGGTTCGACTTCCGCTTCGGTACGAGGAGTTCGTCGGCGTGGACGAGAGCCGCCGCCTCCGCGACCGACGCCGAACCGACCGCGGCGAGCACGGCGCCCGACGGATTCGGTACGGCAACTGCGGAGAGTTCCTCCGCGCTGTACCCGCGCACGGGAACGCCCAGCCGCGCCGCCGCTCTGACGATCCCCGGCTCCTCGGTCTTCGTGTCGAGCGTCGCCAACTCCACGACGCCGCGGGGCGACAGCCCCGCCTCGTGCAGTACGGACGAGATGAGCTCCAGCACCTCACCGGCCGGGGCACCACGGCCCGCGCCGACCCCGACGACCAGGGCGTGTTCCGAAAGGAGCGGCGTCCAGTGCGTGCGATCGCAAGGCGGAGGGTCGCCCCGGTACCGGTCGTATCGGGGCGAGCCCGACAACGCAGCGAGCGTGCGTGCCAGACGCCGCCAGGCAGGCGGGACTTTCGAAACGCGCCCTGGCAGAACCATGGGGTGGGTCACACCGCGGACCTGTCGACGAACCGCCGCGCGACGCCCGGCGCCGAGGCCCAGTGCGTGTGCAGATAGCTGGCGTGGACGCCCTGCTGCACGAAGCCCTCCACGCGCCGCTCCGGCAGATGCATCCCCCAGGCGGGAGAAGCGCCGGCGCCCGGCTCCAGCACCGTGCGGTGGAACTCGTGCCCACGCAGCCGTGTGCCGACCGCGGCCAGCGGACTGTCGGTGAGTGCCACGGCCTCCCGGTAGCCGAGTGTCAGCCGCTTCGACATCCGGCCGTCGGCGTCGAGCACCCCGCACATCGGCAGTCCGTCGAGCGAACGCGAGAGATAGAGCAGCCCGGCACACTCGGCGGCAAGGGGGGCCCCGGCGGCGGCGAGACCGGCAACGGCCTTGCGGAGCGGTTCGTTGGCCGACAGCTCGGGGGCGTACACCTCCGGGAACCCTCCACCGATGACGAGCCCACGCGTGCCCTCGGGCAGCGCTTCGTCCCGCAACGGATCGAACGTCACGACGTCGGCCCCGGCGGCGGCGAGGAGCTCGCTGTGCTCGGCGTAGGAGAACGTGAAGGCGGGCCCTCCGGCCACGGCGACGACGGGCCGGCCACGACGCGGCCCGCCCGGGCCACCCTCGCCGTCGGCGTCCCTGGCTGCGCCCGACTGCCGCACGGCCTCCACCGGCTCCCACGCCCCCGACGCGGCAGGCGTCCGCGGTGCCGACCGCGCCAACGCCATCAGCGCATCCAGGTCACACCCGCTCCGTACTTGCGCCCCCATCGCCGCGACGGCGGCCACCGCGTCGCCCCGCCGCTCGGCCACCGGCACCAGCCCCAGATGGCGCGAGGGCGTGGCCACCTGCTCGGCCCGCCGCAGCACCCCCATCACCGGCACGCCGGACTCGTCCAGCGCCTCCCGCAGCAGCATCTCGTGCCGGTCCGAGCCGACCTTGTTGAGGATCACCCCGCTGATCCGTACCTCGGGATCCCACGAGGCGAAGCCGTGCACCAGCGCGGCGACCGACCGCGACTGCGACGACGCGTCCACGACCAGCACCACCGGTGCCTGCAGCAGCTTAGCGACATGGGCGGTCGACGCCAGCTCGCCCTCTCCGGAGGCCCCGTCGTACAGCCCCATCACCCCCTCGACGATCGCCAGGTCGCACCCACGCGCCCCGTGCGCGAACAACGGAGCGACCAGCTCCGGCCCGCACATGTACGCGTCGAGGTTGCGCCCCGCCCGCCCGGTGGCCAGCGAGTGATAGCCGGGGTCGATGTAGTCGGGCCCGACCTTGTGCGGCGACACGGCGAGGCCGCGCTCCGCGAAGGCCGCCATCAGTCCCGTCGCCACGGTGGTCTTGCCGCTGCCGGAGGCCGGCGCGGCAATCACCAGTCGCGGAATGGTCACCACTCGATGCCCCTCTGGCCCTTCTGGCCGACGTCCATCGGGTGCTTCACCTTGGACATGTCCGTCACCAGGTCGGCGGCCTCGACGAGCTTCTGCGGGGCGTTGCGCCCGGTGATCACCACGTGCTGCGTCCCCGGACGGTCGCGCATCACCTCGACCACCTCGTCGGTGTCGATCCACCCCCAGTGCATCGGGTACGCGAACTCGTCGAGGACGTACAGCTTGTACGTCTCGGCGGCCAGGTCGCGCTTGACCTGTTCCCAGCCCTCGCGGGCCTTCTCCTCGTTGTCCGCGTTGTCACCGTGCAGGCCGCGCTGGACCCACGACCAGCCCTCGCCCATCTTGTGCCAGGCGACCGTGCCGCCCTCACCGCTCGCGCCGAGGACCTTCAGCGCGTTCTCCTCCCCGACCTTCCACTTCGCCGACTTGACGAACTGGAACACCCCGATCGGCCAGCCCTGGTTCCAGGCGCGCAGCGCGAGCCCGAACGCAGCCGTCGACTTGCCCTTGCCGATACCGGTATGGACGAAGAGCAGCGGACGGTTGCGGCGCTGACGCGTCGTCAGCCCGTCGTCCGGCACGGTGGTCGGCTGTCCCTGCGGCATTAGGCGGCCCTCCTGTTGGATCCGTTGGTTCCCTGAACATCCCTGACGAGCCCGGCGATCGAGTCGGCCCGGAGCTCGTCGAGCGTGACGGCAGTGCCCCCGAGATCGCGGGCCAGGGAGCCGGCCAGCCCGAGCCGCACGACCCCCGACTCGCAGTCCACGACGACGGACGCCGTGCCCTCGGCCTCGTGCAGCCGCGCGGCCCGCGCCGCCAGGGCCACCGGCTCCGGGCCTCCGGTCGCCCGTCCGTCCGTCACCACAACCAGCAGCGGCCGCCGCGACGGATCGCGCAGCCGCTCCACCCGCAGGACGTCATGGGCCTTCAGCAGTCCGGCCGCGAGGGGGGTGCGCCCACCGGTCGGCAGCGTCTCCAGCCGCGCGGCGGCCGCGTCCACGGACGAGGTCGGCGGCAGTGCCACGTCGGCGCCCCTGCCGCGGAAGGTGATCAGACCGACCTTGTCCCGCCGCTGGTACGCGTCCAGCAGCAGCGAAAGCACCGCACCCTTCACGGCGCCCATCCGCTGCCGGGCGGCCATCGACCCGGACGCGTCCACGACGAAGAGAACGAGGTTCCCCTCGCGTCCCTCCCTGGTCGCCTGCCGCAGATCATCCCGTCGCACCACCAACCCCCGGCCCGACCGTCCGCGCGCACGCTGGTACGGGGCGGCAGCCTGCACGGTCGCGGCGAGGTGCAGTCTGGTCAGGGCCCCCTCGGGCCGCCGCGCCCCGGTCGTACGCCCGTGTTCGGTACGCGCCCGGGACCGCCGCCCCGCCGCGCCCTCGCCGAGCCCCGGCACGCTCAGCATCTTCGTGCGGAACGGCTCGGCAGCACGTACGGGCTGCTGCTCGCCGCCGTCGGCCGGCCGCCCCTGCGAGGGCAGTCCGGGCGTGTCGCCGTTCCCCGCCTCGGGCTGCGGCGGCGTGTCGGGCCCATCCCCCCGCGGGGGCTGCCCACCTCCACCCGGCCCGTCCGGACCGGGGTCGTCCCCGCTCCCGTCGCCTTCACCGCTGTTCTGCTCCAGCGTGTCGTCGAGCTTGTCCTCGTCGAGACCGGGCGCGTCGAACGGATTGCGGCGGCGTCGGTGGGGGAGCGCCAGCAGGGCGGCCTGCCGGACGTCCTCGGCGAGCACGTCGGTACGTCCCGCCCACGCGGCCAGCGCGGTCGCGGTGCGGGCCATCACGATGTCGGCGCGCATCCCGTCGACCTCGAAGGCCGCACAGGTGGCGGCGATCTGCCGCAACGCACGGTCCCCGAGCACCACGTGGGGAAGGAGCGCCCGCGCGGCGGCGATCCGCTCCCGCAACTCCCCTTCCTCCTCGGCCCACCGGGCGGCGAACCCGGCCGGATCGTCGTCGTACGCGAGCCGCCGCCGGACGACCTCGACCCGCTGATCGGTGTCGCGTGACGCGGCGACCTCGACGGTCAGCCCGAACCGGTCGAGCAACTGCGGCCGCAGCTCGCCCTCTTCGGGGTTCATCGTTCCGACGAGCAGGAACCGCGCGGCATGCCGTACGGAGACGCCTTCGCGTTCCACGTACGAGGCACCCATGGCAGCCGCGTCCAGCAGCAGATCCACCAGGTGGTCATGGAGCAGGTTGACCTCGTCGACGTACAGGATTCCGCGATGCGCGTCGGCGAGGAGCCCCGGCTCGAACGCCTTGACCCCGTCGGTGAGTGCCCGCTCGATGTCGAGCGCCCCGACGAGCCGGTCCTCGGAGGCGCCCACCGGCAGTTCCACGGTCCGCGCCGCCCGCGACACGCCGCCTCCGGCCTCGTGGGGCCCATCGGGACACGCCGGATCGGGCGACACCGGGTCACACGAGAACCGGCATCCGGAGACGACATCGACTTCGGGCATGAGCGCGGCGAGCGCCCGCACGGCGGTGGACTTGGCGGTCCCCTTCTCCCCACGCACGAGCACACCACCGACGGCGGGCGATACGGCGTTCAGCAACAGTCCGAGCCGCAGATCGTCCTGGCCGACGATGGCAGTAAAGGGATACGGGGTACTCACAAAGCCTCCTTGACGACGTCATCCATCCAAATCCATCCAAGAACCGGTGACCCGTTCCGGCCCGCCACCCAGTCCGCCCGGCCCGCTGTCCAGCGCTTTTGGGCGACGGCTCAGCCCGTCCGGCACCTGAGGACCGGGGCCCGGGGCGGAGGTCCGGTCACGGGAAGGTGCGGGCCGGGGAACAGAGTCCGCGGAGGGCGTCCCCCTCACGCCCACCCTCCGGTCTCCCCGGCCCCACGGGCCGCCGGCACCTCCGGCGCCCCGGGGCCCACAAAGGGCAGTCCCTCCGGTACCCCCGCCTCGATCAACCGCATCAACGCCCCCGTATCCGCGTGCTCCTCGATCAGATCCCCCAGCCGGTCCAGCTGTTCCTCCCGCAACGCCCCGAAACTCGTGTCGGGTGCGGCCACGAACCGCCGTCCCGCCGTTCGCGCGACCTCCCCCAGGAACCGCCGCCGGAACGCATCGCTCTCCAGCGACCCGTGCCAGTGCGTCCCCCACACCGCGCCGACCCGGCACCCGTCCAGGAACGGCTCGCCGCCCCGCACATCGGCGACCCCGTGGTGGATCTCGTACCCCTCCACCGGCTCCCCGAGCGCCGTACCGACCGGCCGGGCGAGGGTCTTCTCACGGTCGAACCGGATCCGCACCGGCAGCAGTCCGAGCCCGTCGACCCGCCCCGCCCGCGACTCCACCTCGTCCTCGATCTGCTCCGCGAGCACCTGGAACCCGCCACAGATGCCGAGCACCGGACGCCCCTGCGCCGCCCGTCGCAGCAACGCGTCGGCCAGCCCCCATTCCCGCAGCCAGGCCAGCGCCTTCACCGTCCCGCGCGTGCCCGGCACGATCACCAGATCCGCGTCGGCCAGCTCCTCCGCCCGGTCCACGAACCGCACCACGACACCCGGCTCGGCGGCCAGCGCGTCCACATCGGTGAAGTTGGACATCAGCGGCACGGCGCACACCGCGACCCGCAGCACGTCCTCGCCGTGCGGCGGAGCGACGACCGACTCGCGTACGGCCCCGCGGAGCGAGACCCGTAGCCCGTCCTCCTCGTCGATGCCCAGGCCGTGGGCGAACGGCAGCACTCCGTACGTCCGCCGCCCGGTCAGCCCGTGCAGCATGTCGAGACCCGGCTCCAGGAGCGACACGTCGCCGCGGAACTTGTTGACCAGATAGCCGGCGATCAGAGCCTGATCCTCGGCGCTGAGCAGCGCCGTCGTGCCGAAGAACGAGGCGAAGACGCCACCGCGGTCGATGTCACCGACGACGACGACGGGGAACCCCGCAGCCCGCGCGATCCCCATGTTCACGATGTCGGTGCGCCGCAGATTGATCTCGGCCGGGCTGCCCGCCCCCTCGCAGATCACGGCGTCATAGGTGCCCCGAAGCTGCTCCAGACAGTCCACGACCGTGCCGAACAGCGATTCCTGTCGCCCCCCGTGGTAACCGCGTGCGCTCATCTCGCCCACCGGCCTGCCCATCAGGACGACCTGACTGGACCGGTCGCCGCCGGGCTTGAGCAGCACCGGGTTCATCAGCGCGGTCGGTTCCACCCGGGCGGCCTGCGCCTGCATCGCCTGCGCGCGTCCGATCTCCGCGCCCTCGCGGGTGACGAACGAGTTCAGCGACATGTTCTGCGCCTTGAACGGCGCGACCTTCACACCCTGGCGCACCAGCCACCGGCAGATGCCTGCCGTGACGACGCTCTTGCCCGCGTCCGACGTGGTTCCGGCGACCAGCAGCCCGCCGCTCATTTCCCGCTCCGTCCCGCGGCCGCACGCCGCCCCGAGGGCGACCAGCGTCCCGCGATCAGCCGGCCCGCCGCGCACACGCCGAGGGCCAGTACCCCCACGCGGCGCGACAGCCGCACCGCGCGCTCGATGTCCCCGGTCTGCACCGCACGGCCGGTCGCGCCGTTCAGTACCGGCCGGTGCTCGACACGCCCGCCGTACGCGAGGGTCCCGCCGAGCCGTACGCCGAGTGCCCCCGCGAACGAGGCCTCCACCGGACCCGCGTTGGGGCTCGGATGCCTGCCCGCGTCCGCCCGCCAGGCCCGCAGCGCTCGACGTGGCTGCCCCCCGGCAACCACGGCGAGCGCTGCGGTGAGCCTGGCGCCGGGCCAGCCCGCGACGTCGTCCAGGCGGGCCGAGGCCCAGCCGTAGCGCACATGGCGGGGCGACTTGTGCCCGACCATCGCGTCGAGGGTGTTGACGGCGCGGAAGGCGACGAGTCCGGGCACGCCACCCAGCGCGCCCCACACGAGGGCACCCACCACCGCGTCCGAGGTGTTCTCGGCCACGGACTCCACCACGGCGCGCGCGATCTGCGGCCCGTCGAGGGAGTGCGGGTCGCGCCCGCACAGATGGGGGAGGCGCTCCCGGGCCAGCTCGATGTCACCGGCGGCGAGCGCGCCGCCGATGGCGCGCGCCTCGCGACCCAGCGAGGTGCCGCCGACGACGGACCAGGTGGCGGCCGCGGTCAGCGCGACGGAGGCGGCGGGATGACGGCGTACGGCACGGGCGGCGAGCGCGGCTCCACCCGCAGCGCCTCCGGCGCAGACCAGGGTGTGCAGGGCGCCCCACCCGCGGTGGTCGCGCCACAGACGCCGTTCGAGGCCCGCCGCGGCCCGCCCGAAGGCGGCGACCGGATGCCCCCGGCGGGGATCACCGAGCAGCAGATCGCCGATCAGGCCGGCGGCGGCGCCGTACGCGAAGATGCGGTCGGCTCGCACGGCTCAGCCGGCCGCGCTGCCTCGAAGGACCTCGGTACAGCCGGCTCCTGGTGAGAGCGGCACAGAAACGGCGGACGCACGGCAGCCGGGCATGGCGATATGTCCTCACTCAGGGTCCGCGCCCTGGTTCGACGTGACCGGCGGCGAGAGTCTCCTGGCTCCCGGATCCGCAGTTCCCCCGGCCTTCCAGCCCGCATGCGCGGGCCGTGACTTCCGGTGTGGGGGACTGCTCCCCGGTGACAGTGGCGGGACCGCGCCGGATTCACACCGGCTTCCTCTGCTGTCGCCGTAAATGGCTCCGGCAGTCCACCACGCTCCGCGAACGCCCGTCAACCTGGCGTTGACCTGCGGTGGTGCAGTGTGCGCAGACGCACATCGGGCAGGACACACGTGAGGTGTGTCCGGCCCGATGGCGGAGTGCGGAAAGGGGCTCAGGCGACGATCAGATAGATCCCGTACGCGACCGAGGCCGCACAGAGCCCGAAGCAGAGGTACGCGCCCGCGCGGGCGAGCACCAGGGAGCCTCCGGTGGAGCCGCCCTGCGCGGCCGGTTCCGGCTGCTTGGAGAGGCCGACGATGCCCAGGGTGAAGAGGCCCACCAGCGCGACGGTGACGACGAGCGAGACGCCGAAGACGGTGCCGAGAGCTGCCCAGTCGATGTTCATGGTGATCTGTCCTTACACCGTGGCGGGCCGCGCCGGATCGGCGGCGACGGTTCCGGGCTGGGCCGGGATGGTGGTCTTGAGGTCCGTGGTCGTGTCCACTGCCGTGGCGACCGCGGCCGCTCCGGCGGGCGGCGGCGGGGTGACGGCCGCGATGGCGGTGGTGATGACACCCGCCGGTTCGGCGACCTCACCGGTGGGCGCGACATCGCCGTGCCCGACCGGCTTGCGCCGGGACAGCAGCCAGATCGCTCCGGAGCCCGCGACGAGCAGGACGGCGACGGCGACGACACCCCAGGTGCCCTGCTTGGTGAGGAACTCCGCGCCCGCGCCGACCAGACCCGCGGCCGGCAGGGTCAGACCCCAGGCGGCGAACATCCGGGTCGCGGTGGACCACCGGACCACGCCGCCCTGGCGGCCCAGACCCGCACCCATCACGGCGCCGGAGCAGGACTGGGTGGTGGAGAGGGAGAAGCCGAGGTGCGAGGAGGCCAGGATGACCGTGGCCGCGCTGGTCTGGGCGGCGAAGCCCTGCGGCGGCTTGAGCTCGGTGAGGCCGCTGCCCATGGTGCGGATGATGCGCCAGCCGCCCAGGTAGGTGCCGAGCGCGATGGCCAGACCGGCGGAGACGATGACCCAGACCGGCGGGTTCGAGCCGGGGGACAGGACGCCACCGGTGACCAGGGCCAGGGTGATGACGCCCATGGTCTTCTGCGCGTCGTTGGTGCCGTGGGCGAGCGAGACCAGTCCGGCCGAGGCGATCTGGCCGGCCCGGTAGCCCTTGGCAGTTGCCTTCTCCTGGGCCTCGTTGCGGTTCCCGCCGCCGATCCGGTACGTCAGCCTGGTCGCCAGCAGCGCGGCGACACCCGCGACGACCGGGGCGGCGACCGCGGGAAGCAGCACCTTGGTGACGACGGTTCCGCCGTTGACCGAGGACCAGCCCGCCGACATCACCGCGGCGCCGATCAGACCGCCGAAGAGTGCGTGGGACGAGCTGGACGGCAGGCCGACCAGCCAGGTGAGCAGATTCCACAGAATGGCGCCGACGAGGGCCGCGAAGATGACTTCTGTCCGCAGTCCGTCCTCGTTGATGATCCCGCCGGAGATCGTTTTGGCGACTTCCACCGACAGGAAGGCGCCGACGAGGTTGAGAGCGGCGGACATGGCCACCGCTGTCTTGGGTTTGAGGGCACCGGTCGAGATGGTGGTCGCCATCGCGTTCGCGGTGTCATGGAAACCGTTCGTGAAATCGAACACTAGAGCTGTCACGATCACAATCGCGAGGAGCAGCGTGATGTGTTCCATTTACCCAGGCAATCGTTCGACGTCATTGGCACGTGGAACGTAGGCAACCTGGGTGAACGGAAGATGAACTGAGCGGGGCTCTGTGGTGACTCCAAGCGGAGTTGAGTCACTCTTTTTGTCGGGTCACCGACAGTCGATGCGGGGGTGCAGCGCCTGTCGTGGCCGGGTTTCGCCCCTCCCGCCTCGCTTCACGCCCTCTGATCCGGGTGCCCGGAAACCTCCGAAAAGAGATGTGGATCACCCGACGTCTCCTGCCGTGCCGGACCCGCTGACAGGATTCCCCTATGACTGAGCATCACGAGGACGCGCACAGCGGGCATAACGGGCACAACGGGCGCGATGCGAACGACGCACGCGACGCGATCGAGCAGGCCTGGAACGGTGTCGTCGCCACCGCCCGCAGGACCGCTGCGGAGGGCCTGGTGGTCGGCACCTCGGGCAATGTGTCGGCGCGGGTCGGCGACCTCGTCCTGGTCACCCCGAGCGGTGTGCCGTACGACCGGCTGGGCCCCGGCGACACCGTGGCCGTCGACCTCCACGGCAACCAGGTGCTCGGCGCCCTCGCCCCGACCAGCGAACTCCCGCTCCACCTGGCGGTCTACCGCAACACCGACGCCGCCGCCGTCGTGCACACCCACGCCGTGCACGCCACGGCCGTCTCCACCCTCGTCCCCGAGGTCCCGCTGGTGCACTACGCCGCCGCCATGCTCGGCGGTCCTGTTCGTACCGCGGCCTACGCGCGCTACGGAACGCAGGAGCTGGCCGAGCACATGCTGGCCGCCTTGCGTGACCGCACGGGCTGTCTGCTCCGCAACCACGGAACCGTCACCTACGGATCCACCCTCGACCAGGCCTACGACCGCACCGCCCAGCTGGAATGGATGTGCCGGCTCTGGCTCACCGCGAGCTCCGTACCCGGCCACACCCCGTCCCTGCTCTCCCTCGCTCAGCTGCGCGACGTGCAGGACGCCCTGAAGGGGTACGGACAACCCGGCTGACCGGGAGCCTTGGCGAGCCATCGGACGGCCCCTGTCCACTGGCAGGGCGCGGCACACCCCCCGACACTGAAGCAGTGCGCCCGGCAACAGCGGCGGCAGCAGCCGTCACCACCCTCCTCGGCGTCGGCGCGGCAGCGGTCGTGGCCGGCCGGTACGCCAGCGGCGCCGCCCTGAGGGTGCCGTCCGGACGTCCGCTCCCCGCCGACCGGAGGCTCACCGTGCACGCCACGGCGGCCGGGCAGGTCACACTGACCCGCTCCTTCGCCGCGCTCCGGCCCGGTACGTACGGGCTGGTGGGCGACGGCGTCCAGGCCGTCGTCGGCCCGGTGGTCGAGCAGGCGCCGCACGCCCCCGACGCCGTCGTACGCAGACTGGAACGTGTCAACGACGGCAGCCTGGAACCCGGCGCCGAGGTCCGGATCACCCCCGCGCTGTACAGCGGCGACCCCGGCACGGCCCTCGGCCTCGACCACGAGGACGTCGAGATCCCCGGTGAGCTCGGCATCCTGCCCGCCTGGTTCGTGCCCGGCCCCCGGGACACCTGGGTCATCACCGTGCACGGCCTCGGCGCCACCCGCGAACACCCCATGAACATCATGGAGTTCCTGTACGGGCTGCGGCTGCCGGTCCTCGGCCTGGCCTACCGCGGCGACCCCGGAGCCCCGCGCTCCCCGGACGGACTCGCTCACCTCGGTGAGTCCGAATGGCGCGACCTGGACGCGGCCGTCCGCTTCGCCGTGCGGTACGGCGCCGAGAAGGTCGTCCTGCACGGCTGGTCCACCGGCGCCTCCATGGCCCTGCACGCGGCCGTCAACTCCGCGCTCCGCACGCGGATCTGCGGCCTCGTCCTGGACTCCCCGGTGCTCGACTGGGCCACCACCCTGCGCGCCCTGGCCATCGCCCGCGGCGTTCCGCCCCCGCTGCTGCCGCTCGCCCTGCGCGCCGCCCAGGGCCAGACCGGTCTGCGCGGCTCCCGGCTCCTCGACGCCTCCCTCCCGCAGGCCCTGCACGCCCCGACACTGATCTTCCATGGCCCCGCCGACACCCTGGCCCCCTGGCAGCCGAGCCGGGAGCTCGCCGAGCGCCGTCCCGACCTGGTCGCCCTGCATCCCGTACCGCAGGCTCCGCATGCGGCGATGTGGAATGCCGATCCGGCCCGCTACGAAGAGGCTCTGCGGCGCTTCCTCACGCCCCTGATGTGAGCTGATGCGAGGGATCGGCCGGTTGGTGCCGTCCGGGCCCGCAGCCCTCCTCCGCCGCGAATCCGGGTTCCGTTTGGGCTTTCGGGCCGTCAGGGGCAAGACTGCTCCCCGTGACGTCCCGTACCCCGCGCGACTCCAGGCTGCGACTTGTCCGCCCGCGACCCCTTGCCACCGCCCGCAAGGCCGTGACCACCCGGCGCACCAGGCCGGTCCCCCGCCCGCCCGAGGGCACCCCGCCCCGTGCCGAACTGGCCCACCAGGCCAGGGCCGCGCTCGCCGACGCCGTACGGATCGCCCGCTGGGCCGCCGACGGCGCGAGCCCCGGCACGGCCCCGCTCGCCGCCCACGCTCTCGAACGGGCTGCGACCGCACTGGAATTGTCCCCGGCGCAGGTCCGCTCCGGCTGGGACCGGGCCCGCCTGGCCGGCCTCGTCGAACTCCACGGCGAGACGGCGCGCCCCGGCTGGCGGCTGCGCGCCTGGGACCGCGACGACTCCGCCGTGCTCCGTGGCTGGGTGGCGCTCTTCGATGCCTGGTCGCTCGTCCACCCGGCGCCCGAGGGCATCGAGTCCACCGCGGTCGCCGAAGCTGTCGAGGCCGTACCCCAGGTGCTCTCCCTCCTGCAGCTCTCGGCGGGCCCGGTCACCGTGCCCGCCCTCCTCGATCTCCTCGGCCAGCGCGTCGCCGAACTCCATGAGGAGCGCTGCGAGGTGCCGTACGGAGCGGAGGCGCCGGTCGAACCGGCGGGACCCGCTCTCACCGCGCACCCCGCCGCCCTGGTCGCGCTGCTCCTCGACTGGGCACTGGAGGGACTGGCCGCCGTCGGCGCACTCACGCTCGGCGCCGGTCATGCCACCCTCACCCCGCTCGGCAACTGGGCGGTCTGGGTCAAGCTGGAACAGATCTGCGTCGCGGCCCAGAGCCCGGCCGGGAACATCGAGCAGTCCGCCGCCGACATGCTGCTCGGCTGTGCCCGGCTCACCCCCGGACCGGCCCGCGCCGAATACCGCGCCTGGCTGGCCGCCCGTCCCGTCGGCAGCGCCGTCGCCGAACTGCTCGCCGTTGCCCGTGGCGAGGACGCGCTGCTGCGCGGACTCGCCTTCGAGGCACTCCGGGTCGTCGGAGCCCCCGCCGAGCCGGTGGTGCGCTCCGTCGTCACCGACCCATCGCTGCGCCCGTACGCGCTGCTCTGGCTGGCCGAGTACGACGGAGCCGACCCGGAGGACGCCCAGGAGGTCCTCAGCCGCGAGGAAGCCACCTGGCTCTGGGTCGACACCGCGGCGGCCGTCGCCGACCACGGCGAGACGGCGCTGCTGGTCCGTCATCTCGACTCCGCAGTCCAGGGCACGGTCCCGGCGCTGCTGGACGAGGTCCGGGCCGTCGGCCACCCGCGCACCGTCCAGGTGCTGGTGGCGCTGGCCGCCGCCCATCCGGACCCCGCGCTGGCCAAGGCCGTCCGCCGGGCCGCCTTCCAGGTGCACACCGGCGGCGCGTAGGGCGTGTTCCGGCAGTCCCGCGTGCCAGGCGACGCCTGGCACCCACGAGGAATCAGGGGGAGCGCCCGGGGACGCGGACGCGGTCAGTCCGCGGACCCCGGGGCGTACGTCCCGAAGCTCCACACATTGCCCTCGGCGTCACGCGCCGTGTAGTCGCGCGACCCGTAGTCCTGATCCGTGGGCGGCATCAGGATCTCCACCCCGTACTCCACGGCCCGCGCATGGTGCGCATCGACCTCGTCCACCACGACGTACACCCCGCTCGGTCCGGCATCCGTCATCGCCTTGGCGAAGATCCCCCCGCGCCCCTTGGAGCCCAGCATCACCCTGCCGTTGCCGCAGGACAGCTCCGCGTGCAGCACCATGCCGTTCTCGCCCTCGTACACCGCTTCCTCGGTGAACCCCAGCCCCTCCGTCAGCGTCCTGATCGCGGCCTTCGCGTCGTCGTACAGAATCGTCGGATAGATCGTCGGAATCCCGGCCCGTGCGCCCGCCATGACGCTCACCTCTCTTCACTCTCCATTGTGATCTGCGTCTCAGTATTCCGGCGGTCACCGACAGCGGCCGGACCGGCCGCGCGGCCGGCTCACCGGAAGGTGTTGCAGCCGGCCATGTCTCCGCTGCGGAAACCGGTGGTGAACCACTGTTGCCGCTGTGCCGCCGAGCCGTGCGTCCAGGACTCCGGCGTGACCCTGCCCTGGAACTTCTCCTGGATTCGGTCGTCGCCCACCGCGGCGGCCGCGTCGAGTCCGTCCCGGATGTCCGCCTGCGTCAGGGAGGTGATCAGCGGCCGCCCGGTCGACTCGTCCGGCGTGGTCGTCGCGTGGTGCGCCCAGACCCCGGCGTAGCAGTCCGCCTGCAGCTCCACCTTCACGGCGTTGCTGCTGGAGCCCGTGCGGCTGTCCTGCGAGCGGCTGAGCGTCCCCATCTGGTTCTGCACATGGTGGCCGTACTCGTGCGCCACGACGTACGCCTCGGCGAACGGGCCGCCGCTCGACCCGAATGTGGTCCGCAGTTCGTCGAAGAACCCCAGATCCAGATAGACCTGCCGGTCGGCCGGGCAGTAGAACGGCCCGACCGCCGAGGTGGCCGAACCGCAGGCGGTCCCGATCCGGTCGGTGAACAGAACCGTCCTCGCGTCCCCGTACCGAGCGCCCCGGCGGGTGAGCTCCTGGCGCCAGAAGTCCTGCACGCTGTTGACCACGGCGACGATGCGGCAGTCGTCCCTGGTGTTCGCGTCCCGACCGGTCCGGCAGCTCTGCTCGACCTGCGCGGCCGACGACGCGGTCGCCGTCGTACCCGAGCCGCCCGACGAAAGCCCCAGCTGGTCCGGGCCGACACCGAAGAGCAGCCCCAGGATCAGGGCGACGAGACCGGCGATACCGCCGCCCACCGTCGCCTTTCCCCCCGGGATCCGGCTGCTGCGTACGTCGCTGACCTCGGACGTGTCCAGATCGGCGTCGTCGTCGAACTGCATGGGGCCACCACGCTCCGGTCCGGCCGCGGCTGCCTCACCGCACTGCGCCGAGTATCAGATAGTTCACACCGCTATGCCTGTTCTGGTTGCCGGATGGAGTCAGGATGGCGGCGCCGGAGGGCGTCCCGGGCGAGTGATCGGCAAATGCCGTAGGAGCATGCGGAAAAGCAGTTGCACACCGCCAGTAGAATGGCCCGTATGGCAATTCTCCTTGTGCATGAGTAGCGGCATCGAGTCGAGACTCTGAAGTCGTGCCCGTCCGCCGTCCAACCCGCCCTGGAGTTTTTCCGTGATCACCGCTTCCGGCATCGAGCTGCGTGCCGGCGCCCGCATCCTCATCGAGTCCGCCAACTTCCGTATCGCCAAGGGTGACCGCATCGGCCTCGTCGGTCGCAACGGAGCGGGCAAGACCACTCTCACCAAGTGCCTCGCCGGCGAGGGCGCACCGGCCGGCGGCACCATCACCCGCTCCGGTGAGGTCGGCTACCTCCCGCAGGACCCGCGCACCGGTGATCTCGACGTCCTCGCCCGCGACCGCATCCTGTCCGCCCGTGGTCTCGACGAGATCCTGCGCAAGATGCGTGAGAACGAGGACCGGATGGCGAACGGCAAGGGCGCCACCCGCGAGAAGGCGATGAAGAAGTACGAGCGGCTGGAGACGGAGTTCCTCACCAAGGGCGGTTACGCCGCCGAGGCCGAGGCCGCCACCATCGCCGCCGCGCTCAGCCTGCCCGACCGGGTGCTCGGACAGCCGCTCCACACGCTCTCCGGCGGTCAGCGCCGCCGCGTCGAGCTGGCCCGCATCCTGTTCTCGGACGCCGACACCCTGCTCCTCGACGAGCCGACGAACCACCTCGACGCCGACTCCATCGTCTGGCTGCGCGACTACCTGAAGAACTACCGCGGCGGCTTCGTCGTGATCTCCCACGATGTCGACCTTGTCGAGACGGTCGTCAACAAGGTCTTCTACCTCGACGCCAACCGCTCGCAGATCGACATCTACAACATGGGCTGGAAGCTCTACCAGCAGCAGCGCGAGGCCGACGAGAAGCGCCGCAAGCGTGAGCGCCAGAACGCCGAGAAGAAGGCGGCCGCGCTCAACTCTCAGGCCGACAAGATGCGCGCCAAGGCGACCAAGACCGTCGCCGCGCAGAACATGGCCAAGCGTGCCGAGCGGCTGCTCTCCGGCCTGGAAGCGGTCCGGGTCTCCGACAAGGTCGCCAAGCTGCGCTTCCCCGAGCCCTCGCCGTGCGGCAAGACCCCTCTGATGGCGGAGGGACTGTCCAAGTCCTACGGTTCGCTCGAAATCTTCACCGACGTGGACCTCGCCATCGACAAGGGCTCCCGCGTCGTCATCCTCGGCCTCAACGGTGCGGGCAAGACCACCCTGCTCCGGCTCCTCGGCGGCGCCGAGAAGCCCGACACCGGCGAGGTCATCGAGGGCCACGGGCTCAAGCTCGGCTACTACGCCCAGGAGCACGAGACCCTCGACCCGGAGCGCACGGTCCTGGAGAACATGCGCTCCGCCGCCCCGGATCTCGACCTTGTCGAGGTCCGCAAGACGCTGGGCTCGTTCCTCTTCTCCGGCGACGACGTCGACAAGCCGGCCGGCGTGCTCTCCGGCGGTGAGAAGACCCGTCTGGCGCTCGCGACCCTGGTGGTCTCCTCCGCCAATGTGCTGCTCCTCGACGAGCCGACGAACAACCTCGACCCGGCCAGCCGCGAGGAGATCCTCGGCGCGCTGCGCACGTACAAGGGCGCGGTCGTCCTCGTCACGCACGACGAGGGTGCGGTCGAGGCGCTCCAGCCGGAGCGGATCATCCTGCTGCCGGACGGCGTCGAGGACCTGTGGGGTGCTGACTACCGGGACCTGGTCGCCCTGGCCTGATTCCCGCGGTCCGGGCGGTTTCCCTGCCCGCTGCCGGCTGATCCACTCCGACTGGATCATTCGGCCTACGCGTGATCCATCATCTGCGTGAGGACCTCTCGTACCTCGGCGCGGCGCCCGGCAGGTACCTGCCGGGCGCACCCATGTGGGGCCGATTCCCCTCATACGGCCCTGACCTGGCTCTTCGTCTCAACTCCGCGCCGGACCGCCCCCGAAGCCCGGCAGAATGCGAGATTCCGCTCGTGAAGACGTATTCCCGGGGTGCGAAACCGGTTGTATGGACCTTGCCGAATGGGTGGCCAGGAAGCCCGCGAGGGGTGATCATGAGAATCCAGAGCGCACTTCCCCTGAGGAGGCACGGGTGGCCGAGACTCTGAAGAAGGGCAGCCGGGTGACCGGCACCGCGCGCGACAAGCTCGCGGCAGACCTGAAGAAGAAGTACGACTCCGGTGCGAGCATCCGGGCGTTGGCCGAAGAGACCGGCCGCTCCTACGGATTCGTCCACCGGATGCTCAGCGAGTCCGGAGTCACGCTGCGGGGACGCGGCGGAGCGACACGGGGCAAGAAGGCTGCCACGGCCTGACGGCCTCAGGCCGTGTCGGGACATGTCGCGGGATGGGCATGCCCCGAGGGCTCGCCGGTTTCGGGCGGTGGCCACCCGGTCGGCCCTATGGCCGACCGGGTGGTTACTGTTCAGTCACTTAGCTCGCCATGCTGACTGCACCCGACTCGGAGGCGCCCCATGACCTCGTTCGACTCTGTGCTCGACCAGGACGGCGTACGACTCACCGTCGATGACGCGGTTGCCACGGTGACCCTCACCAATCCGGCCAAGCGCAACGCTCAGTCCCCCGCTCTGTGGCGGGCGTTGACAGAGGCCGGACGGGCGCTGCCCGGCAGCGTGCGGGTCGTCGTGCTCCGTGGTGAGGGCAAGTCCTTCTCCGCGGGGCTCGACCGGCAGGCGTTCAGCCCCGAGGGGTTCGACGGTGAGCCGTCCTTCCTTGACCTGGCGCGCGGCAAGGAGTCCGAACTCGACGCGACCATCGCCGAGTACCAGGAGGCGTTCACCTGGTGGCGTCGCAACGACATCGTGTCGGTCGCGGCGGTCCAGGGGCATGCGATCGGCGCTGGCTTCCAACTCGCCCTCGCCTGCGATCTGCGGATTGTCGCCGAGGACGTGCAGTTCGCCATGCGTGAGACCAGTCTCGGTCTGGTCCCCGACCTCACCGGCACGCACCCCTTGGTGCACCTGGTCGGATATGCCCGCGCGCTCGAAATCTGCGCCACCGGCCGCTTCGTCCACGCCGAGGAGGCCGAGCGCACCGGTCTCGCCAACCTCGTGGTCCCCGCCGACGAGCTGGACGCGGCGACCCGTGAACTGTCCGCGGCGCTGCTGGCGGCCCCGCGTGACGCCGTCGTAGAGACCAAGGCGCTGCTGAGCGGTGCGGTCTCGCGTTCGTACGAGGACCAGCGCACCGCCGAGCGCGCGGCCCAGGGCCGCCGCCTCCGCGACCTCGCGGGTCTCACGGACTGATGGCCTCCCCCGCGACAGGGAGTGGGCTCCCGACGCCCTGCGGCTCCGCTCGCTGATCCACTCCCTGTCGCGGGGAGGCCGTGAGGTCATGGCACCGGGCGTCCCCCCAGCGGGAGCCGCCCGGTCACTCCGTGTGCGCCGCGGTGCCGACGGTCCGGCCGCTCCGTGTGCGCCGCAGTGGCGGCGATGCAGGGGCACTTCGTCCGCCCCATGGCCGTGACGATTCCGGTGGCTCCGCGTCCACCACCGCGGCGGCCGGTCCGTTCATCCCGCGGCCACCACCGAGGTGACCAGCACGGTCACCGGCGGATGACCGTCCACGGCGTCCGCCACCGCCGTTCGCACCGCCCGCGCCACATCGAGCGCCCGGTGGTTCGCGTCCGTCGCCAGCTCGACCCGCACATGGTCCGCAGCCGTGTGCACCGCGCTGCCCAGCACACGGGTCAGCGTCGCGACACCGGGGACCGCGGCCGCCGCCGTCCCCGCCGCGCCCTCCGGCTCCGCCCCGCGCACCGCGGAAGGCTCCGGGGCCGTCCGGTCGGGGACCGTGTCCAGCAGCTTCGTCACCTGTAGATCCACCTCGCCGACCACCAGGCCGAGCCGTTGCACGGCCGCCGTCACCAGGACCGAGCGCAGGGCGGCCGCAGCGGCGGGCAGCGGCCGGTCGGCCGTCGCCGACATCGTCGCCTCGATCCGCAGCGGCCCGGGCGGCAGCGCGCTCGGCGGCGACGGCAGCGCCGGGTGAGGGGCCGCGTCCGGGTCCACCACGGTGATCCGTACGTGCCCGAGCACCGGGCCGGTTTCCGATGCGCCCACCGAGCGCCGCAGCACCGAGATCACGGCCCGCTCCGCGATCCACGCACCGTCCGCCGGACCACCCAGCGGGAGTAGACGGCCCAGGCCGAGCCTCTGCCGTACCGCCGCCGTCCACCCGTCGGCCCTGTGCGGGCTGTCAGCCGTCGTCATTGCCCCAGCCTGCCGCATCCACGGCGCGAGACGGGGCAAGCGCACTTAGTGTGGGCAAGGAAGTCCAACCCTGCCCCGAAGGGAAGAGCCGCGATGACCGACATCCCGCAGCGGAACCGGCCCGAGAACCCCGACAGCGCGACGGGGGACGACGCCAGGAAGAGTCCGCTGACCAAGCGCGGCGGAGGAGATCCCGCCACCCGCGGCCGTACCACCATCGCGGACGGTGTGGTCGAGAAGATCGCCGGTATGGCGGCGCGTGACGTGGTCGGTGTCCACGCGATGGGCAGCGGCCTGGCCCGTACCTTCGGCGCGGTGCGCGACCGGGTCCCCGGCGGCGGCAAATCGGTCACCCGCGGCGTCAAGGCGGAGGTCGGCGAGTCGCAGACCGCCCTCGACCTGGAGGTCGTCGTCGACTACGGCGTGTCGATCGCCGATGTCGCCCGTGACGTACGGGAGAACGTCATCGCGGCGGTCGAGCGGATGACGGGCCTCGAGGTCGTCGAGGTCAATATCGCGGTCAGCGATGTGAAGCTGCCCGACGAGGAGGAAGAGGACCATTCCGAGCCACGTCTCCAGTAGGCCTCCCACCCGAGGCAGTTGAGGAGCGCACGATGAGCATGGCTGTGGTCGGCATGGTGGCCGGCATGGCGCTCGCATTCGCCGGGTACTTCGGCGGATTCGGGGCCTTTCTGCTCGTCGCCGCATTGGGAGCGATCGGCTACGTCGCCGGTCGCTTCCTGGACGGCGATCTGGAACCCGGCGACTTCTTCCGGAGTCGCGAGCGCGGCGACCGACGGCGGTGACGGCGTTGTCGGGGGTGCTCGGCCGGGTCCCTGCCGCGGAACGGGGCGAGACCCGGATCGCCGACCGGGTTGTCGCGAAGATCGCCGCACAGGCGGCGAAGGAGGCTGTCATCGAGCCGCCGCGGGAGGGTGCCTCGCCGCGCGCCACGGTCACGGTGCACCGCGACACCGCCCGGGTACGGGTCAGTCTGGAGCTCGGATATCCCACCGACATCGGCCGCCAGTGCGGTGCCGTGCGTCGGCACGTCATCGAACGGGTAAGGGCGTTGGCGGGGATGGAAGTGCCCGAAGTGGCCGTACAGGTCGAGCGTCTGCACCCCGCGGGAGCGAGCGCCGCGACACAGGGGAGGATCCGATGACCGAGCCCCAGGAGCCGGAGAACAGCACGCGGCGCCCGCCCACGGGCGACCCCGTGGAACGCGGAGGCGGACTGGCTCTCGACCAGTCCGCCTCCGCCGCGGCGTACGAACCGGCGCCGGTGAAGGAGCGCAGCGGCGGCAGCGCCGGCCGCTTCTGGTCCGCGCGCCGCATCCCGGCCGGGCTCCTCGCGCTGGTGATCCTCGGCGGATCCGGCCTGCTGCTGTACGACGTGGCGGCGGTACGGGCCCATCACCCGGCCATGCACTGGCGCCGCGCCCTCGCCGACGACCTGGCGGAGCGGCCGCTGGACAATGTGTGGGTGGTGACTGGTGCCGCGCTCATGATGGCGATCGGTGTGTGGCTGATCGTGCTCGCCGCCACGCCCGGTCTGCGCGACGTGCTGCCGATGCGCCGAGACCGTCCGGGGGTACGGGCCGGGCTCGACCGGACCGCCGCCGCCCTGGTCCTGCGCGACCGGGCCGTGGAGGTGTCCGGCGTGCAGTCGGTGCGGGTCCGGATGGGGCGCGCCAAGGTCGCGGTGCATGCCGTGTCGCATTTCCGCGAACTCGACGACGTGCGGGCCGACCTGGACACCGTGCTGGGCGCGGGGATCGAGGAACTGGGCCTGGCGAAGCCGCCGAGCCTGTCCGTGTATGTCCGCCGTCCGGCGAAGAAGGGGTGACCTCGGTGCTCAGGACCGTCAACCGGGTACTGCTCGCACTGGCCGGGCTGGTGCTGATCTGCGGCGGCGGCGCGGTGCTCGCCGCCGCGCTCGGCCTTTCCGTGCCGTCCTGGTGGCCGTGGCACGGCAGGACCGACGTGCTGCTCAGCAGGGCCGACCGGGACCGCTGGCGTGCCGACGGCTGGTGGTGGCCGACTGTCCTCGTGGTCCTCGCGGTCCTCGTCGTCCTCGCGTTGTGGTGGTTCCTCGCCCAGCTCCGCCGCGCCCGCCTCGCCGAGGTGCTGGTCGACAGCGGCGACGGCGAGGGGGCGCTGCTGCGCGGCCGGGCCCTGGAGGGCGTGCTCGCCGCGGAGGCGGGGACGCTGGACGGGGTGGCCCGCGCCCAGGTGATGCTGGTCGGCCGGCGCAGCACGCCGCAGGCGCGGATCCGGCTGCTGATGGAACCGCACGCGGCACCGGACGAGGCTCTCGGCCGCCTCACGGACGAGGCCCTGGCTCACGCGAGGGACTCGGCGGGCCTGGCGGAACTGCCGGCGGAAGTGCGCCTGAGGGCCGTCAAGCACCGTGCGGAACGGGTGAGTTGAGCGCGGGGACGTCCGGCAGCGGCAGAATCGAGCCCGACGAGGGGCCCTCCCTCGCCCTCCTGGCACGGGGCGGCCGTCAGGGTGTGTTCCGAAAGTCTCGCCGCCCGCCCTGCGGGCGGACGGCGCTCCTTTCGGAACACGCCTCAGAACCCGTGCCGTGACCCGCCGTCCACCGGCACCATGATCCCCGTCAGATACGACGCCGCGGGCGACAGCAGGAACGCCGCCGTCCGCCCGAACTCCTCCGGCGTACCGTACCGGCGCAACGGAATCCGCGCCTCGGCCGCCGTACGCGAAGCCTCCGCATCGCCGGACAGCGCGTCCAGCTCCCGCACCCGGTCCGTGTCGATCCGGGACGGCAGCACGCCCACCACACGGATGCCCCGTGGGCCGAGCTCGTCGGCCAGGGACTTGGCGAACCCGGCCAGGCCCGGACGCAGACCGTTCGAAATGGTCAGCCCGGCGATCGGCTCGTGGACCGAGCCGGAGAGCACGAAGCCGATGACCCCGCCCTCGCCGAGCGCCGCGGCCGCCGCGCGCGCCAGCCGTACCGCGCCCAGGAACACCGAGTCGAACGCCGACTGCCACTGCTCGTCCGTGTTGTCGGCGACGAAACCGGGCGCAGGTCCGCCGACGCTGATCAGGATGCCGTCGAGCCGCCCGAACCGCTCATGGGCGGCGTCCACCAGACGCTGCGCCGCGCCGGGCTCCCCGTTGTCGGCGGCCACGCCGACCACGTCCGGTCCGAGTTCGGCGGCGGCTGCCTCGGCCCGCTTCCCGTCCCGCCCGGTGATGATCACCTTCGCGCCGTCCGCCGCCAGCTCCCGCGCGGTGGCATGGCCAAGCCCCCGGGTCGCGCCGGTCACGATGTACACACGGTCCTTCAGCCCAAGATCCATGGGCCCTATCCTGCCGCGTCGGCTTCCAGCATGTCGCACCCGGCCAGGGCAACGGCGGTGCCCACCAGCCCGATGTGGCTGAACGCCTGCGGGAAGTTGCCCAGTTGCCGCCGTGCCACGGTGTCGTACTCCTCGGCGAGCAGCCCGACATCGTTGCGCAGCGCGAGGAGCCGCTCGAAGAGTTCCGTGGCTTCCTCGGTGCGCCCGGTCAGGCGCAACGCGTCCGCCAGCCAGAACGAGCACGCCAGGAACGCTCCTTCGTCGCCCGGCAGCCCGTCGATCGAGCCGCCTTCCGTGCTGTAGCGGCGGACCAGCCCGTCGCTGCCCAGCTCGGCCCGGACCGCGTCGACCGTCCCGACGATCCGCGGATCGTCCGGCGGCAGGAAGCCGGTCCGGGCGATCAGCAGCGTCGCGGCGTCCAGTTCCCGGGAGCCGTACGACTGGGTGAAGGTGTTCCGCACCGGGTCGTACCCCTTCTCGCACACCTCCCGGTGCACGGCGTCCCGCATCGCCCGCCACCGGTCGGCGTCCCCGGCCAGCGACGGGTTGGCCTCCAGGGTGCGCACCGCGCGGTCGGCGGCGACCCAGGCCATCACCTTCGAGTGCACGAAGTGGCGGCGCTGGCCGCGGATCTCCCACAGCCCCTCGTCCGGCTCTCGCCAGGTGGACTCCAGGAAGCCGAGCAGGCTGAGCTGCAGGCTCCAGGCGTGCGGTTGGTCGGCCATGCCCGCCTCACGCGCCAGCCGGAGCGAGTCGATGACCTCTCCGTACACATCGAGCTGCCGCTGCCGGACCGCCGCGTTGCCGATCCGGACCGGGCTGGAGTTCCCGTATCCGCGCAGCCACGGCAGCTCCGCCTCGGGCAGCCGTCGTTCGCCCGACAGGCCGTACATGATCTGCAGGTCGGCCGGGTCGCCGGCGACGGCGCGCAGCAGCCAGTCCCGCCAGGCGGCGGCCTCCTCCACATAGCCGGCCGAGATCAACGCGTTGAGCGCCAGGGTGGAGTCCCGCAGCCAGCAGAAGCGGTAGTCCCAGTTCCGTACGCCGCCGATCTCCTCCGGCAGCGAGGTGGTGGGGGCAGCCACGATGCCGCCGGTCGGAGCGAAGGTGAGCGCCTTGAGGGTGATCAGCGAGCGGATCACGGCCTCCCGGTACGGGCCCCGGTATTTGCAGCGGGCCGACCACTCGGCCCAGTCGGACAGGGTGTTCTTCAGCGCCTCGTGCGGATCGACGAGATCGGGGCGCGGCGAGTGCGAGGGATGCCAGGTCAGCACGAACGCCACCTGTTCGCCCGCGGAGACGGTGAACGACGAGCAGGTGGAGAACTCCTGGCCCCACGTCTTGACCGGCGGCTCGCTGCGCAGCCAGACCGAGTCGGGCCCGGCGACCGCCACCCGGTGGCCCCGCGCGCGGCGCACCCACGGCACGATGGAGCCGAAGTCGAAACGCAGCCGGATCACTGAGGCCATGTCGACGGTGCCGCTGACCCCCTCGACGATCCGCATGACATCGGGTTCACGGTCGCGCTGCGGCATGAAGTCGATGACCTTGACGGTGCCGGTGCGGGTCTCCCAGAACGTCTCCAGGACGAGGGAGTCGCCCGCGTAGGCGCGCCGGGTGCAGGTGTCCGCGCCTTTCGGGGCGATGCGCCAGTGGCCGTTGTCCTCGTCGCCGAGCAGGGCGGCGAAACAGGCGCCCGAATCGAAGCGGGGCAGACAGAGCCAGTCCACAGAACCGTTCCTGCCGACCAGGGCGGCTGTCTGCAGATCGCCGATGAGGGCGTAGTCCTCGATGCGTGGGGTCACGTTCTGGCGTGTTCCCGCACCGGGGCCCCGCTAAGCAGCCGATGTCCCACAGGCGGCCGCCCGCCCGACATCACCGGCTCGTGGGCACGCGGCGGGCCGTCGTCGGGCAGGGCTGCTCAGGCAGTCGCGGGCGCGGGCTTCTCCGGCTGTTCCGGCTCCGGATCGCCTGCTGCCCCGGCCTTTGCCGCGGCCTCCATCCGGTCGCGCTTCTCGCGCCGGGCCAGCACCACGTATCCGGCGGGGACACCGGCGGCGAACAGCCACCACTGGACCGCGTACGCCATGTGCGGACCGATGGAGCTGTCGTCCGGCGCCGCGATCAGCTCCGGAACGTCGCCGGACGGTTCGGGGGCGGTCTGCTCGATGTAGCCGCCGAGGACCGGCCGGGAGAGCGCCTTGGCCTGCTGGGCGCTGTTGATCAGCATCACCTGGCGGTCCGGCAGGTCCGACAGGTCCTTGATGCCGCTGGTGCCCGTCGTCTCGTCGGCCTTGAGCCGTCCCATGACGGTCACCTCGCCCGTGGGCACGGCCGGGATGTCCGGGAAGGCGCGCTGGTCGTCGGCGGTGGGGATCCAGCCACGGTTGACCAGGACCGTACCGCCGCCCTTGAGGTCGAGCGGGATCAGTACGTGGAAGCCGACGCTGCCGTCGGTGGAGGTCCGGCGGCGCACGACGACCTCGTGCTTCGTGTCGTACGTCCCCGTGGCCGTCACCGCGCGCCAGTAGTCGGAGCGCGGGACCGTGTGACCGGGGGAGGTGAGCGTGGTGACCGGAACCGGCTTCGCCTTCAGGTTGTGCGAGATCAGGGAGTTCTGCGCCACCCGGTTCTCATGCCGGTGGAGCTGCCAGAAACCCAGCTCGACCATCGTGGGAATGAGGACGAGGGCGAGGAGGGCGAGGATCAGCCACTGCCGGGTCAACAGGAAGCGGTACACCCCACGACGGTACAACTGCGTCATGGGGTGCATCGCGGAGGGGGTGGCGGACGGTGTCGCGCGGCCGGGGCTCAGACTCTGTCGATGATGCCCACCTTCCCCTCGGCGCGGGCGCAGTGCCCCCCGCAGAACCAGTGACCGTCGACCTCGACACCCTGGCCGATGACCTGGACCCGGCAGTGCTCACAGATGGGTGCCATCCGGTGAATGGCGCAGGCGAAGCAGTCGAAGACATGCACCGCGCCCTGCGCGTGCACCTCGAACGACATGCCGTAGTCGTTTCCGCAAACCTCACAACGTGCCATGCGCCACAGGGTGGGACGTGGGGACGCCGGGCAGCGAGCGGCGGACGGGCGAGTCGCCCCCGGTTCACTCCGATGACGGCGTCGGCAGAGCAGGAGCCACGGGCGCCCCCCTCGTCGCCGACACCTCGGCCACATCTCTCAGCAGGTGGGTGAAGGCGCTCTCGTCCACGATCGGCGTGCCGAACGCCTTGGCCTTCACCGTCTTCGACGTCGCCGCGTCCGGGTCGTTGGTGACCAGCAGACTGGTCAGCCGGGAGACGCTGGTTGCCACATGCAGCCCGGCCTCGACCGCCCGGTCCTCCAGCAGCTCACGGTCGACGGAGGTGTCCCCGGAGAACGCCACACGCATGCCCTGCATGAGTGGTTTGTCCTTGTCGTACCGCCCGGGGTTGGGATACGGGCAGGCGGGCCGCTTCCGGGAAGGGCGCCAGCTGTTCTGGCTGCCGTACGAGGGCTGATAGCCGACCCTCGGGGTCACCGGGGACTCCGACCACTCGGTCAGTGGGCGGCACTCCAGCAGCGGCAGTCGCACCCCGCCGCGCGCGGCCGCATGCAGACTCGGCCGGAACGCCTCGGCCAGCACCCGGGCGTCGTCCAGCGCGTGGTGCGCACGCTGCTGCACGACTCCGAAATGCGCGGCCAGCGACTCCAGCTTGTGGTTGGGCAGCGGCAGCCGCAGTTCCTTGGAGAGCGCGATCGTGCAGAGCCGCTGCTCGACCGGGGCGACGACCGCCGCGCGGGCGTACTCCCGGGCCAGCATCGACCAGTCGAAGGCGGCGTTGTGCGCGACCAGGACCCGGCCCGCGAGACGCTCCGACAGGGCGGCGGCGACCTCCGGGAAGAGGGGGGCTCCGTCCAGGACATCGCTGGTCAGACCGTGGATCCAGACGGGGCCGGGGTCCCGCTCCGGGTTGACGAGGGTGTACCAGTGGTCCTCGACATCGCCCTGAGCGTCCAGCCGGTAGACGGCAGCGGAGATTATCCGGTCGTCGCGGGCGAGTCCGGTGGTCTCCACGTCGACGACCGCGTACCCCTGCGGGTAGGCGGTCGGCCACGGTGCTGCGGTCTGGGGGTCGTCGAGCATGGTCACAGAGAATACGGGCCGGTACTGACAGTCCCCTATCCGGGAGCCCTCTGTTCGATCGGTCCGGGACAGAGCAACTGGTGCCGTGACCGGCAATGTTTGCCCCGTGAGGAGCGCGGCGCGACGGGGCAAAGCTTGCCGGGAGGGGCACCACGTCCCGCCGCCCGCCAGCAGCCCGTTCACCAGCGCCCGCACGGACACCGTGAACAGCCGGTCCTGATCGGCGGGCCTGGCCGGCGCCCGGGCCGGCGCCCGGTCGTGCTCCGTGGTGGCCGCACTCCATAGATCACTCTCACCGGGGGACCGGAGGGGGAGCGTTCCCGGTTGCGTTCGACCAGCAGGAAGCCGACCGTCTGGAACTGCACCGCCCGCACCGCGTCGGCGGCCCGCGCCCCGAGCAGCCCCGCGGCGTGCACCTCATGGACGAGCGTCTGCTGCGCGGGCAGGAACATCCGTTCCGTGAGACCGCGTTCATGGACCATGGCGATCAGATGGGGGCGGGCGCGCAGTTCGCGGTGGGGGACGACCCCCGGCGAGGCCTGGCGCGACAACTGCTTCGTCGGCGCCAGCTTCATGCGCCCTCACGAGGTGCCGCTGCGCGACCGGATCGGCCTCGACAAGATCATGTGGGGCAGTGACTGCCCGCACGACGAGGGCACCGCCCCCTACTCACGGGAGGGCCTGTGGATCGCGTACGCCGGACTCCCGTCCGACGAGAACGCGGCGATGGCCGGCGGCAACGCGGCCCGCGTCTACGGCTTCGACCTGGCCGCGCTCGACCGTATCGCCACAACCGTCGGCCCGAGAGCCCCTCACTGAGGCCCCGGCTGACGCGACCAGCCCAGCCTTCGCGCCGGGCGGGTCGGTCCGCGTCTGGTGACGGGGCTGGGTGAGACCATCCCCGGGTGACGGATACCCAGGCGCATGACGAGTCCCACGGCGAGGGCCTGGGCGCGCGGCTGAACTGGCTGCGCGCCGCGGTCCTCGGAGCCAACGACGGCGTGGTCTCCACCGCGGGTCTCGTCGTCGGTGTAGCTGGAGCCACCGACGACCGCGGTGCCCTGCTCACAGCGGGCCTGGCCGGGCTGTTGGCCGGTTCGATGTCGATGGCCGCGGGCGAATACGTATCGGTCTCCACCCAGCGAGACTCGGAACAGGCTGCGCTGGCCACGGAGAAACGGGAGCTGAAGGAGACCCCGGAGGCGGAACTCGTGGAACTGACCGGCCTGTTGGAGGGAAAGGGCCTCAGCCACGAAGTCGCCCGCGAGGCCGCCCTCCAGCTCACCGACCGCGACGCGCTGCGCGCCCACGCGGAAGTCGAGCTGGGCATCAACCCGGACGTCCTGACGAGCCCCTGGCACGCGGCGGGCGCCAGCTTCCTGGCGTTCACGGTGGGCGCCCTGCTGCCGCTGCTGGCGATCGTGCTGCCGCCGTCGTCGGTACGCCTGATCATCACGGTCCTGGCGGTCCTGGCCGCGCTGGCGCTCACGGGGTGGTGGAGCGCGCGGCTGGGCGACGCGGCGGCGGGGCGCGCGGTACTGCGGAACATGGGCGGGGGAGCGGTGGCGATGGCGGTGACCTACGGGGCGGGGGCGTTGCTGGGGGCGGTGGGGGTCTAACGGCCTGATCCACTCTCTATCGTGCACCAGGCCGTAATGCCGTGACCTGGACGGTGCCCCTCCGGGCAAAGCTTGCCCGGAGGGGCACCGGGACCTCTCGTTCGGATCATGACGCGGCTGGTCGCAGGCGAGAGGCCGGACATCCGGCGTGGCGCGGCGAAGGGGACTGGAAGCTCAATTTCCAGTCTCCTTGGTGGAGTTCACCGCCCGCGTGGTCCGCTCAGCGCGGGTGCGCCCAGTCGGTCACGGCGACGGCCTCGGTCGCGCCCGACTTGGTGCCGTCCGCGTGGACGGCCGTGACGCGGTAGGTCCGGGACATCCGACTGAGGCGGCTCGGTTCTGCCCGACGGCCCGCCCGTCGGCTCCCCGGAACCGGGGCCGAGCCCGCTCCGCGGGGTAACTCGGTTGCGAAGGGGCCGGCCACCTGGGCGATGATGCCGCATGAGCAGAGAGACGGACGAGGTACGCGAAGCCATCGCGGGCGAGCTGCGACTGATGGACGCCGACGTGCGCACGTCACGGTCGCAGGCCCGGCAGCTGCTGCATCCGGACTTCGTGGAGGTAGGCGCCTCGGGCCGACGGTGGACGTATGAGGACATGCTGGCCGAGCTGCCCGAGTTGGACGGCGCGGCAGAGGGCGGCCCGCGCTTCGAGCCCTCGGACATGACCGGTGTCCTGCTGGCGCCCGGGCTGGTGCACCTCACCTACGAGACCGTGATCGGTGGAGACCGGGCACGACGGAGCTCCCTCTGGCGCAGGCGGAGCGCGAGCGGGAGGTGGCAGATGTACTACCACCAGGCCACACCGGTCCCGCCCGAGGGCACATGAGCGGAATCGTGCGACGGTCTTGTTGGCAGAAGGTGCCAAAGGTTGCTGACATCGCGTCTCGTATACTTGTTGGTAACAACGTCTAGTCCCGGACCGACCAGCAGCTTTACGGTGCTCGCATGGAGCCGAACCTCCCCGATGTCGTGCTGTGGTCCATACCGGCCTTCGTCCTGCTCACCGTTGTCGAAATGGTCAGCCACCGCATCCACCCCGACGAGGACGCCGCCGGGTACGAGACCAAGGACGCCGTCACCAGCGTCACCATGGGGCTCGGCAGCCTCGTCTTCGACCTGCTGTGGAAAGTGCCCATCGTGGCGATCTACACCGCGGTCTACGAGCTGACCCCGCTCCACGTCCCCGTCCTGTGGTGGACGGTCCTGCTGATGCTGCTCGCGCAGGACTTCTTCTACTACTGGTCCCACCGCGGCCACCACGTCATCCGGATTCTCTGGGCCTGCCATGTGGTCCATCACTCCAGCCGGAAGTTCAACCTCACCACCGCGCTGCGCCAGCCCTGGACCTCGCTGACCGTCTGGCCGTTCTATGTGCCGCTCATCGCGTGCGGGGTCCATCCGGCGGCGCTGGCGTTCTGCTCCTCGGCCAATCTCGTCTACCAGTTCTGGGTCCACACCGAACGGATCGACAAGCTGCCCCGGCCCTTCGAGTACGTACTGAACACGCCCTCCCACCACCGGGTGCACCACGCGTCCCAGGGCGGCTACCTCGACCGGAACTTCGGCGGCATCCTGATCCTGTGGGACCGGCTCTTCGGTTCTTTCACCGCCGAGACCGAGCGGCCGGTCTACGGGCTCACCAAGAACATCGCCACCCACAACCCCCTGCGCGTGGCGACCCACGAGTACGCCGCGATCGCCCGGGACGTACGGGCGGCGGGCAGCTGGCGCGAGCGGGCCGGGCGAGTCTTCCGCGGGCCGGGGTGGCAGCCGGCGCCCAAGGTCTCCGCCACCGTCGTCCCCGCACCCGGTCGCACCGGATGAGCGCCGCCACGGCCGCTGATCCGCGGGCGCGCCTCGTACGCCCCCTGCTCATCGCCTTCCTCGTCGCCTCCGCCGTCGATCTCTTCGGTCTCCTCGCCGATGCCGGCATCGCCCACCTCGTCGCCAAGCCGCTGCTCATGCCGCTGCTCGCCGGGTACGCCGCCGCCCGCCGCGGCCCCCGGCTGCTGATCGCCGCGCTGCTCTTCGGCTGGGGCGGCGACACCTTCCTGCTGGCGGACGCCGACACCGCCTTCCTCATCGGCATGGGCTCCTTCGCCGCAGGTCATGTCTGTTATCTCTGGCTCTTCGGGCGCGCCCGGAGTTCCGTGCTGCTCGGCGTCGCGTACGCGGTCGTCCTGGCCGGCTTCCTCGTCCTGCTCTGGGGCGGGCTGCCCGCAGACCTGAGGATCCCGATGGCCGGGTACAGCCTGCTGCTGACCGCGATGGCCTACCGGTCCAGTACCTTCGGCCGGTACGCGGCCGTCGGCGGGGCGCTCTTCCTGCTCTCCGACACGCTGATCGCCACCGGCATCGCCGACCTGCCCCAGCTGCCGGCCCCCGACTTCTGGATCATGCTCACCTACATCGCTGCGCAGTTCCTGCTGACGGTCGGAGCGCTGGCACCGGGTGCGCCATGGGCCGCTGTCGCCCCTGGGGCGTACCGTGAGCGGAGTATCAGTATCTGAGATCAGCAAGGACCCCCACGCATGCGCGCCACCGTCATCCACGCCCCCCACGACATACGCGTGCAGGAGGTGCCGGACCCGACGATCCAGCAGCCCACCGATGTGGTGCTGCGGGTCCTGCGGGCGTGTATCTGCGGCAGCGACCTGTGGGCGTACCGTGGCGAGTCCGCCCGGCAGCCAGGCCAGCGGATCGGCCACGAGTTCCTCGGGATCGTCGAGGAGGCGGGCTCGGAGGTCGCTGGATTCGCGGTCGGCGACCTGGTCGTCGCCCCCTTCGTCTGGTCCGACGGCACCTGCGAGTACTGCGCCGAGGGCCTGATGACGTCCTGCCCGCAGGGCGGCTTCTGGGGCTCGGTCGGCTCCGACGGCGGCCAGGGCGAGGCCGTCCGCGTGCCGTTCGCCGACGGCACACTGGTCAAGCTCCCGGCCGCCGCCGCGTCTGACGACCGGCTGCTCACCGCGCTCCTGGCCCTGTCCGACGTGCTCGGTACCGGCCACCACGCAGCCGTCGGCGCGGGTGTGAAGCCCGGCTCCACGGTCGCGGTCGTCGGTGACGGGGCGGTCGGCCTCTGCGGCGTCATGGCCGCCAAGCGGATCGGCGCCGAGCGGATCATCGCGCTGGGCCGCCACCGGACGCGTACGGACATCGCCCGCGACTTCGGCGCCACGGACGTCGTCGCCGAGCGCGGCGAGGCGGCCGTCGCCGCCGTACGGGAACTGACCGGCGGCGCGGGCGCGCAGGCCGTGATCGAGGCCGTCGGCACCGAGCAGTCGATGCGTACGGCGGTCGGGATCACCCGCGACGGCGGCTCGATCGGCTACGTCGGCGTGCCGCACGGCAGCGGCACCGGGCTGGACCTCGGCGTCATGTTCGACCGGAACATCGCCCTGCGCGGCGGCGTCGCCCCCGTGCGTGCGTACATTCCGGAACTGCTCCCCGACGTCCTGTCCGGCACGATCGACCCGTCGCCCGTCTTCGACCTCACCATCGGCCTCGACGACGTCCCCGCCGGCTACCGGGCGATGGACGAGCGTACGGCGCTGAAGGTCCTCATCAAGCCGTAGCGGACGCCGGCAGTGACCTGTGCGAGCCCGGCGCACGAGACATGTCCGCCGGGCCCGTCCCGGTCAGTGGGTGCCGCTGGTGGCAGCAGCGGTGACACTCCACACCGGGGAATCCGCGCCCAGCCGGCCCGGCGGGCGCGACCAGTCCGCGGGGCCGCCCGCGAAGGACACCGGCGGCAGGGCGTACCGCAGGCGTCCCATCTCGCTGTCCGTGCTGCCGAGGTACTTCTCGGGGTCGTACGTCTGAGCGGCGCCGTCGGCCGGCTGCCCCGACAGGCCCGTGCACAACCAGTGCGCCGTCTGTCCGAGCGCCAGTCGCAGCAGCCGCGAGCCGCCGTCGTCGTGCTGCTCGGACAGCGCCCGCAGCACCCCCGCCGCCAGCAGGTACCCGGTGCCGTGGTCGAGGGCCTGCGCGGGCAGCGCGCCCGGGGCTTCCGCGCTTCCCTCCAGCGTCGCGATGCCGGTGGCCACCTGCACCAGGCTGTCGAAGCCGCGCCGCTCGTGCCACGGCCCGTACCGGCCCCACGCGGACACCTGCGCGAGGACCAGACCGGGACGGCGTACGGCGAGCGCCTCCGGAGTCAGGCCGTACGCCTCCAGCGCGCCCGGCCGGTATCCGGTCACCAGTACATCGGCGTCGGCGAGCAGCTCCTCGAACGTCGCCCGCCCGGCCCGGTCGCGCAGGTCCAGGGCGACCGACCGCTTGCCGAAGCCCGTGTCGCTGTGGGCGTCCTGACTTTCCGGCAGCTGCGGCGCGTCGATCCGCAGCACGTCCGCGCCCAGCAGCGCCAGCGTGCGGGTGGCGACCGGACCGGCGAGCACCCTCGTCAGGTCCAGGACCCGGAGCCCGGCGGCGGGCAGCAGCGGCGGACCCGACAGCGGGGTGAGGCGGCGCGGCGCCACCTCTCCCGGTGCCTCGGTCCGTTCGAGCGTGAGCAGCGGGCGTGCGGCGATCATGGCGCCCTGCTCGTGCGCGGCCCACTCCTCGGGGGTGCGCAGCGCGACGGCCAGACCGCCCGCGGTGTACACCGTCTCCTCGATCTCCACCGAGCGGCGCTCGGCGAGCACGGCCGTCACTGTGTCCACCCCGGTGTCGCCGGGCAGGCCGAGCGCAGTGAGCAACCGGGCGCGGTGGTGGGGGTAGTTGGCGTGGGTGCGGACCCAGCCGTCGGCCGTCCGCCAGAACCGGGACAGCGGGGCGAACGTCGTCGGCGCGCGTCCGTCGATCCGCAGCTGCCGCTCGCTGAGGAACGCCGTGCCCACCGCCCCGTCGTCGATCCGGACCTGCGGTACGCGACCGGCGCCGCCCCCCGTGCGGCGCGCCGCGAGTTCGGCGGCGGCCAGCGAACAGACCGCGACAGTGGAGCGGGCCAGTTCCGGGACGGGCAGCCGCGCGGGCAGCGCACCGGTCGGTCCGCCGAAGCCGATACGGCCGAGAAGAGCGGGGTCACCGCCGAGAGCGGCCCAGGCCTGCTCCGTACCGGAGTTCTGTACGTGTGTCATGTCCGCACTATGGCACTGAGTGCCACCTGGCGGAAGGGAGGGCCGGGGGATGCCCCTGGCCCTTCCCCCGTCTTCGACCTCACCATCGGCCTCGACGAGGTCCCCGCCGGCAAACGGGCGATGGACGAGCGTACGGCGCTGAAGTTGCTCGTCGAGCCGTGACGCCATGACGACGGGGCCGGACGGGAAGTGCTTCCCGTCCGGCCCCGGTTGCGCAGAGGTGCGGAGCCGACTACTTGACGGCGTTCAGGGCGTTGACGATGCCGTGGCCGTAGTAGCCGTTGACCTTGCTGTCGCCCTTGCAGGTCGTCGCGTCGATCAGCTGGCCGGCCGAGTTGTAGACCTTCGCCGGGCAACCCGGGTTGACGGCCTGAGCCTTCAGCATCTCCTGGAGCTGCGCGGGGGTGGCCTTCGGGTGCGTGCTCTTCAGTAGCGCGGCGACGCCCGCGACATGCGGGGTCGCCATCGAGGTGCCCTGCTTGTAGCCGTACTTGCCGTCCACGACCGTCGAGAGCACACGGCCCGCGTTGCCGCGGACGACGGGGTCGGAGCTGTTTCCGTCCGGAGTGTCCGGGATCTGCCACTTGTCGCCGCCGGGGGCGGACACGTCGACGACGCCCAGACCGAAGCTGGAGTAGTACGACTTGAAGCCCTTGACGCCGGTCGCGGACACCGTGACGACGCCCGGCAGCTGGGTCGGGATGTCGAAGCACTTGTGGGGGTCGATGGTGCGCGTCCCCGTAGTGGAGTCGTTCGGGCTGGAGCTGTCGACGATGCTGTCGGAGTTCAGGTCGTAGTTCTCGTTGCCCGCCGCGGCGACATTGAGGACGCCCTTGCGCTCGGCGTACTTCGTGGCGCGGGTGAGGGCGTCGAGCAGAGCCTTCTGGTCCGGGTCGTCCTGGCAGTTGAAGTACCAGGGGTCGACGTAGTAGCTGTTGTTGGTCACCTCGATGCCGTGCTCGGCGGCCCAGACGAAGCCGCAGACGACCGCCTCGGTGTAGAAGAAGCCATCGCCGGGCTCGCTGACCTTGATGCCGGCCACCTTGACACCGGGGGCGACACCGGTGACGCCGATGCCGTTGCGGGCGGCGGCGATCGTACCGGCGACGTGGGTGCCGTGGTCACTGCCGGTGGGGCCCGGGTACGGACGCCAGGCGCCCTCGGTGGTGTCCGCCACGCCGCCGACGCAGCTGGCCGACTGCTCCTTGGAGAAGTTCGCCTTGAGATCGACGTGGGTGTCGTCGACACCTGTGTCGATCACGCCGACGGTGACCGAGCGGCTGCCGTCGTTGATCTTGCTGGCCTCGTCGGCCTGGATGGCGCGCATGTCCCACTGGTTGGGCTCCAGCGGCTCCTGGCCCGGACCCGCGGCCGCGGCGGCCTTCGCGGCCTCCTCGGCGGTCAGCAGCTCGGTGCTGCCCTCTTCGGTCGTGGCGACGGACCGGAGCGGGGCGGTGCGAGTGGCACCGGCCGACTCGACGCCCGGGGTCTTGCGAATGGTCTTCGCGAAGTCGGGGTTCGAGGAGTGGACGACGATCACGCCTATGCGGTCGTGCGACGTCACGATCGTCCCGCCGGCTGCGGCTATCGCTCGGCGCACCACATCCGTGCTGTGTACGGGGGTGGTGTTGACGACGTACGACAGCTTCGGGCCGTTCGTCGAGACCGCCGCCGTGGGCAGTCCGTCCGACGGGGCGGCAGATGCGGCACTCGTCGGCAGGAAGCCGAGCGAGGCCGTGAGGGCCAATCCGACGGGCAGCGTCAGTGCGCGGGTCCGCCTGGATCCCAGATGCGCCATGGGGTCTCCACATCATCCGTGTCAGCCGGCCGGACACGAGGTGTGTCCGGACGTGTGTATGAACGGTGAAGTTATCGCTGATCATCCGGCACATCAATGAATTGACGACATTCAGTTCGAAGGGTGCCGCCGATCGGGCGAAGCGGAGAAGCGGTAACGCGCGGTGAACCGCTTCGCCGCGCCGCACGTGCCGTTGTCAGGGGAGTCGCACCACCAACCCCCCGACATCGAGGTTCTGTTGTGAAATCCACCGCCCCCACCACCGCACCCGCGTCGCGAGGAGACTCCGTGGCTACCGATGCATCGCCGCCCAAGGCCGGTCCGGACACCGGCCCCGCCCAGCCCACGACAGAACGGTTCGCCGAGGTCCAGGAGAGCGCGGAGTTCGGCGAACTGCGCCGCGCGCACCGCTCGTTCGCCTTCCCGCTGACCATCGCGTTCGTGCTCTGGTACCTGCTCTATGTGCTGCTGTCGAACTACGCCGGCGGCTTCATGGGCACCACGGTGTACAGCAACATCAACGTGGCCTTCGTGTTCGGTCTCGCCCAGTTCGTCACCACCTTCCTCATCGCCTGGTTCTACGCGCGGCACGCCGCGGCGAAGCTCGACCCGAAGGCCGAGGCCATCAAGTCCCGTATGGAGGACGACGCATGAGCGCCGCGTACCACTCGCACCCCGTGATCCAGCTCGCCGCCTCGTCCACCGCCGAGCACCGGCCGCTGATCATCACGCTCTTCGCGGTCTTCGTCGCCGCGACCCTGGGCATCACCGTCTGGGCGGGCCGGCAGACCAGGAGCGCCTCCGACTTCTACGCGGGCGGCCGCCAGTTCACCGCCTTCCAGAACGGACTCGCGGTCTCCGGTGACTACATGTCCGCCGCCTCGTTCCTCGGAATCGCCGGCGCCATCGCCCTCTTCGGCTACGACGGCTTCCTCTACTCGATCGGCTTCCTCGTCGCCTGGCTGGTGGCCCTGCTGCTGGTCGCGGAACCGCTGCGCAACTCCGGCCGCTACACGATGGGCGACGTCCTCGCCTACCGGATGCGGCAGCGCCCGGTACGTACCGCCGCGGGCGTCTCCACCATCGTCGTCTCGATCTTCTACCTGCTGGCGCAGATGGCGGGCGCGGGTGTGCTCGTCTCGCTGCTCCTCGGTATCACCAGCGACGCCGGAAAGATCCTCATCGTCGCCCTCGTCGGCGTCCTGATGATCGTGTACGTCACCATCGGCGGCATGAAGGGAACCACCTGGGTGCAGATGGTCAAGGCCGTCCTGCTCATCGCCGGTGCCCTCCTGATGACCTTCCTGGTGCTGCTCAAGTTCGACTTCAACATCTCCGACCTGCTGGGCACGGCCGCCGGGAAGAGCGGCCACGGAGCGGCGTTCCTGGAGCCCGGCCTCAAGTACGGCGCCACCGGCACCTCGAAGCTGGACTTCCTCTCCCTCGGCATCGCCCTGGTCCTCGGCACCGCCGGACTCCCGCACATCCTGATCCGCTTCTACACCGTCCCGACTGCCAAGGCCGCCCGTAAGTCGGTGAACTGGGCCATCGGCATCATCGGCGCCTTCTACCTGATGACGATCGCGCTCGGATTCGGCGCCGCGGCGCTCATCGGCCCGGACGAGATCAGGGCGAAGAACCCGGCGGGCAACGCCGCGGCTCCGCAGCTCGCCGAATACCTCGGCGGGGTCGGTACGACGGGCGGAGCGGTGCTGCTCGCCGTGATCTCGGCCGTTGCCTTCGCCACGATCCTCGCCGTCGTCGCGGGCCTCACCCTCGCCTCCTCGTCCTCCTTCGCCCACGACATCTACGCCAACGTCATCCGCAAGGGGAAGGCCACCGAGAAGGAGGAGATGCGGGCCGCCCGCTGGGCCACCGTCCTCATCGGCGCGGTCGCCATCATCCTCGGCGCCTTCGCCCGCGACATGAACGTCGCCGGTCTGGTGGCTCTCGCCTTCGCGGTCGCCGCCTCCGCCAACCTCCCGACCCTCCTCTACAGCCTTTTCTGGAAGCGGTTCACCACCCAGGGCGCCCTGTGGTCGATCTACGGCGGTCTGGCCAGCTCGGTGATCCTGGTGCTGTTCTCGCCGGTCGTCTCCGGCAACGCGAAGACATCGATGTTCAAGGGCGTCGACTTCGCCTGGTTCCCGCTGGAGAACCCGGGCCTGATCTCCATCCCGCTGGGCTTCCTGCTCGGCTGGCTCGGCTCCCTCCTCTCTAAGGAGGAGCCGGACAAGGGCAAGTACGCCGAGCTGGAGGTCAAGTCCCTCACCGGCGTCGGTGCCCACTGACGAGCGGGAATTAATCGAAAGGTTCGAGCCACGCACCACGCTGTTGCCGCGGCCGCGTCGTAGAGTCCTACGACGCGGCCGCGCCGTACCTCGTGGCAATCGGGCCACCTGCGTGTCGCAGGTCTCGCGTAGTCTCGGAGGAGTCAGATCCGCAACCGGGATCCACCGGGGGAGGGGGCCCACCATGCTCATCGACACCTACGACCGGGTCGCCACCGACCTGCGCGTGTCGCTGACCGACCGCTGCAACCTGCGGTGCACCTACTGCATGCCCGAAGAGGGACTGCAGTGGCTGGCCAAGCCGGACCTGCTGAGCGACGACGAGATCGTCCGGCTCGTCCGTATCGCCGTCACCCAGCTGGGGATCACGGAAGTCCGCTTCACCGGCGGCGAGCCGCTGCTGCGCCCCGGCCTCGTCTCCATCGTCGAGCAGTGCGCGGCGCTGACACCCCGCCCGAAGTTGTCCTTGACCACCAACGGCATCGGGCTGAAGCGCACCGCAGCCGCCCTCAGAACCGCCGGACTGGACCGGGTCAATGTCTCCCTGGACACCCTGCGCCCCGACGTCTTCAAGACCCTCACCCGCCGCGACCGCCACCACGACGTGCTGGCAGGCCTCGAAGCCGCCCACGGCGTCGGCCTCACCCCGGTCAAGATCAACACCGTGCTGATGCCGGGGCTCAACGAGGACGAGGCCCCCGACCTGCTCGCCTGGGCCGTGGAGCACGGGTACGAGCTCCGCTTCATCGAGCAGATGCCGCTCGACGCCCAGCACGGCTGGAAGCGCGACGGGATGATCACGGCAGGCGACATCCTCGCCTCGCTGCGCACCCGTTTCGCCCTCACCGCCGAGGGCGAGGACGAGCGCGGCTCCGCCCCCGCCGAGCGCTGGCTCGTCGACGGCGGACCTCACCGGGTCGGCGTCATCGCCTCCGTCACCCGCCCGTTCTGCCGGGCCTGCGACCGCACCCGGCTCACCGCCGACGGCCAGGTGCGGACCTGCCTGTTCGCCCGCGAGGAGACCGATCTGCGCGGCGCGCTGCGGTCCGAGGCCCCGGACGAGGAGATCGCCCGGATCTGGCGTCTCGCGATGTGGGGGAAAAAGGCCGGATCCGGTCTGGACGACCCGTCGTTCCTGCAGCCCGACCGCCCGATGTCGGCGATCGGCGGCTAGCTCCGTACTTCGCGGGTAACCCGTTGGTCTCTGGCCAGCGGGGATGTGTGGGTTCCAGGCCGAGGAGGTCGAGCAGGTGGAGCTGTACGCCCCGGTTGATGACGACGGTGGGCGGGGCGGTGGCGCTGCTGACTCGCAGGCGCAGGCCGGAGAGGTGGTAGAGGATCATCCGGCCGGTCGGCCGGACTGCCTGGTTGCCCGGATACAGGCCCCGCATCTTCTGTTCGGGTCCCAGGGAGCGGCGGACTTGGCGTTCGATCAGGCAGAACAGCAGCAGGGCCAGGCAGATCACGGTGATCAGTGCGGCGAGGCGCTTGTTGTCCTGACGAAGATCGGTGTGACGGCCAGGGGGCCCTTGAAGTCGCTCTAGCGGCGCTCGACGGCGTCCTGGCCTTTGTAGCGTCGCAGGACCTCGGCGGGATCGGCCTGCTCGGGGGTGAGGGTGGTCAGCAGGGCGTACCAGCCATCGACGGCCTGTTCGGCCTGGAGCACGTCGGTGTCGAAGTGCCAGGTCAGGGGGGCGGCCCGTGTCGTCAACGGTGATCTCGGTGCGCAGGCGCAGCCAGTTGAGCCCTTGTTGTGCCGGTCAGTGGCCCGGACGGCAGTTCCAGCCCCGGCCGTCGCGTATCAGCGCGCCGGATTGTTCCAGGTTGGTCAGGCTATAGGGGACCGATGCCGCGCTCGCGGACCGACTGGGCCGCGGAACTCCGCTGACGGACCCGACCTGCCGTCCGCCTGGCAGGGTCACAACGCCGACGACCAGGCCGAACGAAAAGGGGGGCTGCTCCGTCGTAGCACTGAGAGGCCGAAGGGCCTTCGGTGATGCCGGAGAGACGGAGGGCGGGAGATGGAAGCGAAGCCGCGGGTGCGGAGCGGGTGGATGAGGACTCTGGCGGTGGCGGCGGTCCTGGTGGTCGGGGGGACCGGCTGTACGACGAAGGGGGAGACCGACGGGGGTCTCCAGGCGGGCGGCGCCTCCGAGGAGAAGTGCGCGTACCTCGTGAAGTACGAGGGGCGGTCCTACCTCGACGTGAGGGGGCGGTCCGTGACCGACAAGAAGTTCACAGTCGGCAAAAACCTCGGTACCGGTCTGCTGCCCGGGTGTGACGAATCGGGCGAGGTCGACGGCACGGAGAAGTCGGAGAAGGTGACCGTCTACGAGGTCGAGGGCATCGATCCGGCGGTCGCCGTGGCGGCGGGGAAGACCCCGGGCGAGGCCGTGCTGGTGGCGGTCCAGGGCGCGGATCTCACGTCGCTGGACGCAGCTTCCTGAATCCGTCGTTGAGTCTGGCCAAGAATTCGACGACGGTACCCGGCTCCTCGTCGGTGAAGCGGCGGCGCGTCACCTCAGTGGCCTCGGCGAACGGAGAAGAAGTCCCGGGCGAGCTCCTGGGTGCGCTCCTCGTGGCGGAGGTGGACGACCCTGCGGTCGTCCGCCTCCCGCACCCGGCGGTTGTGATCCGCCTTCTCCAGCCGGTCCAGGTACGCCGACACGGCGCCCGAAGTGAGGCCGAGCTCGCACAGAGCCGGATCACCAGCCGCACGCCAAGGCGCAGATTCTCACCGATCCGGCTGGGCATCCCTTCTGCGGCGTCAGGGCTGAGGGCTCGCGGGGGCTTGGGCGCCGCCCCCAGGCCCTGCCCGCGCGCGGTGATCGCCCCCGGCCCGAAGAACGGGACGGGGGCGATCACGGTGCATCAGGTGTGACGGGTCAGGCGGCTGTTAGTCCAGCGGGGCGGTGGAGTTGGGCAGCAGGTCGCCGACCTCGATCCCGCACTGGCCCTCGATGTTCGCGATGACCGTGGGGCGCACGGTGTCGGCCTGGGATGCCAGGCTGTCGTCACCGTTGTGGTACGCGGCCAGGACACTGAGGTCCGTGGCGTCCTTCCCGCTCTCCTTGGCGACGAGCTGGTTCAGGATGCCGCCCAGCTCGGGCGAGGTGAGCTTGCTCGCCTCGGAGACGGCGAGGGGAGTGGCTATCGAGCAGAAGGTCTCGACGGGTTCGTCGACGCCAGCGACGGCCTCGTACCGCGCGATCGGGTCGAGGTCGAAGTTGGCCTCCGCCAGCGGGTCGGGGTTGGTGGTGGTCAGCAGCGTCTCGACGTAGTCTGCTGACTTGCCGACGGTGAGCTCCGCGACGGACTCCATGATCACCTCGGCGCCCTCCGAGGTAAAGCCCCCATCCTTCGGCTTGTCGTCGTCGTGGGCCTTCACGGCCGTGCCGAACTGGGCTGCGGTCACGGTCTCGCCCTGGTACTCGCCCGCGCCGATCGTTCCGCTGTCGTATGGCAGCGCCGCCTGGGAGCCGATCGCCGACCAGGTTCCGTCGGCGAGCTGGGCCAGCGACAGCACGTAGGTGTGTCCCGGCTCGAGACGCGAGCTCTGTTCCAGCGCCATCGGCGTGCGAGTGTCGCCCTTGAAGGACCAGCCGTCCACGACCATGCTCAGCGTTCCCGGAGGCGTGGGAGCGCCGGGGCGCGACCAGACCACCTCGCCGATGTCCAGGGCGATGCGTCTACTGATGTAGCCCTCGCCGGCCGCGACCTCCTCGGGGCTGGCGGGGATCTCGGCCTCCGAGGTGACGTTGACGACCGCGACCTGGTCCCCGTAGGAGACCCAGTCGATGGGCGATCGGTTGGGTAAGCCGTCCTTGCCCTGGGCGATGATGACATCCGGGCGTTCGTGACTGTCGGCGGCGACGAGCGGGGCCAGGAAGGCGGCCGCGCCCAGGGCAGCCACGCCGGCGATGGCACTGAGGAGCTTGACTTGGGTGCTCATGGTGACGGGAGGCAACCTTCCTAGTAGGTGGCGTTGATGTTCTGCACGTTGTTGCTGCCCAGCCCGTACACGTCGTTGTACGACATGCAGCCGAGCCGGTTGTCGTACAGGCCCAGCTTTGGGGACGCCTGCGGACCGTGAGTCAGGCCGACGGCGTGGCCTGTCTCGTGGCACGCGTCGGACTTGTTGATCGCGCCAATTGACGAGGTGTTGTCGTTGAAGCGGACGTAGTGCTGGTCGCACTTCAGCGTGGTGACCGCGTCGTCGCACCAGGCGCGCCCGATGGTGGTCGCCGGGAGGACGCCTGCCTGGTAGATGATGTCGGTCTCCGAAGAGCCGGTGTACTCGCCGGAGCTCTTGATGGAGACCGCGAGGTCGGTGGGGCTGTAGTAGCCGGTGAGTGCCGAGCTGATCACGCTCTTCTCGCCGGAGGTGAGGGAGCCCTGACGGTAGACCGTGAGGGTGGCGTTGTCGGTCTGGCAGAACGTGCCGTTCGACATGGTGCCGTCATAACAGGGCGCGAAAAAGTTGCCCGTGGGGTAAAACGGGGCTCTCCGGCTACCCGCGACCTACTTTGCGGCTGGTGTCGGCTAGGACTCCGGGGCCAATACCAGGACCGTGCCCCGCCAGCCGAAGAAGACCACAGTCACGAAGTCCTGAAAGCTATTGGCGGATTACTTGTTCTCTGGTGTCCGGGCTGGACTTCGGGGCCGTCCCGGAGGGGGACATAGTCTACGACGTTCGCCTCGTCCAGGTCGAGCGCGGCATAGACACAGTCGGCGACCTTGGAGGCGGGGGCTGGGGCGATGAACCCGGTCCCGGCGGCGATCAACGCGCTCACATTGGCGTAGGAGATGAGCTTGGAATCGCCGACCAGCAGGAAGTCCTTCGGCCCGGCCATCTGACGCAGGGCGGTCATGGTGCCGGTGATCTGGGAGATCTCCGCGGCGCCCCGTCGATGACCCGGGACAGCAAGGGGATCCCGCCGTCGCCGGAGACCGCGAGCCCGGTCTAGATCTGCTTGAGATCGAACCTGCGGTCCTTGGGGTGCCCGTGCTTGACCTGGGGATACTCCTCGTCCTGGTCGTCGGCGGGGTAAGCGCCGTGCAACGACATGGACGTCATGTCCCAGTGCATCGTCGCCACATCGATGCCGAACTCGCCGATCGCGCGGGCACCGATGCTGTCGGTGATCTCCTGCAGGTGCGGGGCAATCGCGTCCAGGGCCCGGCCAAGCCGGTCGTCGTTGAGCAACTCGCTTTCGATGCCGAAGACCTCTTCCACAGCCCAGTCCCGCGCCCAGTCATCCACCCGCCACAACGATGCGGGCGCGGTCAGCCGGTTGGCCACCAGGACCTCGATGACCTGGCCGTGCTTCACATGAGCGGTCTCACGGCCTGGGCACAGACGGTCGACGATCCCGGCCATGGTCAGCCGACGGGAAAACTCAGCAGCGACAGGCAGAGCGCCCAGACGCTTCTCCACCACAGCGCTGACCACGCATTCCATACGTGGACGCTGCGATCGTGGCCGCGGAGACCAGAAAGTTTTCGTCACGCCCGGTCAACGCCACCACCCCCGCAACAGACACCGCCAGGCTCCCAACTCGACCTGAATCAACGACCCGCGAAGTACGGAGCTAGCCGGAGACTTCGCACATGGGGGTTTAGGTCTGTAGCCAGCGGGGTCGGGTTTCATCGATGCCGAGGAGTTCGAGCAGGTGTGCTTCGACT
>NZ_JBITER010000042.1:0-55162 GCF_044455345.1 Streptomyces sp. NPDC051286 | reverse complement strand
TCCCTCCGATCCTCCTCAGAGGCCACACAGCAGGGGGAACTCGCATGGACCGCGTACCAGGCCGAGCGCCGACGGCGTGGGGAAACCGACGAGGAATGTGGAGATGTCGAGATCTCACCGTTGGCGCCGACTCTCGGGTGAACGGTGCCCACAAGCACCGCAGCCAAAGATCGAGAGGGCATGAACATCATGCAGAAGCTTGTACAACAGGCCATTGACCAACTGGTGGAGTGCGGCGCCGAGCTGGGGATCCAGGTCGCGGTGTACCAGCATGGTGAGCTGGTGGTGGACGCGGTGGCGGGCGTCGCCGATCCGGACAGCGACCGTCCGGTCACCTCGGACATCCCCTTCTACAGCGCCTCCACCGGCAAGGGTGTGACTGCGACGGTGGTGCACGTCCTCGCAGACCGCGGCGCCCTTGACTATGACAGGCCGATCGTGGAGCTCTGGCCCGAGTTCGGCGCCCACGGCAAGAACAAGGCGACCATCCGCCACGCGCTGACCCATTCCATCGGCGTCCCGGCAGTGCCGTCCGACCTCACGGTGCAGGACCTGGCTGATTGGGACCGGATGTGTGCCCTGATCGCCGGCTCCAAGCCCTGGTGGGAGCCCGGGACCAAGACCGGCTACCACGCGATGACCTGGGGCTTCGTGATGGGCGAAATCGTCCGCCGGGTCACCGGCAAGCCGATCTCGCACGTACTTGAGCAGGAGATCGCGGCGCCGCTGGGCATCGCCGACGAGCTGTTCTTCGGCGTCCCGGAGTCCCGGCTCGGCCGCCTCGCCCGACTCGAGGATGCGCCCGGCACCGCCGAGATGATGGCGGCGATGCCCGCCGACCTGCCGATCGTCAAGGCCACGCCGCCCGCCGTGACCCCCAGCGCCGCATACGGCAACAACCCTGTGGTGCTCACGTCGGACATTCCCTCGGGCGGCACGATGTCCGCCCGCGCGGTGGCCAGGATGTACGCCGCGCTGCTTGGTGAGGTGGACGGTGTCCGGCTGGTCTCGGACGAGCGGCTGCGAGAGGTCACGGCCCTGGCCACGGACGATGTCGACCAAATGGTCGGCTTCCCGATGCCGCGCGCGCTGGGCTACAACCTCGGTCGGCCCGGAGCCAACCCGCCGGAGACGCTGAGCGTTTTCGGCATGCCCGGCATGGGAGGCAGCGCGGCGTATGCCGACACCGCGACCGGCATTTCCTTCGCGCTGACCAAGAACCGCTTCTTCCCCGGCCCTTCCGCCGCGGTCGATCAGATCAGCGAGCTGATCGCGAAGGCCGCCACCAGCTGAGACTCTCCGGTCGGGCCCAGCTGCGGCCAGGCGGTGCGGGCACGGCCGGTCAGCCTCTGGGCCAGTGAGGTCGAGGTGGACTCGGCGGGTGTGGGCATGACGGTCATTCAGCCCGATCTGGATGACGTGTCCGGTGATGGGCGGTTCGCGGTGGCCGTCGTGGATACGGCAGCCTGCCGCTGTCTTGATCCACTTCTCGCGATCGCCCTGTCTGCCATGCCCGTTGCCGCTGCCCGCTCGATCTCTGTGACCGCTGCCGGACGCAAGCGGTTGCAGGAAGGCGGCCTGGGGCCACCGAAGCGAGGGTGCGTTGCTTTCTGAGTGACGTGGATCTTGTGGATCATGAGGCGAGGTCGAAGTCGGTTCGGTAGCGCGAGGCGTGTTCGCGCTGGTGCCTGCGCAGTCGAGGGCTTCTTCTGGGGATCCGGCGGGCAGTCCACTGGGGAAGATGTTGTCCCGGTCGCTGTCGTTGCAAGACCCCACCGCGGGTGGCCACGGGCCGCTGCCGACTGCCGCCAGGTTCAATCCGCTCGACGCGGCCAGCACGTGACCATCTGGTCGGCGATGGTGTGAAGCGTTTCGCGCGGCACACCCGAAGCGGCCTGGACGGCGAGTCCTTGGACGACCGTGACCAGGAGCCGCGCGAGGGCCGAGAGGTCGGAGCCGGGAGGCAGACCGTCGGCGCCGGAGAAGGACCGCAGCCGGTCGGCCAGGGACTTCACCCCGTCCTCCCGAAGCCTGGTCAGGTATTCCCGCACCGAGGCCGAGCGGGGGCTTACGGCGAGCGCGCCCTGCACGATCAGGCAGCCGTGCGGGGTGCGGTCGCCGGTGACCGCCTCCACGGCGGAGTGCAGGAAAGTGCGCGCCAGTGCCTCGGCCGTCGGCTGGTCGAGGGCGGCTTGCATGTAGGCCCCGGGACCGGCCATATAGCGTTCGACGACTGTGCGGAAGAGGGTCTCCTTGTCGCCGAACGCCGCGTAGATGCTGGGGGCGCTCATCCCCATGGCCGCGGTGAGGTGGGACATGGCGGTGCCCTCGTAGCCCTGGGTCCAGAAGGTCAGCATGGCCGCGTTCAGCGCCAGCTCGGGATCGTAGCTGCGAGGTCGACCACCCGGCATGAACCTCTCCTGCCCTTCTCTCGCCCGCTGGCGCCTCGGTCGCCCGTTCGAAGCTGGGCCCTCCCGCAGCCTACCGAGGCGCGGTGTTGACACGTCGTCATGGGCTCGGAATAGTTTATTAATGATCGTTAGGATACTGCTGCTCGGTAGTGAGGAGAGCCATGAGTCTGATCGATCCCTACGCGACGGACCCCCGGTACACGAAGAGAAGCGCGATCTACGTTCCCTCCGGGCAGGGGGAGACCGCCTGGGTGTTCGCCGACACTTACACCCTCAAGGTCGGCGGACAGGAGACCAATGGGGCGCTGACGTTCCTGGAGGCGACGGTGCCGCCCGAAGGGGGACCCGCACCGCACGTCCACAACGATCACGACGAGGCGTTCTACGTGATCTCCGGGGAGTTGGAGTTCCTCAACGGCGACGAAACCGTGACCGCCGGAGCGGGCGGATTCTTCTTCGTCCCGCGGGGTACTCGGCACCGCTTCCGCAACCGCGGTTACCACGCGGCCAAGATGATCTTCTTCTTCACTCCGGGCGGCATGGAGGAACTGCTCCTCACTGGCGCCACACCGGCCGAGCCGGGGGTGGCGCCGCCCATTCGGGAGCTCAGCATCGGGGAGCCCCCGACGGAGCTGATGGAGCGTTATGCCACGGAGATCCTCCCCGACCCCAGCTAGAACCTCCGCGGTGACGGAGCCGCCCGCGCGACGCGATCCCGCACGGCCTGGGCGGCCGGGCTCCGTCGGTGCCGCCCAGGCGGGCACCTCTCTCTTGCATATCCGACGGCCGGTACATTCCCGTAGGAGAGTACACATGCCCACCGAACCCGAACCATTCGAATCTTTCGAGCATGGCTTCGCCCATGTCAACGGAGTCCGTCTGCACTATGTGAGCAGCGGTTCGGGCGAACCGCTCGTACTGCTCCCAGGCTGGCCCCGCACCTGGTGGCAGTACCGCACGATGATCCCCCTACTCGCGCAGCACTTTCGGGTGATCGTCTGCGAATATCGGGGAATGGGCGAGTCTCAAAAGCCCGAATCGGGGTACGACAAGGCCACCATGGCACGCGACGTCCACGAACTCGTCCGGCACCTGGGCTATGACCGGGTCAACGTCGCGGGCGAGGACGTCGGATCCTGGATCGCCTACTTCTTCGCCGCCCAATTCCCCGAGAGCACCGCCAGACTGGCGATGTGGGAGCCGGGGGCACCGACGAGTGAACTGGGGGACCTTCCCGCCCTGCCCGCGCCGAATGGGTTGAACGCGTGGCACCTGGGCTTCAACCAGCTCGACGAGCTTCCCGAGCGACTGCTCGCGGGCCGCTACCGGACCCTCGTCGACTGGTCCGCGGATCAGCTCACCGTCGCCCCCGAGGCCATCGACGAGAAGAGCTGGGAGATCTACGCCCGTGCCTACGACTCCGTCGAAGCGATCCGTGCGGTGGCCGGCTGGTACCGGACACTCCGCGAAGACCTGCGAGTCGCGGCCGGCTTCCCCAAGCTGACCATGCCGGTCCTGGTGCCCGGCGGCCGCTACCTCGCACTGTCCCGCGCCTCGAACGAAGACCTGGCGACCGACATCCGGTTCGTCGAGATCCCCGACGCCGGCCACTTCCTCTCGGAGGAAAAGCCAGAGCTGCTGAGCCGCGAACTGATCAGGTTCTTCAAGGCCCGAGCAGACGCGGCGCCACCAGTCCCCCGTCCCCCGTCAGCCCAGAGCGCCACGGAGGCGCATGAGTGATGGCCCCCCGGTGGACTGACAGCGGGCACCCAGGCCACGGCGACGGTACGCGGCGCCATCGCCCGCGCTCCAGGGGGTTGTTACGTTCGGGCCGGTCAGCAAGATACCTCACCTGCACCACACCCCACCCGGCCACATCCACGACTGAATCGCCCAGTCCTCTTCTGTCGCATCAGAGGACCGCTGCAGTGACCGGCACCGGCTCACGGGTCCCGCGGGGGACTGCGGCGGGCAGGAAAGAGAGGCAAACCCTTGTCCATACGCATGCCGGGACCCGGTTCCCGGCACAGGCCCTATTCCCGGCCGAGGCCCCAATCCCGGCCGAGGCTCGCTCTGGCGCAGACCCTGTGCGTGGCGCTGCTCGCCTCGCTCGTCACGCTGTTCGTGCCCGTGACCGCACAGGCGATCGAGCAGGTCGACGAGCCGGCCGTCACGTTCAACATGCAGGGCGGCACCTCGTGGTACGACGTCAAGACGAAGCTGCTCCCCAGGGCTAACGTCGTGGCCCTGCAGGAGGCCAACACGCCTCCCGACGGCTTCATCAAGGACGCCGAGGTGATCGCCGAGAACACCGACGACACCACGACGACTCCGAAGGGCTATCCCAGCCTCAAGTACCGGCTCTACGCGAAGGAGTGGGGCAGGCAGAGCACCAGGACGAAGAACGGTGTCCTGCTCTACCTGAAGATCCTGGACAAGAATGCCTGGGGCCCCGACCCCACCACCCCTCCCGGCACCCCTCCCCCCACCACTCCCGGCACCGACCCCGACGACCAGGCGGAGACAGACGAGGGTGACGCCGGGACGCCGGACACGGTTCGTAACGCCACGAAGTCCATGGCGATCTGGCTGCGCCAGGTACCCGAGAAGATCGGCGACCTCAAGGACCGCGTCAAGATCTTCCCGGCCGAGGACCCCAAGAACAAGTGGATCAGGTCCCGCCCCGCGTTCGGCGTCGAGGTCGGCGGCACCTGGTACTTCAACATCCATGCCGCGTCGATCCGTTCCGGCGACAAGCCCAATCCGCACACCGTCGCGCTGATCACCACGATCACCGGGCAGATGGCCGGCAAGTCGTGGCGGGCCCTGGGCGACTTCAACAGCCTCGCGGACGCCACGCGCGCCAGGTTCCCCAACACGTTCTACGCGACGGAGAACGGAAAACCCGACGGTACACCGGTCTACACGCAGCAGTCCCAGTTCGCGCTGGACTACATGATCGCCAGCGACCAGCTGGAGAACCTCGTGGTGACGCGGAGCGAGCAGAAGGGCGAATCCGACCACTGGCCCGTACGGTTCGCCCCGGTGAGGGCCACCGACTGCACGAACGGGTGGACCTTCCGGTACGCGACCACCTACAACCCCACGGCGCCGAACCTCGCACGGGCCGCCGCCGCGGACACCTGCGGTCTGCCGACCGCGGTGGTCTCCATGGGCGACAGCTACATCTCCGGTGAGGGCGGACGGTGGGCCGGCAACGCCGGTTCCTCCGCGACCGGTTCCGCATGGGGCACCGACCGCGCCGCGGTGAACTGCAACGGCGAGGAGAGCGTCTGCGACCACGACCTGACCAAGGTCTACGGCGACACGTCGTACGACCAGGGCGGCAGCGCCTGCGACCGCTCCGACTCCGCCGAGATCAGGGGGTTGACCTTCGAGGACGTACCGGTGGAGAGGCGGTTCAACATCGCCTGCTCCGGCGCGACGACGGACAACGTCACGACGACCGGTTTCAAGGGCCAGCGGCCCCAGATCGACGACCTGCGCGACATCGCGCAGAACAACGACGTCCGGTTGGTGGTGCTGTCGATCGGCGGCAACGACCTGAAGTTCGCCGACATCCTCCAGGACTGCGTCAAGGCGTACTTCTACCCGTCGCTGTTCAACAAGGGCTGCCGCGACGCCAAGGAGAAGGAGTTCGCCGACGGACTCGGCCCGGCGCGGGCCAAGGTCGTCCAGTCGGTCGAGGCGATCCGCACGACGCTGCGTGAGGCCGGCCAGGAGGACGGCACGTACCAGATCGTGCTGCAGTCCTACCCCAACCCCCTGCCGCTCGGCGGCGACTACCGCGACCCGGAGAACGCCCCGCTCCCGCCGGCCAACTACAGCCGCTACCTCCGTGGCGGCTGCCCGTTCCTGGACGCGGACAGCGACTGGGCGCACACTTCCGTGGTGCCCCGGATCAGTGCCATGCTCCGCGGCGCCGCGAACGAGGCCGGGGTTTCCTTCCTCGACCTCCAGGACGCGTTCGCCGGGCACGAGCTGTGCAACAGGACGACACGGCAGGCCGATTCGAGCCGCACGCTGGCCTCCCCGGTCCCGGCCGAGCAGGCCGAGTGGGTGCGCTGGGTGCCGTATGTGATCGAAGGCCTCAAGGACCTTCCGTGGCAGGCCCAGGGCAACCAGCAGGAGGCTATCCATCCCAACCACTACGGACAGCAGGCTCTGTCCGCCTGCCTGACGCAGATCGCGGCGAGGCTCGGCGACAACCCGGTGTTCTCGTCCTGCGTGGGCAAACCGTCCGTCCAGCCCGGGGACGTCGAGGGGGCGGTCGACAACAGCACGGTGCTGAGCAAGAGCAATCGCCGCGCTCCCGTCGACGGGCTGCCGGACTGGAGCCGCGCCGGATACCGCGCCGGCGAGGTGCTTCCGGGCGCCGCTTCCCGCAACCCCGACCCCGCCTGCCACTTCACGCCGTCCGTCCTCGAGCAGCAGTTCAGTGTGAAGGCCGACGACGGGCAGGACGACACGGCGGGGCTGCAGGCCGCGATCGACCGGATCCGCAACTCCTGTACACCGTCAGCGAATCCGGGCCGACTGTCGGTCATCGAACTACCCAAGGGCATCCTCGACGTCAGCAAGCAGCTGTCCGTGGACGCGTCCTACCTGGTCATCCGGGGACAAGGGTCGGACCCGGCGAACGGCTCGCGGATCGTCTTCCGCCCCGACAAGAACACCCGCTACGACGTCCTCACCGATAGCGGCGATCGCTGGGACCAGAGCTCGACGATCCACAGGTGCGAGTTCACCACGGGCTACAACGTCGGCACGGGCGGCTGGATCTGGCCGGGACGCGGACTGTTCCGGGTCCAGACCCGCGAGGCCGCCGCGCGGTACGCCTCGATCTGCGGCTTCCCGTCCCAGATCCCGGAGAACCGGCGTGACATCTTCGAGGGCTCGATCAACCAGCACTGGGAGTCGGGTGTCGCCGTGGCCGGTTCAGCGGCCGACGCCAACTACGCCGCGCACCAGGGCGACCGGACCATCCAGCTGAACGCCAAGGCGAAGATGGACCTCTTCAAGCCGGGCGGCGACCTGTGGGTCGGCGCGGCGAACAGTCTGAAGTTCTACCAGACACAGCAGGTCGTGGGAGCGACGGCGGAGGACGGCCGGCTGGAGAACCTGCACATGCGCCAGCAGGTGTTCAGCATCATCTCCGTGGACGCCGCCAAGCACACCGTCACCATCGACAAGCCGCTGGAGTTCGACGTCCCGGTGGACTCCACCTCGGACGGCTCCCCTCCGCTGGGCGTGGGCGGCAAGCCGTACGTCAGCAAGGTCACCCCGCTCAAGATGATCACCGATGTGGGCTTCGAGGACTTCTCCTTCACCGAGGACCTCAACGGCCTGCCCAAGCTCCGTGGCGGCACCTACCAGTTCACCCCGGACCAAGCGGTCCACAACTATGGCAACATGGCGCCCGAGTACGCCATGCACGGCATCGTCTTCAAGTGGGCTGCGGACTCCTGGGTGCGCGGTGTGCGTGCCGACATGGTCGGCTCGCACCCGGTCGTCACCGAGGTGGCCAGGAACATCCAGATCGAGCGGAACGTCTTCGACGGCTCGTGGAACAAGGGCAAGGGCGGCAACGGCTACCTGCGCGGATCCCGCGTCTGGGACTCCCTGTACGCCTTCAACACCAGCCGGAACCTACGTCACTTCACCTTCCAGTGGTCGGCTTCGGGCAACGTCGCCATCGGCAACGACTTCGACTCCGACCTGAACCTGCACGGCGGCTGGGAACGCCGCAACCTGTTCGAGAACAACACCGTGCACGTGCCGTACAACCATTCCTCCGGCGAGTGCAACACCAACTGCGGGGGCGAGGGAGGCGCCGGGGACGATGGCACCTGGTGGCCCGTCTACTGGGCCGCGGGCAGCAAGGGTGTCGGCTGGTCCGGCTCCACGGGGCCGCAGAACGTGTTCTTCCACAACACTCTGACCAAGCAGCTCACGCCGGAAGGCCCGTACGCGCCGTACTGGCCCTACGCCGACACCTCCAGGTTGTACCAGTTCGGCTCGTCCGCCGGTGACGCGAGTGTGTTCCAGCACCTGCAGACCTCGGGCGGGCCCATCCTGGACTGGGCCGGCAGCGAGGGCAACAACTACACCCGGGGCGACGGCGTCAACGCCGCGCGGACCGATCCCGGACGGTCGCTGTTCCTGTGGGACTACCGCTCCTGAGCCACTTCCCCGGCACATGCGCGCCCGTCTTCGGCGGACTTCGGTCCGTCGGAGACGGGCGCCCGCATCACCCGGATCCGGGTGATGCGGGCCTCGGGCTGGCGAGGAGCTCGGCGGTGGGCGTTGTCACGTTGGTGGGGTGTTGATCGGTTGAGGGCGTGTGGGGGTTGGGCGGGGGCCTGGGTCACGCTGCGGTGGTCGGGGCGGTCATCCGGTGCCGGCGTGGCCGGAAGTGGGGTGAGATGCCGCTGAACGCGGACAGGAATCTGTGAGCTCCTCCGACGCTGCGGAGGCCTTTCATGGCGCGTTCGCGCTGCCTCGTTGGCTGGTGGGAGTTCTCGGCCCGGTTGTTTAGGCCTTTGTGGGAGCGGTGCTCGACCGAGGGCATCACCTCGCGGTGGGCCGCCCCGTAGGAACGGAGCTTGTCCGTGACGTTCACCCTCGGCACGGCCCCGATTCCTTTGAGGAGCCGACGGAAGGAGCGCCTGGCCGCGGCCTTGTTGCGCCGGTTCTGGACGAGGATGTCCAGCACGTTGCCGTCCTGGTCGACCGCGCGCCAGAGGTACTTCTGCCCGCCGTTGATCGTGATGAAGACCTCGTCAAGGTGCCGCGTGTCGCCGGGGCGGGGACGTCGGCGGCGCAGCGCGTTGGCGTAGGACTGTCCGAACTTCAGACACCACCGGCGGATCGTCTCGTAGGACGCAATGACGCCGCGCTGCAGCATCAGCTCCTCCACCTCACGGAATGACAACGGGAAGCGGAAGTACAGCCACACGCAGCGGGAGATCACCTCGACCGGGTACCAGTGCCCCTTGTACGACGGCGGCGTACTGCCCACGGACAACCCCCTCCACCATGATCAACCCGAAGATCATCCCACCCGGTCAGCCAACGTGACAGCGCCGTCCGGCGCGACCCTTGGGACCTTGCAGACTCTCACCGACGCCTGGATCGACTACGCCGCCCGATCATGACCTCGTGCCCCGAACCAGTTGATGAACGCGGTAGGTTGCGCGAGTTGTGGGACAGGTCCTCCAGATCGTCGTCTGCACTTCTAGCGATGTTGGCTCACGGTCTTCGACATGTTCCGGACGTCATGGAAGATTGTCGCGTGGGTTAGCTGGCGTTGCCGGTCGCACCAGCCGGCGCGCTGTCCGAGTTGACCGGCACAGTTCCGCCCGGGCGTAGCAGGCGGAACGGCCAAGATGAAGGGGGCGCGTTCTGGCTCCAGCCTGCGCCCGCCTCTTCGCGGCCATCGGTTCACGGTGTCGAGATCTCCGGGGACGCCTCGTGAGCGGCGTCCAGGCGGGACACCTGGTAGTGGGCGATGGCCCACCCGTCCGCGGTGAGCCGCACCAGCGCGCTGAGGTACACACTCAGTGTCGGGCGGTCGGTGAAGGAGAAGTCCACGGCCAGGTAGCCGAGTACGAGGTCGTCGGCGAGGCGCCGGGTTTCCAGGATGCGGTATTCGGTGGTCAGTCCGAGGGGCTGGGAGCCGTAGTACGCGGCGATTCCCGGGCGCCCGACACTGTACGGGTGCAGGCCCTGGAAGGTCGCGTCCTCGGTGAACTGGGCGGCGACCAGGTCGGGCTCGTGTTTGTCGACCGCGGTCTTCCACCGGTCTAGTACGCTGCGCAGGACGGCGTGGTCGCCTGTCTCGATGCTGGACATGTCGTGCTCCTTCGTCGTTCCGGGGGTGTTGTCGGTGGACGGCCGGCTTCAGTGGCCGGCGCTCATGCCGCCGTCGACGTGGAGGATCTCGCCGGTCACGAAGGGGGCGTTCTCCAGGTAGACGACCGCGTCGACGATGTCGCTGATCTCGCCCAGACGGCCGACGGGGTGCAGGCCGGCCAGGAACCCGTGGGTCTCCTCGGCGTGCATCGGGGTCCGGATGGTGCCCGGGGAGACTGCGTTCACCCGGATGCCGCGGGTGGCGTACTCGATCGCAAGGGACTTGGTCGCGGACTGCAGGCCGCCCTTGGTCAGGGAGGCGAGGACCGAGGGGACCCGGGCGTCGGCGTTGTCGACGAGACTGGTGGTGATGTTGACGATGTGGCCGCCGCCCTGGGCGAGCATCTGGCCGACGGCCAGCTGGGTGAGGCGGAAGAACCCGGTCAGGTTCACTCCGGTCACCTTCGCGTAGTCCTCGGCGGTGTAGTCGGTGAAGGGCTTGGCGACGAAGATTCCCGCGTTGTTGACCAGGGTGTCGATGCGGCCGAACCGCTCGATGGCGGCGGCGATGACGCGCTCGGCGGTGGCCGGGTCGGCGATGTCGCCGGGGACGGTGAGGATGCCCGTGTCGTCGACGGGGGCGATCGTGCGTGAGGTGGCGACGACGGCGTAGCCCAGCTTGGCGTAGGCCGTAACGAGGCCGGCGCCGATGCCCTGCGAGGCGCCGGTGATGACGGCGACCTTCTGATCCTGAATGCCCATGACATACCTCCAGGGGAAGCCGAGCGCGGCTCGGCGATGGGGTGGGATTCCTCGACCTCGGCTGTGGCCACCGGTCGACGTCTCGACGGTAGGGCGCGGCGAGAGGGCGGGCAACGCGCCGCCGGGACCAGCCTCCTCCCACCTGAGAGGGGAAACCTCGCAGGCGAGGTCGGCGCTACGAGGCAGGGGTGTGCCGGTGCGGATCGCCGTCGGGAAGCCAGACGCCGTCACCACGCAGGCCGAGGTCCCCGACGCCATCGCAGAGCGCTTCGACGACGGCGAGAACCGAGGGGCGTACCTCGTCGGCCCGCCGCACCAGGGACCACGTCCAGTGGACCTCAGGGGCCACCGGCCGCCGGACCAGGTCAGGCGGCAGTGGAGTGGTCTGACCCTTGGGAGAGTTGATGACTGGTCGCCCGATGCGGCGGACGTGGTCGAAGAAGGCGGGTCCGGTGATGCCGTTGTCCGAAATGCGTTCGACCTGGGCGCCGGTGGCGCGGGCCAACTCTTCAGCGTAGACGTTCCAGGACGACCACGAGGTGGTGTCGTCGTCCACCAGGACGACGGTGTCACGGGCGCGTACGGCGCCGGTCGCGGCGCTCGTGGACACGGCATAGAGCTGGTCGGCTCCGATCAGCCGGGCGGTGAGGTCCTGCCGCTCCAGGTCTTCGGTGCGAACCCAGCACACGGCGAGGTCCAGGCTGCCGTCCGCGACCCGGGCGGCCTGCGCGTGGGAGGGGGCGACCCACGCGTCGAGGTGCACCCGGGCCACCGCCGAGGTGCGTGCCGTCAGATCGGTGGGCAGCCAGTTGACGTAGCCCAGCCGCACCGGATCCGAACCGGACAGCCGGCCCGCCATCCGCTGGAGGTCCTCTGCCCGGTCCAGCAGGGCCCGCGCGTGCGGAAGCAGCGCGGTACCGGCCGGGGTGAGCGCCACCGAACGCCGGTCACGATCGAACAGGCGCACCTTGAGATCGCGTTCGAGCGACTTGATCTGCTGGGACAGGGACGGTCCGGCAATCCATAGTCGCTCGGCGGCCCGGCCGAAGTTCAGCTCCTCGGCCACCGCCACGAAATACCGGAGTTGACGCAGCTCCACGCCCCCATGCTACGGGCCGTGAGAGCCCGCGCCTCTCACCCGAGAGGACACGAGTCGTGGCACACACTCCGCCCCCGCACGCACGATGAGCACATGATGCCGCTCCGGGACGACGGAGCGGAGACAGCGCCCGGGCCCCGCCTGGCGCGCGAACGAACGGAGCCGGACGATGCATGAGTTCCTGGTCGAGATCACCACCACCATCCCCGAGGGCACCCCTCAGGAGGAGGTTGACCGCCTCCGCGCCGCCGAGGCCGCCCGCGCCCGCGAACTGGCCGCCACCGGCCATCTCGCCCGTCTGTGGCGCCCCGTCGGCGAACTCCGCAGCATCGGCATCTGGCGGGCTAACGACGAGAACGAACTCCACGAGAAGGTACTCGGCACCCTCCCGCTGCGCCCGTGGATGACGCCCAGGGTGACTCCACTCGAACCCCACCCCAACGACCCGGGCAATGGGTCCAGTACCCGCTGACGCACCCACGCTCTGCTGATCTCCTGGCTGGCTTCGTTCGTTTCAGAAACTGGGCTTGCCAGGCACTCCGGGAGTCCCTGGGCGACCCGTTTGTCGGGTGCGACTTCGTGACTGAACCAAAGTGGTTTGGACGACCTGCCTGACAGAATGCGACAGAATCGAAGCCGGTCGGCCGAGTGGCAACAGCTTGCAAGGCGGCGTTAACGGCCCCCCAGAGCGGCCGGGAAAGTTTGCTGGATGTCGTCCCGAGGCCAGTGCTCGGCGCTGCCCACCTGCGGGCTCGTGATCACGGTACAGGGTGCCGGAAAAGGGTCGTTCGCCGAAGTGTCCGGGGCCGGCATCAGCCGGTCACGCCGTACCTGAGTCCGTCGAGGGTGAGGTCGAGAAGGCGTTCCGCCTGCTTGCGCTGCTCGGGCTTTCCCGAGGCGAGGGCGATGCCGGTCAGGGCGGCGAACAGGTCGGTCGCGTCGATGTCCGTCCGGACGGTCCCGGCGGCGGCCGCGGCGTTCAGGAGCGAGGTGAGGGCGGTCATGATCAGCTCTTGGCTATGGGCGTAGGGGTTGACGCCGGAGTCGACGACCGCGCGGAGGGCCTCGGCCATCCCCAGCTTGGCATGGGCGTAGTCGATGAAGCGCCCCATCCAGGCGCGGAGCGCCTCGCGCGGCGGCAGGGCCGCCAGAAGGTCGGGGGTGGCCTCGCACAGCCGGGTCAGTTCGCTGCGGTAGGCGGCCTCGATCAGCACTTCCCGGGTCGGGAAGTTCCGGTAGAGGGTGCCCGAGCCCACGCCTGCTTCCTTGGCGATGCGCTCGAGGTGTGCGTCCAGCCCGTCTTCCGCGAAGACACGCACGGCCGCCGAGAGGATCTTCTCCCGGTTTCGCCGCGCGTCGGCCCGCAGCGGGCGTCCGCTGTCTGTGGTCATGAGAGGGCTCTTTCGTCGCCAGGGATTGCTAAGTGGCGGCGCCTCCACTTACAGTCGTTAACCGGCGGTGCCTCCACTTGTGAGTGTAGAGCACGTACCGCCGTCATCCGCGGAGTGCGGGCCAGTCCACACAGAGGAGAGAAACGATGAGCCTCCCGCTCGAAGGCAAGGTCGCTGTGGTCACCGGAGGTGCGTCCGGCGTCGGCCTCGGAATCGCCCAGGAATTCGTCGACCAGGGTGCCCGCGTGGTCATCACCGACCTCCAGCAGCAGCCCCTGGACGAGACGGTCGCCAAGATCGGACCGCACTGTGCGGGCATCGTGGCCGACGTCACCAAGCTCGCCGACATGGAATCCGCGTACGGAGAGATCAAGAGCCGGTACGGGCGGCTCGACGCGGTCGTGGCCAACGCCGGAATCGGCGCACATGCCCCGCTCGGGCAGATCACCGAGGAGCAGTTCGACCGGACCTTCAACGTCAATGCCAAGGGGGTCCTGTTCACCGTCCAGCCGGCTCTGCCGCTGCTGCGGCCCGGCGGCACGGTCGTCATCATCGGATCGACCGCCTCCATCCAGCCCCCGGCGGCCATGGGTCTGTACGGCGGTGCCAAGGCCGCCGTGCGTGCCTTCATCCGTTCCTGGATCCAGGACATCAAGGGCTCGGGGATCCGGATGAACGTCCTCAGCCCCGGTGCGGTCGACACCGAGTCCCTGCGGAGCGCGCTGGAGATGGCGCATGGCGCCGATCAGGTCGGCGCCACCGTCAAGCGCATGGGGGAGGGCAACCCGTCCGGCCGGATCGCCGATCCCCGCGAGATGGGCAAGGCCGCGGCGTTCCTCTCCAGCGATGCCTCCAGCTTCATCACCGGCGTCGAACTCTTCGTCGACGGTGGCATGGCTCAGGTCTGAGACGTCAAGCCGTCGGCGGCGCGCCGGCGCCCCGGAGCCCGGGCTGCGAAGGCCGAGCCCCGCTCAGGGGCTGAGCTGGCGTCCGTACTGTTCAGCGGTCATGGTGGCGCCGGCCCCTTCGCCTTGGGGACGTGCCCATGGATCGTGTCGCGCGCGACGCCGAGGAACCCGGTGATCGAGGCGAAGGCGATCTCGGGACGGGCGAGAATTCGCGGGTGTGGCGGATCTGTTCCTTGGCCACCGTCGGCGGACGGAAGAGTCGGGCGCCACGGGCGTGGGCGCCGTCCAGGTACTTGTTGGGGTTTCCCGGACGAGCCTCACGCGCCCTACGAACGCATGGAAGACCAGACACATGACCGTCCGATTCGTAGCGACCGCGCCCACGGAGCGCCACGTCGAACGCCGGCCGGACCGGATCGACTCCGTCCGGCAGGGCGGAGTGCCGAACCTCGGCACTCCTACCGAGGGCTGCGGCGCTGCCGGTGGTCGCCGGCCTCGGCTCCCAGTACGTTCAGGAGTGCCAGGGCATTGGCGTCAGGGGATCCGGGCGGGGCGCTGTAGAGCACGAGGTGCTGGTCGCGTTCCGCGAGGGTGAGCCTGTCGCAGTCGACGGAGATCTCCCCGACGACCGGATGACGGAAAGCGATCCTCGCGCTGCGCGCGGTCCTGGAGCGCCGGCCGGTGACTGAACTGGTCGACGAGGCCCGTGTGCGCAAGACACCCAACGCCGCCGTCCTGGTCTACGAACAGGTCGACGGCCTGTTCCACGCCCGCGGCACCGCCCAACCGGACTGCTGAGAGGACTGCGGCCATGAACGTCCTGTACATCAACGGGCCCGTGCAGAACGGCCCCTTCACCATCGCCGAACGGCCGGGCAAGGCGGCCGGCATCCGCGCGGCCGAAGCTCTCAACACCCTCCTTGACGCCGGGCCGGTCCCGCATCTGTGGAACACCGTCACTCTGGCCGGAGACCTGCGCCACCGTGACGCCCCCGATCGGGACACGATCGGCCGGCAGGAGCGGGAGGAACGCGCGATCGCCGCCAAGTACGCGCCGGGCGCGGCCCCGGCCGGTGGCGTTCTCACCGACACCGCTCCCGTCGTGGCCGCCCTCGCGCTGGAGATGACCGAACACCTCCTGCACGAGGGTGTCCTGACGGTCACTCCCACCGGGGTCCGTCTCTGCGCCCGCTGCGGTCACATGACCGGCGCCGTCGCCCACGCCTGCCGGGCGTGCGGGCACCAGGGCTCCCGGCCGCACACCCGGCGGTTGCTGGTCTGGGACCGGCCCCCGGGCACACCAGTGCTCGCACGTGATGACTTCCACGCCCACCGGGCCCGGCCACCGGGCCATCTGCTGACCATCGCCCAGAACGTCCCGGAGCGGCTGATCCTGTCCCGCACCCGCGACCACGGCATCAGCCTCGCGCCGCTCGGGCTCGACGGCCTTGTCCTGGACCCGCGGGCCGGCGTGCACATCGCCGTGCTGGCCGCTGCCGCCCGGCACGGCGCCGGGCAGCCAGCGATGACGGTCACCGAGAACGCCGCAGCGAACGTCGCCGCCTACGGGGCCATGCTCCGGCGACACAACGGAACGCGGCTCCAGTACGCGCTGCACGGGCGCATCCCGTACGACGACACCGCGGCGCTGCACCGGCTGTGCGAGGTGCACCGCGTCAGCCCGGCGCTACGAGAGCTGTTCCTCACCTGATTCCTGCCCCTGTGCTCACTGCACATCCGGGCGGGCATCACTGCGGCACACCTCCCGGGCCTGCTGAAATTCTGGCGCCGCGCCCACCTGGCCCGGCCGGACACACCCGGGAGTGACGTCCTCGCCGAACTGCGGGAAAGCGTCGCGACGGGTGATATGCGCTGGGTCATGGACGTCCGGACCCTGTCCCGGGCCATTCCCGAGTACCCGGTCACCCACGGTTCCGCACAGGAGCCGGAAGGAGCGAGCTGATGAACGAGAAGAACTGGCGGTTCGTCAAGAAGCGGACCGCCGCCGACGGCGCGGTGTACGTCTCCGCCGACAAAACGCGCTACCGGCGCACCGGCGGAGCCGAGCTCCAAGCGGAAGCGGAATTCCAGCGCCGGATCGCGGACCTTAACTACCCGGTCCCGCACCTCCTGGAGGAGGGCGTCACCGACGACGGCCACTACTACGTCGTGGAGGAGTCGCTGGGCGACCAGACACTGCACGACCGGGCGGCGGCGTCGCTGGACGGCGGCCGCGACCTGGCCGACGACGTCGCCGACACCGCCGCGCAGGTCGCCGCCCGGCTGCTGCGCGCACAGGCCGCCTACCTCGTCCAGTCCACGCCCGGCGCACTGCGGCAGTGGCTGGACAGCGCCGGGTTCACCCAGAACGTCTTCCAGGAGAACCCTGACCTGGACAACCCCCGGACGCACGCCGCACTCGACCGAGTGCTGGACCACCTCGGCAGGGTTCCGCTGGCGGCGGGCCACCTCGACTACGGCCTGCCCAACGTCCTGCCGGCCGGGGTCATCGACTGGCAGCACCACGGCCTGGTGCCACTCGGATACGACGTCCTCCCGGCCCTGGAAATCATCGCCTTCAAGGGCGGCACCAAGGGCTACACCGCCAGCCCCGCCCAGCGGCTCCGCTACCTCGCCGTGCTGGACGACGCTTGCCTGAACGCAACCGGACAGCCGGTCAGCCAGAACCTGGGCGCATACCTACTCGTCAAGGCCCTGTTCTTCCTCGCCCTGATGCGGCCAGGCGACCCCTCCCGTACGGACAAGCACCTGAAGTGGCAGTACCGCCGTCACCTCTTCACGAAGGGACTCGAGCAGTATGAGCGCACCGGGACGGTCGATACCGCCCTCTTCCCCGGCCTCGAAGAGTTCGCCGCTGGGCACAGCGCTGGCGACCATCCGTGACCGCGACTACCTCCTGGACCGCTCCGGGGTGATCTCCAAAGTCATCGGCGATGTCCACCCCGGCACGCACTTCCTGGGGTAGGTCAAGTACTACCCGGACGCCCGCGGTGACCGGGTGCTGTTCGGCCGGACGTACCGGCAGAACAGCGTCGTGTCCAAAGCGTTCGGGATCCTTGCCGACCGGCCCGAGTGCTACATCTACTCCCCCGCCGTGGGGTGCGTCATCACCGGCGTGCCCCGCGAGGACATCGTCACCCACTACTCCTGCCGCCAGACCCTCGCCGCACTGCACCAGACCCCCGGCCTCCTGGACCAAACGGCGGTCAGCAAGGACCTGCTCGCCATCATCAACGGGTGCAGATCCAATGAGGGTGTTGTTGATCAGGTGGTGGGTATGAGCTGGTCGCGGTAGCGCGTCTGGTGGTTGCGGATGAACTCCTGCTGCTGGTGCCACGCCCAGTAGGTGTCGAAGTCGCCGTTGGCGCGGACGGCACGCAGTTTGAGTACGGCTTCAGCTCCGGACAGGCCCCAGCGGGCGCCGGTGATGTCCAGGCGGTCTTTGACCAGGTGCCGGCATGCTCCCTCGATGATTCCGGTGGCGATCGGCCAGCCGTGTTCAAGGGCGGTGTCGTAGCGCAAATGCTCGGCCTTGGTGGTCAGGTAGTTCACGGCCTCGTCGATGCCCTTGCGCTGGGCGCCACGCAGTCTGGCGGCGCGGGCGGCTTCCTCGAGTGCAGCGGCTGTCTGCTGCTGCACGCCGCCGCCCAGCAGGACGCGGGTGTGACGGGCGACCCAGCTCTCGGCGGAGGCATCGCCGCTGTCGTGCAGGCACCAGGCTGCTCGCCACAGATATTCGAGCACGTGGATGAGGTCGACGATGATGTGGACGTCCACGCCGCGCTGTAGTGCTTCGGCCTTGATGAGGTCGATCTGATGGCGGGCACCGTCGACCAGGACGACCCAGGGACGGCGGTGTCCGGGGTCGCGGTGCCCTGCCTGGTCGAACACGGCGGACACCACCTGCGCAGCGGTGTCGGTCACCGAACCGCGCAACCATTTCGACCGGGCCTTCGGCCCCTGGCGGCGCTCGGGTGCCGCGCCGTGGTCGGCTTCTTGCCGGTCGGGGTCGGCGATGATGTCGTCGACTGTGCGAGGAGCGGGGTCGGCATCGTAGACGGCTCCCAGGGTGGCCATCCGTTTCCTGCCGTGCTTCTCCCCGGACGCCAGCCGGGTCTTCATCGCGTTGCCGCCCTTGGCCGCCGCGGCCTTCGCAGTGTCCTCACGCAGTGCTTCGCGCCTTATCACCACGCCCTTGCCGTCCACCGACAAGATCAGCGGCGTGGCGTCGGTACAGGGAGCCGGCACGAGCGCGTCGTAGAACGCGTCGATGTCCACCGCGGCGCTGACAGCGAGTTTCTGGACCTGCCGGTGCCCGATGCCGGAGCCGGTGTGGGCGTTGATCCGCTCGCAGGCGTCGGCGAAGCTGCCGCGGCCCCATTTTGCCAGCGTAGCTGGTTACTTCCGTGGGATCAGTGCTCGGCCGTGATGCTCCTTTGTCATCAAGACCACTTCTCGCAGAACGGGTAGAGTTATGCGTGGGCTTCTCTGAGCTGAGCATCTGGCGCTACCGCGCTGAGAGGAGACCAATGACCGAGTTCGACTACCTCGTGGTCGGGGGCGGCACGGCCGGCTGCGTCGTCGCGGCGCGGCTGGCCGAGAACCCGGCCGTCTCGGTCGGGCTCATCGAGTGGGGCCCGAGCGATGAGCACGAGCCACGGGCCCGCTCGATCCGCCGGTGGGCGGAAATGCTGGAGGGCGAGTATGACCTGGACTACCGCTCGGTGCCCCAGGAACGGGGCAACTCTGATATCCGGCAGGCCCGCTTGCGGATCCTTGGCGGCTGCTCCACCGCCAACACCATGATCTCGTGGCGGCCGCGGGTGGCCGATCTGCAAGAGTGGGTCGACGTCGGGGCCGACGGCTGGGACGCCGCCACGCTGCACCCGTATTTCGAGCAGCTGCAGACTCCGATCACGCCGGTGCCGCATCAGGACCAGAATCCGTTCGTGGCCGATGTCATCAGATCGGCGAGCTCCGCGCTGAGCCTGCCGGTCCGGTCGGCCTGGAACGACGAGGACGTCATCGAGGGCACTGGTTTCTTCGAGATCGGCTACTGCCCGGAGACCAACACCCGGTCCTCGTCCTCCATCTGCTATTTGCACCCGGCCCAGCGCAGCTGCGCCAACCTGCAAGTGCTGCTGCAGACGCGGGCGCTGCGGCTGATGCTGGACAGCGGCAACAGGGCAGCCGGCGCCCTGATCCGCACTGGCGAGGGAGCGACCGCAGAGATCTTCGCCCGTAAGGAGGTCGTCGTCTGCGCCGGGGCCATCGACTCCCCGCGCCTGCTGCAGTTGTCGGGGGTCGGGCCGGCCGCCGTGCTCGATGCCGTCGGCGTCGACGTCCGCGTCGATCTGCCAGGGGTCGGCGGCAATCTGATGGATCACGCCGAGGGCATCGTCCTGTGGGAGGTGGCCGAGCCGCCGTCGCGGGTCTGTGCCACCGGCTGGGATGCCGGGGCGCTGCTGCGGCTGAACCCGCATGGGGCGCACCCGGACATCACGATGCACTTCCCGGTCGAGGCGTGGGTGGACCACGTGGTCGCGCATGGCGTCGCGATGCCGCCGTATTACATGGCGATCGCGCCGAACGTGGCCAAGCCCCGCAGTCGCGGCCGTGTCTGGATCACCAGCGCCGATCCGGATGAACGGCCGGCTATCGACTACCGGTATTTCACCGACCCCGGCGGAGCGGACGAAGCCGTCCTGGTCGCTGCCGTGCGCGCCGCCCGGAGGATCGGCGACTCAGAACCCATGGCGTCGCAGTTGCGGCGCGAGGTGTTCCCCGGCCCGCAGGCGACGTCGGATGCCGACATCTCGGCTCTGGCCCGCGCGACCCACCAGACGGTCTACCACGTCAGCGGAACCTGCCGGATGGGCGCCCCCGACGACGCGCTCGCGGTGCTTGATCCCGAGTTGCGGGTGCGCGGCGTGCGCGGGCTGCGGGTGGCAGACGCGTCGGTGTTCCCCACCATCCCGTCGGTCAACCCGGTGGTCACCGTCATGATCACGGCAGAGCACGCGGCCCGCCTGATCCGCCAAGATCAATAACGTGACACGTACCTGCTATTTCCCGTGCGGGTCAGAAGCGTTGAGCGTCTGGACGACCTGGTCGTAGTCGCCGCGCGCCTCGCTGTGGCGCAGGAACTTCACGCGGTCGAACCGGCGTTGTCAACTTGTCCGGGGCTTGTCTGGCTGAGGACGTGTCGGGGTGTGGTGGGGGTGGGGTGTGGGCCGTGGGCTCAGGCTGTTGTGGGCATGCTGGTGAGCCCGGTGATGTGGTTCCAGACGCTGACGCGTTCGTTCAGGCGTTGTCAGGTTTGGCTCGGGCCGTGGGGTGATCTTGGTGTAGATCGTTGCGGGGAGAGGCTGCGGGTGGAGAGCGGGACGGCACCGTCGTCGTACAGGGGTTACCGGTTTCCGCCCGAGGTGATCGGTCACGCTGTGTGGCTGTATCACCGTTTCCCGCTCTCCTACCGGGAGGTCGAGGAGCTCCTCCTGGAACGCGGCATCACGGTCTTCTACGAGACGGTCCGGGCCTGGTGCGCCACGTTCGGCCCCGCCTACGCCACGCAGTTGCGCCGCCGGCAGCCACGCAGTTGCGCCGCCGGCAGCCGCGTCCCGGCGGCAAATGGCATCTGGACGAGGTTTTCATCAAGGTCAACGGGACGATGCGGTACCTGTGACGCGCGGTCGACCAGGACGGCAATGTCCCCGACATTCTCGTCCAGGACCGCCGCGGCACGACCGCAGCCAGGCGTTTTTTCCGCAAGCTTCTCAAGGACCTCGAGTACGTGCCCCGCGTGATCGTCACGGACAAGCTCCGCAGCTACGGTGCCGCCCACCGCGAGGTCATGCCGTCGGTCGAGCACCGCAGTTCGAAGTACTTGAACAACAGGGCCGAGAACAGTCATCAGCCCACGAGGCAGCGCAAGCGCGCTATGAAGGGCTTCCGTTCCAGCGGAGCGGCCCAGAGGTTCCTCGCCGCCTTCAGCCGGATCTCCAGCCACTTCCGACCCCGACGCCATCTGATCACAGCAAGTGATTACCGCACCGAGATGACCGAACGGTTCCGCATCTGGAAGACCGCCACCGGAGCCCTCACGATCGTCTGACCAGGATGCCCCCGGCCCGGCCGAAATCGTCCCCAGCGCACGTCAACTCGCGTACAGCGACAGGAACTTGACAACAAAATCTCTCGCGCTCCTGGCCGTCGTCGCGGCCGTCCGTGGCACTCGGTGAACGGCTGTCGCCGAGCGGGCCGTTCTCAGACGTGCATGTGGCTCACGTCGGAACCGTACGTGTCACCGACGTGGGACCGCAGAACGTCCGAGAAGCCCTGGACGTCGTCGGCACGCAACCGGGCGATCAGCTCCGCGTGTTCGGCGATGATGTCCGCGCAGCGGGCCAGGAGCGTTTCGCCGTAGCTGAAGAGCAGGAACCGCTGGCGGTCCGCGATCCTGTCGTTGAGTTCGAGCATGACCAGGTTGTCACCGACTTCGACGAAGGAGCGGTGGAAGGCGATCGTGAGCTCGACGAAGCAGTTGAGGTCGCGGGCGGCGAGTGCCTGCTTCTGCCGGTCGATGCCCTCTTCCAGCTGCACAGCAAGAGCGGCCCTGCGCTCCGTCGTGGCTCGTTGGACGGCTGTGCTTTCCAGGATGAGCCGGGCGTCGGCGAGGTCCCTGACGGCCTTCTCGCTCAGTCCGCGCACGAGAGCGCCGCGCTTGGGGTAGACGGTGATCCAGCCCTCGTCCTGGAGGCGGACGAGAGCGGCCCGCACCGGGGTACGACTGACACCGAGCTCGGCGGCGAGCCCCGCCTCGCCGAGCATCGTGCCCGGTCGGTGCGTTCCGTCGAGGATGCCCTCGCGGATGGCGGCGTAGGCCCGCTCGGACGCGCTCCCGGTTGTCGACATGACCCCATCCTCCGCACACCAGGCCCGTCGGCGGGTAACCGCCGGAGCATGCACCCTCCGCACACGTTCACAGCACACAGTAACTGGGATACAAAATGCGTGCATGTGGAATACCTGACCGAGGTCGGGTGTTGGAGCACACCAGAAGGCCCGTTCCGGCGGCTCTTCCGGAAACAGAAGGGATCTTCCCGTGCGGCAGATCATCGTCATGGGCTCCGGCCCGGCCGGCTACACGGCCGCCCTCTACGCCGCCCGCGCCAATCTCCGGCCGCTGCTGATCGCCTCCTCCGTGGAAGCGGGCGGCGAGCTGATGAACACCACCGAGGTCGAGAACTTCCCTCTGAAAGGCAGCAACCGTTGAGCACCCTGGAACTCACCAAGGAGAACTTCGACGAGGTCGTCTCGAACAACGGCTTCGTCCTGATCGACTTCTGGGCGGACTGGTGCCCGCCGTGCCGCATGTTCGGCCCGATCTTCGAGGCCGCGTCCGAGCGTCACCCCGACTTGGTCTTCGGCAAGGTCGACACCATGGCACAGCCGGAGCTCGCGCAGGCGTTCGACATCCAGTCGATCCCGACGCTCGCGATCATCCGCGACAAGGTCGCCATCTTCGCCCAGCCCGGCGCCCTGCCCGAGAACGCACTGGAAGACCTGATCGCGCAGTCGCGGAAGGTCGACATGGACGAGGTACGCCAGCAGATCGCAGCGGAGCAGCAGAAGTAGGGGCGGCAGCCCGAACCAAGACGGCGGCATCAGGGGAGAGCGGGCCCGGAGCGCCAGGCCCGCCCGCCGGAACCCGATGCCGCACCCACCCATGAGCACCGCCGGGCGTGATCAGATCAGCTCCGGCCCGAGAAAGGCACTCCCTGTGCAGGACCAGGACATCCACCACCGCATGGCCGAGCTCGTCAGCGAGGAGCATGCGCTGCGCGACGGGAGGACGGGACAGGAGGCGACCGCCGTGCGCATCGACGTGTGGGCTGACGTGGTCTGCCCGTGGGCGTACATCGGCAAGCGGCGGCTGGAGAAGGCGCTCGCCGCGCCGGCGCTGGCCGGCCTGGACGCCGAGGTGGTGTGGCGGCCGTACCGGATCGACCCGACCGCCCCCGCCCACGGCACCCGGCTGGACGAGACCTCCGCCCACGCGGTGGCCGACGGCACCGCGACCTCCTGCGCCGTCGGTCCGTCCACGGCGGACAGCCGGGGGCTCGTGTCCCGGATCGCCGCCGAGGAGGGGTTCGGTCCCGGATGGGGAGAGGTCTGGCACGCCAGCAGTCATGACGCGCACCGCCTGGTCACCCTGTCCTACGAGCACGGCGGCAGCACCCTCCAGGGCGAGGTCGTCGAGCAGGTGATGAAGGCGCACTTCCTCGACGGTGACAACATCGGCGATCGCAGCCTGCTGCACTCCATCGCCGAGCGGGCCGGCATCCACGCCGCCGACACGCTCCTGGACGACGGCGCCGCCGACCGCGAGGTGCGCGAACTCCTCCTGATCGGCAAGGCTCGCGGCATCGCGACCTCGCCCACCATCGTGGTCGGCGACCGGGCACTCGCCGGCGCTCAGCCGCCCGAGGTGATCACCGACTTCCTCACCGCGGCCGCGGACGTACGCCCCCGCGAGATGCCCGAGGAGGTCCAGCGGCTGCGCTGGTCGGAGTCCCTGCTCCAGCAGCGCGACCCCCTGGGCGCCCTGACCCTGCTCCGGCCGCTGCTCGACCATCACGGCGACGACCTGAACGTCCGACAGCTCGCCGCCCGCGGCTACTTCCACTCGGCCCAGCTCTCCCAGGCCCACAAGGTGCTGCGGCGGCTCGTGGAGGACTGCCCCGACGACTCGTACACGCGGCTCATGCTCGGCCGTACCCTCCAGCGCCTCGGCAGAGGCGACGAGGCAGCCGTACACCTGAAGATGGCCGCCGCCATGTCCCCCGAGCTGGCCTGAGGGCCGCCTCCGCGCGCGGCATTGTCAACTTGAGCTGGCGAGCTTGGGGCTGGGATGATCGTCGGGTTTGTTGATCATCGGGGAGGGGCTTGCCGTGGAGACCGAGGCATCGGTGTCGTACAAGCGGTTCAGGTTCCCGGCGGAGTTCACCTCAACGCCGTGATCACCACTTTGGGAGCGAGGTTGGGCGGTTGCTGGCGTGAGCTGCGCACATCTGCCTTGGCGCAGGTCCTCGCGTCTGCACCGTTGTTGCTGCCGAGTCACCGTGAGTCCCCGCCCGTTCTGGCACGAGAGTGGCACGGCCCCGCGGTGGTGGTGAGGTAGCCGGCTCTTGTCGCCCCCCGGGGCGCGCCCTTTACCGTGCCCCCCGAGGGCCTCGCGCCGGGCACGCCGGTGAGCATGACCGGCCTCACCACCCGCAGTCGATGTCGACCAATCCCCCACGGACGACCGGATCGGTGCTCGTACCGCTGATCCGCAGAAGACCGCCGCCCCGCCCCCAGTCCAACTCGTACGTGCCCGCATCGACGGGCCGTAACCATCGTCGACCGTCCAGGATGCCGACTCGCCCTGGGCCAGGCCGGTGCGCCCCACCGCGTACGCCTCGCCATTGCCGATCACGAGAAAGGACGTCTCCCGCACCACGACCGTGCAGCCTCCCGGCCCCGCAGGGCGCAGAACGTGGTACTCCACGTCCGAGATCAGGTCGTCCACCGCTCCCCATGCAGTACCAAGCATCACCGTGACGATCAGCAACCTGCTCGCCAGCCGTGCCGACGTGGCTCGCTTCCGCGGGAGGCTCGAAGCACCCGCCAGGCGGCCCACCCGGGTGAGGGCCCATCGTCACCGCGGCCCGCATGGCCCTCCGTGGCGACGGCCGCCATCACGTCTCCCTGGACAAGGTCATCAAGACGATGAAGGAGACCGGCGCCGACATGAAGGTCAAATACAAGGAGACCGCCCGCGGCGGACTCGCGGTCAACGTCATCGAATGCTGACGGGATAAGTCCTGACCTGCGGTTTCGAGTCTTTCAGTGCTGGTCAGGCCCTTCCCTGCCTGCGGCTCCCACGCGTCGCCGCAGGTGGAACGCGTCCACCGCTTTGATCACACCATGGGAGCAGCCTGTCGCGCCGATGCCCTCTGGGATCGTCAGTGGGATCGGAGGAAGTCGACGGGCGCCAGGGCGGTGCCGGCGGGGTAGCGGAAGTCGAACGCCACGATTGCTTCCGGGGTCAGCTCGGCGCTGTTGTCCGGGTGGACGACGGCGAACGGCAGGCGTCGGCCCTCGGAGTTCATGGCGTGTGTGCCGCGGACCGAGAGCGTGCCGTTCGAGCTGAGCCAGGGCTCGCTGATGTCGAGCGCCAGTGCGCCCGCGTGTGCCTCGAAGCGGACCCCTCCGGCGAATCTCGCCTGCCCGTCGTCGACGGAAAGCAGGGGGAACCGGAAGCACCCGTCTGCCGTTTCCACCGCCGGTGGGGCGACGGTGACGTGTCCGCCCACAGCCCGGACGTAGGTGACGAAGGAGTCGAGGACGCCCCAGACGAGGTCGCCCTCCACCGCTCCTGGCTCGGGCATCCGGGCGGTCACGACGGCCGGCCCCGGTTCAGGAGTTCACCGACGTGCTGCCGGGTGCCCTGCCCCGCGATGAGGCGCCGGAGCTTCATGGTCTTGCGAGGCTCGTTGAGCGTGGCCGCACCGACCAGGCGTTCACCGTGCCAGACGGCCGCGGTGAACCGGTCGGCGTCCGGCGCACCGGATACGAACTCGACGTCGTCACCGGGGATTCCCACGAACTGGATGCGCTGGCCGTACCAGTCGCTCCAGAAGTACGGGACCGTCCGGTAGGGGCTCAGTGCCCCGGGCGTGACGGCGTTGACACCGGCGTGCGCGCCCTGGGCCGCGGCGTTCGTCCAGTTCTCCAGCCGCATGGCGGAGTCGAGGTCGGCATTGGGCCAGTGCGCGACGTCACCGGCCGCGAAGACTCCGGGAAGCGACGTGCGCAGGTACGCGTCGCACACGATGCCGCGGTCCTTCGGGTGCAGCTCGATGCCGGACCCCTCCAGCCACCCGGTGGCGGGAGCCGCGCCCACGCCGACCACCACCACGTCCGCGGGCAGGACCTCGCCGGTCGTCAGTCGTGCGCCCTCGACGCGGTCGTGCCCGAGATACCGCTCAACCGTCGCTGCCAGGCGCAGTGGCGTGCCGTTGCGCGCGTGCAGCGATGCGAGGGCCTGCCCGATGTCGGTGCCGACCGCCCGGACCAGTGGTACGGGCGCGGCGTCGACGATGGTCGGCAGGGCGCCGAGAGCACGGGCGGAGGAGGCGACCTCGGAGCCGATGAAGCCGGCGCCCAGGACGAGTATCCGGACGCCTGGGTGCAGTCGTGCGCGCAGCGCCTGGGCATCCTCGATCGTGCGGAGCGTGAGGATGCCGTCGAGTGAGGGGAGGCCGGGGGGAAACTGCGGCGTCACTCCGGTGGCGACGATCAGACTGTCGTACGGGACGTCGCCGGCGGAGGTGCGCAGGATCTTCGCAGCCGGGTCGAGCCCGGTCGCCGTCACGCCCAGGCGTGCGTCGACCCGCAGTGCGCGCAGTCCTTCGGGGGACTGCAGGTGCTCGACCGGCTCGCCCGAAACGAGATGCGCCTTGGAGAGGGCGGGGCGGTCGTAGGCGAGGTGGTGTTCCGCGCCTACGAGGTGAATGTCTCCGGTGAAGCCGGCCCTGCGCGCGGACTCGACCGCGCGCAGGCCGGCGAGGGAGCTTCCGACGACGACCAGGCTCACTGGTCGTCCCGCGGGACGACGGAGAGGGCGGAGGCGGGGCATGCCTGCACCGCGTCGTCGATCCCGGCGCGGATGTCCGGGGTGACGAGGTCGTCGTACACGATCAGGGTGCCGTCGTCGTCGACCTCGAATCTCTCGGGGAAGATCGACTCGCAGATGCCGATGCCAGTGCAGCGGTTGCGGTCGACGACGATGCGTCGGGGGGTCATGTGCTGGTGCTCCCGTTCAGCCGGTGACGACCGGCAGGTGCCGGTAGCCGTTGATGAAGTCGCTCTTGAGGCGTTCCGGCTCGCCCACCTGGATGTCGGGGAGCCTGGTGAGGATCTCCTTGAACAGCGCGCGCAGCTGGGCCTTGGCGACGGCGTTGCCCAGGCAGTAGTGCACTCCGCCACCGCCGAAGCCGACGTGCGGGCTGCGGGCGCGGGAAAGGTCGAATCGGCGCGGGTCCTCGAACACCGACTCGTCGCGGTTGCCGGAGGCGTAGAAGATGCCGACCTTGTCGCCGGCGTGGATGTGCCGGCCGCCCAGTTCCAGGTCCTGCGTCGCGGTGCGCGCGAAGGCGATGACCGGTGAGGCGTGCCGGACGAACTCTTCGGTGGCGCCGGCGATTCGGCCCTCGAAGTCCGCCAGAAGCCAGGCCTTCTGGTCGGGGTTCTCGGCGAGCTGGATCAGGGTGTGGGTCGTGGTCTGCTTGGTGGTGTCGTTGCCCGCGACGCTGAGCAGGACCATCGTGCTCAGGATCGCCCAGTCGTCGAAGTCCACGCCTTCGACGTCGGCGTGGACGATCGCCGACATGATGTCGTCGCGGGGGTTCTTCCGGCGTTCTTCGGCCAGGGGGAAGCCGATCTCGCTGAGCGTTCCGAACACCTCGCCGAGCAGGTCGTTGAAGTCGACGCCTTCGGGGAGGGCGAGCGGGTCCTGGAGGAGGATGATCCGGTCGCCGGCCTCAGCAAACGTCTCGACCTGGTGCTCGGGGATCCCGATGAGGTCGGCCACGGTCATCATGGGCAGTTTCGCGGCGACCTCGGTGACGAAGTCGATGCTGCCCGCGCCGGTGACCCGGTCGACGATCTGCCGGGCTCGGGCCTCGATCCGCGCGCTCAGCCTGGCGACCGCCTTGGGGGTGAACGCCGAGCTGATGACCTTCCGGTAGGCGGTGTGAACCGGCGGGTCCATGTCGAGGATGACCGACCGGTTGCCGGTGTCGGCCTGGTAGGGGTGGAGCGCGGTGCCTCCGAGAGCTGAGCTGAACAGCTCGTGGTGCTGGCTCACATACGTGATGTCCTCGGCCTTCATCACGGCCCAGAAGCCGGCCTGCCCGTGCTCCTCGGCGGAGAGGCCGGCCTCGATCGGCGGGTGCCAGCTGACCGGCGCCTCGGCGCGCAGCCTGCGGAAGGTGTCGTCGCGCTCGTCCGGCGACTTCGACCAGAACTCCTTGCTGGAGATGTCGAGGGAGGTCGTCGGCTCGTGCGTGCGGGCGAACAGTTCCACGGTGTTTCTCCGTCGCTTCCTCGTGGGTGGGGTGGATCGCGGTCAGTTCGCGCCGGTGGCGGGGGCGCGGAGCGCCTGCTCCTTCTCGGCGGTGTAGGGCGCCCAGCCGAACCGCGCGAGGCCCGGCCCGTCGAGCTTGTGCAGTACGGCCCGCTCGTGGCTGAACACCCGGAGGGTGCGCTCGCCGTGGTAGGCGCCCATCCCGCTGGCGCCGACCCCGCCGAACGGCAGGCCCTCGACTCCGGCGTGCACCATCGTGGCGTTGACGGTGAGCCCGCCGGACGCGGTGCGTTCGAGGAAGGCGGTCCGGGTGGTGTCCCGCCCGGTGAAGCAGTAGAGGGCGAGCGGCTTGTCGCGGCTGTTGATAAGCGCGATCGCCTCGTCGGCGTCGGAGACGGTGATGATCGGGAGGACGGGTCCGAAGATCTCCTCGGCCATCACGGGGTCGTCGAGGCTCACGTCCCGGAGCACGGTCGGGGCGACGTAGCGTTCGTCGCGGTCGACCTGTCCTCCGATGACCGGGGTCCCCGATCCACAGAGGCGTGCGAGGCGATCGACGTGACGGGCGTTGACGATGCGTCCGTAGTCGGCCGATGCCCGCGGATCGGCGCCGTACATCGCCGCGATGCTGCGCTCGAGGGCCTCGACGAGGGGTTCGACGGCGGCCGGCGTCGCGAGTACGTAGTCCGGGGCGATGCAGGTCTGGCCCGCGTTGAGGAGCTTGCCCCAGGCCAGCCAGGCGGCGGCTTCGTCGATGTCGGCCGACTCGTCGATCCAGACGGGCGACTTACCTCCGAGCTCCAGGGTGACCGGTGTCAGGTGCTTCGCCGCCGCAGCCATGACGATCTTCGCGACGGTGCCGTTGCCCGTGTAGAAGATGTGGTCCCAGGCGGCTGTGAGCAGTTCCGTGGTCTCCTCGACCGCCCCTTCGACCAAGCGGATCGCGCGGGAGTCGAGGTAGGCCGGGAACAGCTTCGCCATCAGGCGGGACGTCTGCGGCGCGAGTTCGCTGGGCTTGACGACGACGGCGTTCCCGGCGGCGATCGCCCCCACGAGCGGCATCAGAAGCAGATGGACCGGATAGTTCCACGGCGCGATGATCAGGACGGTCCCGAGAGGCTGGAGGACGGTCGAGGCGGTGGCGGGATGCAGGTAGCCCGGTGCCGGCACCTCCTGCGGTGCGAGCCAGTTCTCGAGGTTTGCCAGCGTCAGGGCGATCTCGGAGCGGACCGACCCGATCTCGATGGTGTGCGTCTCCAGCGGGTGCTTGCCCAGATCGGACTTCAGCGCGGTCTCGATCGCCGGTCCGTTCTCCGCGAGAAGGCGGTCGAGCGCGGTCAGCTGCTCGCGGCGCCACGCCGGCGCAGTGGTGCGGCCGGTCGCGAAGGCCTCCCGCGCTTCGCGCGCGGCAGCGGCGGGGGAGCTGTCGGTGGGGGAACTGTCGGTGGGGGTCATCGCCTGTCTCCGTTCATCAGCAGGACGGGCTTGATCGCGGAGCCCGCTGCCGAAGCCGCCTCCGCCTGGTTGACGTCCGCGAACGGGAACGTCGTGATGAGGCGGTCGAACGGGAACAGTCCGCGCTGCCACAAGGAGATGAGTTCCGGGATGAACACGTGCGGGTTCGAGTTGCCCATGTAGGCGTAGGAGACCGACTTCCCGGCCAGGGACGTCGGGGCCAGGGTGAGCGGTTCGAAGCCGGCTCCGACCAGCACCGCGAGCCCAGGGCGGCCGATCACTTCGGTCGCGGCGGCCATGACCTCCCCGCGCGACGTCGTGTCGAGGGAGCAGTCGAAGGGCCCTTCGTCGCCGACGACCTCACCGGCGAGGTCGTCCACGGCCGCCGGGTCGACGACCCGGTCGGCGCCGAGTTCGAGCGCGAGCGCGCGGCGGCCGGCGTGGACGTCGACCGCGACGATCCGGCCGGCGCCGGAGGCCTTGGCGGCCATGACGGCGGCGAGTCCCACCGCGCCTGCCCCGAACACGGCGACGGAGTCACCGGGGCGCAGCCGCATGACGTTGATCACGCATCCCGCGCCCGTCATGATCCCGCAGCCGAGCGGGCCGACGAGCTCGAGATCGACGTCGTCGGGCAGCTTGACCGCGTTGCGCTCGTTGGCGAGCGCGTATCCGGCGAACGACGACTGGCCGAACCAGCGGTTGGCGACGTCCTCGCCGTCGGCGAGTCGGGCCGATGCCCGGGACTCCGCGCCGAAGCCGCCGAAGTTGAGCAGTTCGAATCCGGTGCAGTGGTAGGGCCGGCCGCCGTGGCAGGCCGGGCAGGCGCCGCACGAGTCGAAGGTCAGTACGACGTGGTCGCCGGGCCGCAGGCTCGACACCGCCGACCCGACGGCCTCGACCACGCCGGCCCCCTCGTGCCCCAGGATGACGGGGAAGTTCCCGATCGCACGGGCGACGCTGTCGGTGTGGCACATTCCCGTCGCCACCACGCGCACGAGCACCTGGTGCGCGGCGGGTGCTTCGAGGGTGACCGTGTTGAGGTCGAACCGCCCTTCCCCGGAGCGCAGTACGGCCGCGAGCGTGTCGGTGGTGGCGCTCACGCCGTACCCTCCTCGGCCGCACGGGATCCCTTGAGTTTGGAGGCCGGGAAGAAGCCGGCCTTGACGGTGCCCGAGAGGTCGTCGCCCTCCGCGCGCAGCTTCCAGACCACGGTGGCATTGATGGGCGTGTCGATCGGCAGGGTGAAGTTCGCGGTGTCCTCGGTCAGGACGAGGCCCTGGACCTCGCTGCGGCCTTCCGGGGAGTCCAGGATGCCCATGGGCGGCTCGCCGCCCTTGAGGGTGATCGTGAGGTTCTGCTTGCCGAACGGAGTGTTCATCTCCGCCGACCATGTCCCGGTGATGCCTGGCATGGGCGGCTCTCCTTTGAGCGGGTGCGCGAATCTGGTCGAACCCCGCAGCGCTTCTGAGCTGCTCGGGGGTGGGTGAGGAGTCGTGGCGCCCTCGGCTGCCGACAGGGCAGCGCGCCGATGCGATTCCGGCGGACATCCGCCTCGCTGTTCCCGGGCGGGAACTGAGTGGCAGCGTAGGCTTGCCGACGGGGAACGTCAACAGTGGTGTTCCGACCGCAGAGAGAGAAGGTCCATGGCCACTCGACCGAGCGCCGACGCCAAGCGCCGCCCGCAGGGGATGAAGGCCGGCTTGGATCTCCCCCAGATCCTCAGGGCCGCGTCCTCGATCCCGCCGGACGACCTGACCATGCAGGCGGTGGCCGACCGGCTCGGCGTCGACCGTAAGGCGGTGAACCACCACGTGCCGGACCGCGCGTCCCTGCTGCGCCTGGTCGCGGTCGACGCGTTCGCGCGGAACTTCGCGCCGGTCTCGATTCCACCCGAGTGCGACTGGCGCGAGGCCAGCCGGATCTACGGACACGGCATCGCGACGGCCGTGGCCGCGCTCGGCCCCCTGGCCGGCCACGTGCGGGTCAGCAGGTCCGTCGACGCGCTCCTGCTGGCGGCCACGGAGGCGCTGCTGGCGAAGTTCGTCGAGGGCGGCTTCGACCTGGAGACCGGCCTGAGGGCGGTGGCGATGCTCAGCGAGATGTGCGACGCGTACGGGCAAGGGGTTGCCGGCATGGAGCGGGACGGCGGCGGCATGCGCGACCTGTGGCTGCGCGAGGTGCTGCGCGAGCACCCGGAGGAGCGCCCCCGCTACCTGCTCGAGGCCGCCCAGTCCGTGGTGAGCACCTACGACGCGCGCCAGCTCGAGCTCTCCATCGAGGTCTTCATCCACGGCTTCGAGGGGATCGCCTCCGCCGGCCGTCCTTGACTCCGGCTCGAGAGCCTCCTAGCCTCGCCGCACCGCGCTCTTCCCGCCCGGGAACTATGGATGGTGCGACGAGGACAAGGGAGTCCGATCATGAGCACGACCAACACCGGGGCTCAACCCGCGTTCGACGACATCAAGGACAACGTCCTGACCGAGGAGCGCCTCCTGGGCAGCGAGCGGCGGTGGCGCCGCCTCGGTGAGCCCGTCCCCGCCGGAAGCACCCTCAACGAGGATGGCAGCCGCGACCACGGGCTCTTCGGCCCGGGCAGCGTGACCTGGGAGGTGCTGCTGCACCCCGCGACGATCGTCTTCGAGACCGTCGCGCAGGCGACGCTCCAGCTGCTCTACAAGCCGATCCCCGCAGGGATCCGCGACGAGGACCCGATCTCGCGCAAGGCCAGGGCGGGCACCTACACCGTCTTCGACGGCTTCGAGCGGGCGCAGCGCAACTCCGGGATGCACGCGCCCATGTGGCTCGGGAACACCGAGACCGCGACGCGGATGGCCGCCCACCTGGGCCGCGTCCACCGGCACGTCAAGGGGGACATCATCGACGTCGCCACCCCCGAGCTGGGTGGCTACGCGGCGGCCGAACCCCGGGACGCGATGTGGGCGGCGATCACCGAACTGCACTCGATCCTGTGGATGTACGAGCGGTTCGCGTACCACGGGGAGGAGGGCCCCCGGCCGCTGACCGAGGCCCAACGCGACCAGTACGTCCGGGAGATGGGCGCCTACCTGCGCCTGGTCGGAGCGGCCGAGGACGAGATCCCGGGCTCGATGGCGGAGCTCGACGCGCTCTACGACACGTACGGGGACCTCTTCGGCACGAGCGAAACCATCAACGTCCACCCGGAGACCGGCCAGGACATGCACGAGGTCATGTCCGAGTGCATGCGCCGGAACTGGCACCCCTCGCACCAACTCGCCGTCGACGTCCTGGAGGAGGTCTACCAGCGGTTCGTGACCCAGATCCTGGCCGCCTTCCCGGAGCGCATACAGATCAAGGCGGGCCTCGACGAAGCGCGGCGCGTGGAGGCGGCGCGGCTGCTGGAGGACTCCCAGGACCTGATCCGCAGGATGCAACTGCCCGAGAACGAGCGGCGCATCATGCGGATGATGTGGGGCCCGGACGGCGTGGCCCTCATCACCAACGCGCGCGACCTCCACCAGCAGGCCCTCCGCGAGCGCGCCGGTCAGAGCTGATCGCAGCCCGCCTCTCCACCGTCAGGCCCACCAGGGGCGCCCGAACCGAGAGCACCGGCGCATGCCGCGGGTGCTCCAGAGCGGAGGAGCACCATGCCGCCTCACGACCATGTCCCCCCGATGCCCGTCGCACACCCCGACCGGTTCTTCATCGACGGCCGATGGGCCACCCCGGCAACGGGTTCGATGTTCGACGTGATCGATCCCGCCACCGAACAGCTCTACTTCCGCGCGGCCGAGGCGAGGACCGCCGACATGTCCCGCGCGGTCGAGGCCGCCCGCCGCGCCTTCGACGAAGGACCGTGGCCCCGCCTCAGCCATGCCGAACGCGCGGCGTACCTGCGGGCGATGGCCGAGGGCGTCAGAGCCCGCGGCGGCGACGCCGCACAGATCTGGCCGCGCGAGTCCGGGGTCCTGTTCTCCGTCGCCGCCGGCGTGGGGCGCGGCGCGGCGGCCCAGTTCGACCTCTATGCCGACCTGGCAGACACGTTCGTGTTCGAGGAGGCGGTGAGACCGACCATGGGCGGCGAGCACGGGGTGCTGGTGCGTGAGCCCGTGGGCGTCGTCGGGGCGATCGTCCCGTGGAACGCACCGTTGGGGCAGATCGCAGGCAAGGTGGCGCCCGCCCTTCTCGCCGGATGCACCGTGGTGGTCAAGCAGGCACCCGAGGCCCCCGGCCTCGGGTACATCATCGCCGAGGTCGCCGAGCAGGTCGGTCTGCCGCCCGGCGTGCTCAACCTCGTGACCGCCGATCGCGAGGTCTCCGAACAGCTGGTGCGGGACCCGCGCGTCGACAAGATCTCCTTCACCGGCTCCACCGCCGCAGGCCGGCGCATCTCGTCGCTGTGCGGCGAGCGCGTGGCCCGCGTCAGCCTCGAACTGGGGGGCAAGTCGGCGGCGGTGATCCTCGACGACTACTCCCTGGAGAAGGCGGCAGCCACCATCGCCGCGGCCGAGACCCTGCTGACGGGGCAGGTGTGCACCTCGCTCACCCGCATCGTCGTTCCGCGCAGGCGTCACGACGAGTTCGCCGCCGCGCTGGCAGTCGCGTTCGGCGCTGTGACGGTCGGCGATCCCTTCGACGAGCGGAGCCAGATGGGCCCCCTGGCCACCAGGCGCCAGCGCGACCGGGTCGAGGGTTACATCGCCAAGGGGGTGGCCGAGGGAGCGAGGCTGGTCACCGGCGGCGGTCGGCCCACCCACCTCGACCGGGGCTGGTACGTGGAGCCGACGGTGTTCGCGGACGTCGACAACGGGTCGACGATCGCGCGCGAGGAGATCTTCGGGCCGGTCCTGAGCGTCATCCCGGCCGCCGACGAACACGACGCCGTCGCGATCGCCAACAACACCGTCTACGGCCTCAACGCCTCCGTGTTCACCCATGACGTGGAGCGGGCGGTCGAGGTCTCGCGCCTTCTGCGTTCGGGCACCGTCGGTCACAATGCCTTCCGCTCCGACAACGGCGTCTCGTTCGGTGGCTTCAAGCAGTCCGGGATCGGACGGGAGGGCCGGTTCGAGGGCCTGCTCCCGTACCTCGAATCCAAGCTGGTGATCCTGGACGGCCCGGCGCCCTCCCGCGGGTAGGGGCGCCGAACCCGCCGCGGGGGCGGGGCGGCCCGCCGGCGGGCCGCCCCGCCTCCCGGATCCTCCCGTTGGCGTGCCGTCGTGTTCACCGCTCCACCGGCGACTCGGCCGGGCCGGATCGACCGCGGGGGGCAATCCCTCTGAATTTCGAACAGATCAAAGGATGGTCATGACGCAGTCGCACCAGCACAATGCGCGCCGGCACCGGAACGAGCTGATGGTCGTCTCCGGCGCCTCGACAGGCATCGGAGCCGCGACGGCCCGCGAACTGGCCTCGATGGGCTACCACGTCCTCGCCGGCGTCCGCAGTGATCAGGAGGCGGACACCATCAGGGCACAGGGCGTCGAGCCGGTCATGTTGGACATCACCGTCGAAGCGCACATCGAGGCCCTCGCGGAGCGCATTTCCCGGGACCCCGAGCAGCGACTCTTGCGCGCGCTCGTCAACAACGCCGGAATCGAGGTCAATGCGCCCGTCGAGGTGCTCGAGCTCGATCGTTGGCGTGAGCAGTTCGAGGTGAACCTCTTCGGGCACATCGCCGTCATCCAAAAGCTCCTGCCGTTTCTCCGGGAGAGCAGAGGGAGGATCGTCAACATCAGCTCGGTCGGCGGAGTGGCCGCGCTCCCGATCTTCGGGGCCTACGCGGGGACGAAATTCGCGCTCGAGGCCGCGAGCGACTCGCTGCGCCAAGAGGTCGCGGCACAGGGAGTGCAGGTCGTGGTCGTGCAACCGGGCGGAGTCAAGACCGAGATGGCGGCCCACAGTGGGACCATCTCGCTTGAGCTCGCCGACCGGATGAACGCCGAGCAGCAGCATCTCTACGGTGATCTCATCAAGTCGACGGTCGCCTCGAACGCCGCCTTTCTCAAGCGGGCCATGCCTGCCGAGAAAGCAGGGGAGAAAATCGCCAGAATCACTACCAAACCCCGGCCGCGAACGAGGTACACACTCGGCCTCGACGCCGCGTTCACAGTCCCTCTCGCACACATTCTTCCGGGCCGGGTGATGGACAGAGTGTTCGCCGCTAGCCGCCCCCGACGCACCCCGTCCAAGTCGTGATGTCGGACCACGCACGGGGATTCCCCTGTTCTCCGCACCGCCCACATGGCCGCGACGGCGCCGCGGCTCCCGTTCGTCAACAGCGGGCTCTACACCGGGCCGCTGGTCGACGACCTCGGCGGCGCGGAGGTCTCCTGGATCGTCGCCCTGGTCGTCGCCACCCTCCTCTACCTGGCCGGACCAAGCTCGCCCGGTGGCGCCGACCCCGTGGTCGGCGCCACCGGGCGCGTTGTGCATTCGTATAGGGCGGTGCGCCGAAGTGTGACATTGGGTGGCTGTTCCGCCGTGCCGCGGGGCCCTGAGACTGAGGCCGAAATCCACTGGCCCACCCCCAGGAGGTCACCGCAATGGGACCACCCAGACTTGAGAGCACCGCCGACCGCGCGGTCGGGACGCCGCAGGACGGCGGCCACGACGTGCTGAACCGCGGGTTCGGGTTCCGCTCCGCACTGTCGCTCGCCTTCGCCGACATCTCGCCGATCGTGGCGCTGTACGCCATCTTCGCGCTGGGTTTGTTCGCCGCCGGCCCGCGCTTCTTCTGGGCGTTCCCGATCGTGCTCGGCGGCCAGCTGCTCGTGGCGCTCGTCTTCGGCGAGCTCGCCTCGCGCTGGCCGTACGCCGGCAGTGTCTACCAGTGGGCCCGGCACGCACGCGGCACGACCTGGGGCTGGACCGCCGCGTGGGCGTACATCTGGGGCCTCACCCTCACCCTGTCGACGATGGCGTACGCCGCGGCGGGCTTCCTGCTCGAGGTCTTCGACGTCACGCCGGGACGACTGCAGCTCGCCCTGGTCTCGATGGGTCCGGCTACGAACGCCGCGAGGCCGATGTTGGCGGTCTCGTCGAGGTGCGTACGGATGGCGCCCATCGGTAGTGGACGTCCGATGACGCCGGTGGAGCCGATGAGTACCTCGTTCCCCGGATTGCCCAGAATCCCGGCGACGCGGCGGACGACCTCGGCAGCGTTCTCCTCGCCCCGGCGCCCAGTGGCGACGTTCGCGTTCTGCGCCAGCGTCGTTACAGCACGCAGGTTCCGTCCCGCGGCATGTGCACGACTGAGGACTACGGCCGGACCCGCGAAGAGGCTCCGGGTGAACATCGCGGCGCTGATGGTCGGACGGTCCGACGCGACGATTGAGATGTCGTCGCCGTGCTTGCGCAGTCCGCCGTGCCCTGTGTAGGCCCGGAAGCCTGTCGGCCACCACACGGCACGGCATGCATGGACATGTGCCGTGTTGCACACATTTGCACTCTGGGTGCGGCCTGTCCATCCATTTCCGAGTGCCGACCTGTGCCGGCGCCGCCTGCCTGGGGGCAGGGGTGCAGGCTGCCCGCCCGGAGGTCGACCTCGCGTTTGGGCAGCTTCAGCCGAGCAGGGCGGTTGCCGTGTTGATGAGTTCCGTGTCGGCTTCCTCGGTGCGGTGGGCGGCGATGCCGGAGCGGAAGAGGGATGCTCCTTCGATCAGTACGGTGAAAACCCTCGCCCGCGCCCGGCAGGCGGTATCGGAGAGAGCTGGGTTACGGGCGCGGATGAACCCGGCCACGTGATCCTCGTAGTCGTTGTAAAAGGCGCGCGTAACCGCCGCGACGGCTTCGTCGCGGCCCGCCAGTGCCCACAACTCGGCGTAGACCCGGACGAGTCGCGAATCATCGTGCTCTGCCAGAAGCTGACGAATCAGCCCCTCCGCGCCCGACGGGGTGTCCGCAGCCGCACCGGCGAACAACGGGGTCAGCCTGTCGAGCGAACGGTCCAGGGTGCGGCGCAGAACAGCGGCGATCAACTCCGTGCGCGAGGGGAAGTAGTACTGCACGTGTCCCAGGCGGGTCTGTGCCGTGGCCGCCACTGCCCGCATGGTCAGCTCGCCATACCCGGACTCGAAGAGGATCTTCTCGGCGGCGTCCAGGAGCGCGGCGCGCCGCTGGACGCCTTTGGGCGTGGTGGGCGCGCGTTTGTCCTGTTCGGGGGATCGTCCGCTCACGCTGCCCTGCCGTCCGCCTGTTCGTCGCTCACGGCCCTGCGCACCACCAGGTCGACGCCCTGCGCGGCGAGGTCAGACGGCACGCTCTGCGGATTCGGGTGCTGTTCGGGGAAGACCACGCCGCTCGGTGCGGGGGCACCGTCCTCGCCGCGCACCCGGCGCAGCCCCATCAGGGCGCCCAGTGCGGTCAGATGCGCCTGCCCTGTCCGATCGGTCACCGTCGCGGAGAGGGCGCCGCCCTTGTGAGTGACGTCGATGCGGAGCTGGGCCGTGCCGCCTTCGCCCGGTGCGTACAGCAGTCCGCGGCGCGCGCTGGTGAAGCGCCCGCCGCGGCCCCAGCGGAAGAACCCGAGCCGCTTGGCAGCCAGCAGGGCCGCCGTGGACGCGGGCGAACTGAATCCGATCCGGGTTGTCGCGGTCGTGGCTCCGAGAGTGAGGGGAAGGGTGAACTGCTCGGGGGTGTCGATCCTGGCGACCCGGGTGAGCGACTCCCCGATACGGACGCGGCGGACGTCGCTCAGCGGCATGACCGTGCGCCGCTGTCCGTCCCGCACCACCTCGAAGTCCAGCCCGAGCCGGTCCATGAACTCCACCGAGTCCGCGCCCGCCCGGTCGGCGAGGTCCCAGCGGATGGCCACGTCGACCGTGTCCGCGCCGCCGAGCCGGTCGCCGAGAGAAGCGGCGACGAGGCTGGTCACGCCGCCCATCCACGCGGAGGACAGCAGTACCGGTGCGGTCGGGCGCGCCAGTGCCGCGACGGTGGCGGCGCGCTGCATGCGCGTGGTCCAGCGGGTGACGTCCACGAACGGCACCCCGCCGTCGATCGCGGCGCGCAGAACCCGGTCGTCCGGGTCGTTGACGACGCTGACAACCGCGCTGACCCCCGCACGGAACGGTGCGGGGTCCGTCAGGTCCCAGGTGCGCAGCTCCGCGCCCGTCTCGTCCGCCAGTCGCTGTCCGCGCCGCACGGTCCGGCCCGTGAGCACCAGCGGCCACGACGGGGCCGCCATCCGTGCCAGCTCCGCGCCGACCGTGCCGTATCCGCCGACCAGGAGCACAGGGCCGTCGGCGTCAAAGAAGAGTTCGTCAATCATGAAACCAAATATAGGTCAGATGACCAAAAAAATGTGGAAGGCGTATCGCCTCACGGCCCGGGAACGGTCCGCGCTGCCGCCGCCGGGCGCGCCGGTGACCTGGCTCCCTCGTACAGATCCTTCTCCAGTGCTCCCAGCAGCCCGCGAGCCGGAAGGCCGGCGAAGCCATTGGTGGGGTACGCGGACCGGGCGCAGCACGTCGCCGACCAGGCCCCCGTGGTCCTGGATCTCTCCGCCGCCGACAACGAAGACGCCGTCCGCACGGTCGCGGGCGGCGAGGCGCTGCTGTGCCCGGCGGCGACGCGAGCGTTGATCACTCGGTTTCTGGCCCAGCCGGACCCGTGCCAGGCATCCGCGCATGAGCGGCTGGAGCGCTTGACGCCGCGGGAACGCGACGTCACGGGCCTGGTTGCACTGGGCCTGTCCAACGAACAGATCGCCGATCGCCTGTTCGTCAGCCCGCTGACCGCCAAGACCCACGTCAACCGGGCCATGACCAAGCTGGCGGCTCGTGACCGTGCCCAGCTCGTCGTCATCGCCTACCAGTGCGGGCTGGTCAGTCCGGCGACCGAACCGGGTCGCCCGCGGGCGCCCGCATAAATCGCTGGCACGGTGTTCCGTGTTCCGCCCCGGCCGTAGGCCGGCGCGGTGGATACCGCGGTCGTGGTAGCCGTAAATCGCTGCGCGGGGACGACGCGCGGGGGGCCGTTCCTGGGAGATGGTGAGACCACGAACGGAGGTTTCGCCATGATCGAAGCCCACTGCCTGACCACGGAGTACGGCGACGAGTCAGCCGTCGAGGAATGCCGCACGTTCTGTGAACTGCTGGCCGGACACGCGCTCAAGACTCTCGCACCCGATGAGGCGAGCGCGGTGGGGTCTCACCTGGCAACCTGCGACACATGCCGGGACGAGCATGGCTGCCTCACAGCCGTGGCGGCACATCTGTCCCTTCTCCGCGACGCCCTGGCCTGCGGCAGAGGCCAAAACCAGCGGATGTGCGCGGTCACCCGGGCCGAATGCAGCCACGCGTCGCCCCGTCGCCGCAGGCCGGACAGGGCGGCCCTGCCCATGCAGATCACACTGTCCCAATGGGTCAGCAAGACCACGACGCACTTCGGGTGAGCGGGGGACTGTAAAACGTTACGAACGTTTTACAGTCCCGCCGCCGTTGGAACAAGCGTCCGAGGTTTCTGCGAGCTGTCAGGTGTTGTCCGGCCATGTCAGACGGCGGGCGAAGTGCGCCCATGCGGCCACGACCATGAGTGCGGCGACAAGGCCGCCGAACGTCATGACCGTGGACGGGGAGGTCCGGTCCACGATGACACCACCGGCCAGCGCGCCGAGCGAGATCGTTGCCTGGAAGGAGGCGGTGAACAGCACCGACGCTGCCTCGGGCGCGTGGGGGGTTGCCTTGGCGAACCACGTCTGGGAGGAGATGGGGACGGCGCCATAGGCAACGCCCCAGACGATCAGCAGGGCGACGGCGCAGATCTGCCAGCGCCCCAGTACTGGCAGCAGCAAGGTGACGGTTGCGATCACGCCGGCGGCGAGAGCGAAGGTGGCTCGGGGGTAGCGGGTGACCACCGCTCCGCCCAGGAAGTTGCCGACGACTCCTGCGGCACCATAGACCAACAGGAAGACGGTGATCAGTTGCGAGCCGGCATGGGTGACGTGCTCTAGGAACGGAGTGACGTAGGTGTAGGTCCCGAAGTGCGCCAGCACGGCCAAAAAGGTCAGCAGCAGGGCGAAACGCGTGTTGACGCTCTTGAACATGCCGCGCAGCACACTCAGACGGGTCGTCCGGTTGGGCGGCAGCGGCGGCATGACCAGGAGCAGCATGGTCAGTACACCGACGGTGAGGGCACCCATGACGACGAAAGCCGTGCGCCAGCCGGCCAGGTCCCCGATGAACGTGCCGGCCGGTACACCGAGCACGGAGCCCAGCGGTACTGCGGAGAAGACCACCGACGTGGCACGGCCGACCGACGCCGCGGGCACCAGACGCTCGGCCAATCCGGCACCGATCGACCAGAAGCCCCCGATGACGATGCCGACGATGACACGGGAGACCAGGACCAGCCAGTAGTCGGGTGCCGTGGCGGCCAGGAAGTTCGCCATGGCCAGCAGGAGCATGAACACGCACAGCATCAGACGGCGGTCGATGTGTGCGGTCGCCACGGTGACCACGGGTGCGGAGACGGCCGCGAGAAGCCCGGGCATGGTCATCATCAGCCCGGCCATCCCGTCGGAGATGGCGAAGCTGGAGCCAATCGTAGTGAGCAGGCCGATCGGCAAGATCTCGGTCGTGACGATTGAGAAGATTCCCAGCATGATCGAACTCACGGCCAGCCACCCGATCAGGGGAGATCGAGTCGGTAAGCCGACTCCGTCAGAGTGGTAAGTGGTGGTGTTTGTCGAGGCCATGAATTCCGTCCCGTGAAGGGCCTGTCGTTGCGTGATCAGTTCAGCAGGCCCCGCGCAGTGAGGGCTGGCAGGTCTGCGACATCACTCTTGTGACGCGAGGGTGATGTCGCAGACCTGCTGAATCGCTCTGCAACCTGGCTGCCAGGAGATGTGGCTGCGGAAGGCATCCGCGCGGCCTTGGTTGATGTATTTGTGCAGGAGGTTGAGGCAGCCCGTGAAGCCGAGGGCCTTGATCTCTTCGAAGAGGTGCTTGACGGGGACGCCGGGATCGTCGGCCCGGCGTTTGCGCAGGTGTTCGCGGTAGGGATCGACGAGCCTGGCGCGGTACTTGGGGACGCGGAGCATGCGCTCGGGCCGGTCGGCGCGTGCGTAGCGCTTGACGGTGTTCAGGGCCAGTTGCAGGCGGCGGGCGCATTCGAGCAGGCCCACGCCCTGGTCGAGCAGGCCGTGGACCTGGTGCCAGCGTTGAAGGGTGGTCTGGGCGCGGGGCCCGTCGTAGATGGGCGCGTCCAGGACGGTGGCCCAGCAGCTGCTGTGCGCCTTGACCTCGCTCAGGGCGGCTTCGCACAGGTTGTGCCACACATGCCAGCGATCAGCGACCTGGACCGCGTCAGGCAGAGCGCGACGGATGGCCTCGGCGTAGGTGGCGGAGCCGTCACGGCACACGACCTCGACGCCCGGATGCTCGCGCAGCCACGCCTCCAGGGTGTCGGCCGTGCGGTCGGGCAGCACCTCGATCCGCTCATGGGTCTCGGCGTTGATGATCACGGTGGCATAGCGGTGCCGTCGGCGCAGAGCGAAATCATCGACGCCGATCACACAGGGCACCCGCCCGACGGGCAGCGGGATGCGCAGCAGCGTGCGCAGAGCCGTGTGACGCGACAGGCTCACCGCGAGTATCGTCAGCAAACGCGCCCCGGCTCGGCCCGCTAACTCCTTGACCACGGCCTTGACTTGCCTGGTCAGGCGGACGGTTCGCCGCTGGTATCGGTCCAGCACTCCGGGCACCTGCTCGCGGAAGGTGTGGCGGCAGCCGAGTGTGGGGCACACCAGGCGCCGCACCCGCACACGGGCCACCACTCGTCGTTCATCGACCGGCACGTCGGTCACTGTCCGCCGGTGATAGCCGTGCACGCGTTCCGACGAGGCCCCGCACACCGGGCAGACCGCAGTGTCCCGCGGAGTCCGTGCCCGCACCACGATCCGCTCACCTTCGTCGACCACATCCTCGATGACCAGCGGGGACAGGCCCGAGAACACCGTTTGCACGAGCTCATAGACATCCTTCACGCGAATGTCAACGACCCCTCACGACTCTCCGTCACCACCGAAAGCGAGACAGGGCCGTTGATTAGACACTCCCCGGCCCTGTCGAGGGATGCCGTCGGGCAGCATGGGGCGATGAACTCGGATCAGCCGCTGCCTCGTGAAGTGAAGGTCATCGACACGGCCTCGCTGCTCAGGCTGGAGGAACGGGCGTGTGAGCTCAGCCTCAACCAGCGGCTGGACCCAGCCTGGGTGGTGGCGAATGCGGCACCTGACGGAACCCACTCCCTGTGGCCGGCCCTGTGGAACAGCTTGTCCCATCGCCCGGATGTTCCGCGTCAGCTGCGGTGCGAGCTGTTGATCACCCTGCGTACGGGAGACCGGGTGATGAGCCTGCTGGACGTGCTTCCCGACGACTTCACCCCGCTGCCGAGGGTGACCTCGCGCGACGACGGCATGCGGGCCAGCGAACTGCTGGACCGTTCTCCTTCAGTCAGGGAATGGCTGGAGCGAGAGGGCGAAGGTCCCTCAGGCCGTCTGCCGTGACAGGCGGCGCCAGCAGATCAGTGAGCACGCGAGTTTCAGGAAGGCTTCGTGGATCTCGTCGCGGATCTCCCAGCGGATCCGCAGGCGGCGGAGCCAGTGCAGGTGGGCGAACGCGCGTTCGACGAACCAGCGTTGGGTACCGAGTCCGGAGCCGTGTTCCGTGCCCCTGCGGGCAATCAGCGGTTTCACACCGAGTGCGCGGACGAGCCGGCGGTACTTGTCGTGGTCGTACCCGCGGTCGCCGAGTACGACGTCGGGCCGGCTTCGGGGCCGGCCGCGCTTGCCCCGCACGGGCGGCACCGCCTGGAGCGGCCTCATCGCTAGTAGGTCCAGGGACTTCGCCCCATCCGGCGCCAGGACGTAGGACACTGGGGATACGACAGCGAAGGAGAGTGGCAGTGACTGCTCAGCCCGATCACCCGGTGAGCGGCAGGATTCCGGCGATCCCGCTCACCATCAACGCCATCGGCGACTCACTGAGCGGCGAGGAGCGTGCCCAGTTCTACCGGAAGGTCCTGGCGGCCGATGCGGCCGCTGTTCCCGACGTGATGCACCTCTGGTGGAAGACGGCGATGCTCAACCGAGCTCCCGGCGCGGCGCGGGGACGGGCCGACGCTACGACCGGCCGTGGTCTTGTCTCCGTCGACGCCCTGATCGCACGGGTCGAAGGCTCCCAGTGAGTTGGACGGTCCGCACCGCGGAGATCCCCGCACAGGCCGTTATGGACATGCCGCCCGATCTGGCAAAGATGACCGCGAACTTCTTGCGGGCGCTCGCCATCGAGGTCGGCGGTGCTATCGACCTCGGACGGAAACCGCCTGGCGGTCCAATGGACGACATCGGCGTGCGCCACTCCCTCGAAATCCCCGGCGAACCGGTCATCATCGAGTACCTCATTCTCCGTGACATCCGGGAGATCCGCATCGCTGTGCTCGTCTGGCTCGGTTAGGAAAGAGCGCAGTGAACCGCCGCGTTCAGCACCCAGACCGCCGGGTCACTGAGGCGGTCGTCCGGGTGGTCGCGGGCCTGCGCGGGGTGCTGTCCGGCGGGACCGAGGAGCTCGATGGGTTCTCCCGCCAGGACAAGTCGCGTACGGCCGGGGACCGAGTGCGGGGCGGCGATGTGCTCGCAGCCCCAGACACCCGTGCCGTCCTACCGCAGCACTCGGAACGCGGTGCGCAGTTCGTCGGTCAGGATATTCGGCTGTTCCCAGGCGGCGAAGTGACCGCCCTTGTCCACCTCGTTCCAGTGGATGATGTTGCCGAAGGTCTGCTCACCCCAGCTACGCGGCGCGGGGTAGATCTCGCCGGGGAAGACCGTCACCGCGACCGGAAGCTTCGGAATGGGAACGGCGTTGAACGGTCCGCCGCCGGCCTGTGCGCCTTCCCAGTACAGCCGCGATGACGACGCCCCGGTGTTGGTCAGCCAGTACAGCGAGATGGCGTCGAGCATCTCGTCGTACGTGAAGAGCTTCTCAGGCTCTCCGTCGGAGTCCGTCCACTCCGCGATCTTGTCGTAGTAGTACGCCGCCATGGCTACCGGGGAGTCCGCCAGGGCGTAGCCGATCGTCTGCGGGCTCTGGTTCATCATCGCCGCGTACCCGAAGCCGTCGCGGTAGAAGTGAAGCAGCCGGTCGTAAGCCTTCGTCTCATCCGCCGACAGGTTCGCCGGGGCCGGATCGAAGTTGCGCAGATGCCGCAGGATGTCGTCCGGCACGGTACCGGGCATGTTGACATGGATCCCCAGCAGCCCCTTCGGCTGCTGGACCGCCAGCACCTCCGAGATGATCGCACCCCAGTCGCCGCCCTGGGAAACGTACTCCGGGTAGCCGAGCCGCAGCATCAACTCATGGAACGCGCGCGCCGTGCGGGCGGCATTCCACCCGCCCTTGGTCGGGTTGCCCGAGAAGCCGTAGCCGGGCAAGGTCGGCAGCACCAGGTGGAAGGCGTCCGAGGCGCGCCCGCCGTGTGCCGTGGGGTTGGTCAGCGGATCGATGATCTTCAGCAACTCGACGATCGACCCGGGCCAGCCGTGCGTCATCAGCATCGGCATGGCGTCGGCGTGCGGGGAACGGATGTGCGCGAACTGAATGTCCAGCCCGTCGATCTCCGTGATGTACTGCGGCAGGGCATTGAGGCGCGTCTCAAGGCTGCGCCAGTTGTACTTGGTACCCCAGTAGTCCACCAACGGCCGCATCTTGGCCAGTTGCGCGCCCTGAGACCGATCCCTGACGGTCTCCCGGTCCGGCCAGCGGGTCTCCCGGATGCGCCGACGTAGCTCGTTGAGCTCCTTCTGCTGGACCTTGATACGGAAAGGACGGATGCCCGAGCCGGGCCGCGGCGCCCACCCGGCCGCGGTACCGGCACCCGTCGACGCCGCCTGATCGGCAGTGGCTGCCTGAGCCTGGCCGAACATGCCAACCTGACTGGCGACGACACCAGCCGCCGCGAAACCCAGGAAACGGCGACGATCGGTGCCGAGCCGACCCGAGCGCTCGTTCTCTGTCATCGAAGACTCCTTCTGTCCGTCATGAAGTAGGAATGTCGAACGATTCGCTGTCACATTCGCGGCACTGTTGTACGTAGCACACCAATCAGCCACCCAGGCCGGCAAACACCACAACGATGCGAAGTATCCCTAAGCGCACACCTAGGGCATCTCGTACCCAACCCTACCTGATTTCACACGTATCAGACGGCTGGTCAGCCACCTGTCTGTTGACCTCGACCTTTCGCCAACCGGTCCCCCCCAATGTGAGACACGTGTGCGCGTCGCCGGTGGACGTCACATGCATGTATCCCGCGATCGGCACAATCGCCCGGCCGTTGTCGCCGGAGAGCAGTTGACGCCTCGCAGCGGCTGCGGAGGGGCCGGTCAAGACGCCTGGCGGACCTCGCGGCTCAGCAGACGGCAGAGCCAACGGAAGCGGGTTCGACGGGCGTCTCGGGACACTTCGGTGTGTGGCGCCAGCTCGTCGAAGCCGTGGAACCCACCTGACCAGACGTGCAGTTCAGCGTCTCCGCCGGCCTGCCAGATGCGCGTCGCGTACTGGATGCATTCGTCGCGAAACGTTTCTGCAGCACCGACGTCGATATAGGCGGGCGGCAACTGGGACAGGTCCGCTGCGCGGGCGGCCGCGGCGTAGCACGAGACCTGCGAGCTTTCCCTGTCCTTGCCGAGAAGAGCGGTCCAGCCGAGGTCGTTGGCGGGGCGGTCCCACACGCCCAGGCCGGTCATCTGGTGTGCCGAGGAACTGTTGTTGCGGTCATCGAGCATGGGACACATCAGCAACTGGCCAAGGATTCCGGGACCCTTCCGGTCACGGGTCATGAGGGCCAAGGCAGCAGTGAGGCCCCCGCCGGCGCTGCCGCCGACGGTGATGACACGTTGGAGGTCCACGCCGAGTGTCCCGGCGTGTCGGGCGAGCCACACCAACCCGGCATAGCAGTCCTCGATCGCCGCTGGGTATGGGTGTTCAGGTGCCAGCCGATAGTCGACAGATACGACGGCCAGTTCGAGGGGCTCAGCCCACTCTTGAAGGATCGTCTGCATGCCGGTGAGGTTGGATCCGCCGATCATGCCTCCGCCGTGCATGTGGTAGACAACTGGCGCCTGTTGGCGCAGGCCGGTGGGGCGTGCGACGACGAGTGAGACGTCTGGTGCTCCGTCCGGACCGGGCGCGAGGAACTTTTGGACCTCGAACCTGCCATGGTCGCGCAGCTGATCGAGTGAAGGGTCTGCCGTTGCGAGTTGCGCACGCCACCGGGGGATGTCGTCGGCCGACACCGGTGCGTTCTCGTGCGGGGTTCCCAGTTTCTCCAGGATGGGGTTCAGTTCCGGGTCGAAGGGCACGGGCGGGACTGTGCGCTGACCTCGGTCACGATGGTTGTTCATACGTCCTCCAGGACTGTGGGGCGGGTATTCACGGTGCCGGGGTGGGGCATGGACCAACGACGGCCGTGGTGCTGTGCATGATGCGGACGGCCGAGGCCGGGACGCAGGCGCGCGCCTCCGGTCGTCGTGCTGAAGCCCCGTTCGGCGCTTCAGCCGGTTGCCGTCCGACGAGACTCTGACCGGCACGGCCGCCCGATCTGCAGCAGTCGGTCCTCGGCGGGACTCATTGGCGGAAGACCGGCGAGAGGGTCGCCGGGAGGGGCGGAGGCGGCGTAGCGGGCGTGCAGTTGGCCGCAGGCGGCATCGATGGACGCGCCGAGCTGGCGTCGTCTGGTGGCGTGGATGCCACGTTCGCGCAAGCCTGCGACGAACTGACTGACATGTGTCTTCGAGGGCGCCTGGTAGGCGGGATCTGCGCCCAGGGCCTGGTTGTACCGGATCACGCTCACATGGAAAAGTTCCGGCCGGGATCGCGACGCCACGAGTCGGGCAAGCTGATGCAAGTGCTCGTCGGTGTCGTTGACACCCGCGATCAGCAGATACGCAAGGTAGATCTTGCGGCGTGCCGTACCCGCGTGCTCATCCAGAATCGCCAGGTTCTCGGTGAGAGGGAATCTCTTCTCCAGCGGAATCAGTCGTGCACGTTCGTCCCTGAACGGTGAGTGCACGGACAGCGTGATCGTGACCTGCGGGTATTCCTTGGTGAGCCTGGACAGATTGGGCGCGAAACCCACAGTGGAAACGGTGATGCGGCGTTGCGACAGTTCCCCGTAACCAGTTCCCGAAAGCAGGCGCAGTGCATCGAACACATGTGGGTTGGCCAGTGCCTCGCCCATGCCCATGAACGCTACGCTCTCCGGCAGGCCCTTGTCGTGCAGTCGCCAGCTTGGATGTACGACCTGTGCGTAGATCTCGTCGGCCGTCAGGTTCCTGGCGAGGCCGACGGCGGCCGTGGCGCAGAAAGTGCAGCCCAGTCCGCATCCGGCCTGGGACGACACACAGATCGAGGACCATCCGGCCCTGTAGCGGGAGAGAACGGTCTCGAAACGGATTCCCGGGTCCGACTCGAAGACGACCTTTTCGACCTGCTTCTCTGCTTGGCGGGAAACCGGCGCGATGGGAAGTATGCGCGGCCCGAACTTCTCGGTGAGTCCCGCCCTGAGTTCGGCGGGCAACTCGCGAACAGTGTCGAAGGTCTCGGCTTCCGCGCGGCGAAGGGCACTCACGAACTGCCGGTAGCGGAAATCGGGCGCGCCCATCGATTCGAGATGCTCCCGGATGCGCGCGAGTCGGGTACCGGGGGGAGGGTTGGCGAGGGCGACGCGGGACTGTCGAGCCCGGTCGCTTGATGTGTTCGCATGGTGCTGGTTCGTCATGAGGTGATGCTCACAATCTTCCACGTGATCTCTCTCCCGGCGGGCCATGGCATCGCGCTGACGAGAGGCAGGCCTCGAAAGGAACGGGCGCCGTCCGACGCATGACGACGGGAACGCAGGACGGAATCGCACAGGACTGACTGCACATTGCATTCCTCGAACGACGTCAGCCATGGCGGTCCGATTCCGGACCGGAGGAATCACGGCTTGAACAAAATTTCGACGTCGCCGAAGGAGTCAGCGCATGCGGTGAACGCGCCACGAGGGGAGGCTGATTCGGGGTACTCCGGCAGGAGGCAAAAAGGAATGTGAGCGCGCTGGCCAAAGGTGTGCCAGGGCATGCACATTCAAACGCGGAAGTGTGTAATCGTGCGCGTCATACACATCCGGGATACAGCGGACCGGAGTCAATGGCACGGGCCGATAGTGTCATCGACGCCCGGCGGCTACGGTCTGTCAACCTCGATAAGCATGCCGGTAATTTACCACGAAAGAGATCTTGGTCCAGCGAATTACTCTGGGGCTCCACAGTCGGCCCTTGCGCACCAAGTCCGTACCCCCACGCCGCAGCGCGGTGATCAGCTTGCCGAACCGACGAGGGCCCAGCCCGGTGAACGGGGCCGTCCAGAACGGCTCCGACGCCGCGCACAAGAAGCCCCTCGCGCGGACATGTTTCCGCCAAGCCCACGGGAAGGCGGCTGCTCCGCTCCTCGCAAAATCTGCCAACTCGGACTGCGACCGGCCGCCCCCACCCCACGCCGCCTGCCGGCACTGCGGAACAAATCGCGGCCGTCAGGTACTGCCACCCGCGACGGGCAGCCGGTAGGCGGTGGCGACCCCGTAGATGACGGGTACGTACCCGTACCCGTATCCTGAGGGAATGGGAAGGAGTACGACGATGTCAGATGCCAATATCCGTATCCCCGAGGAAGCCAAGGACCGGCTGGCCGCGATCGCGGCTGCCGAGGGCCTGTCGCTGCGTGCCTATCTCGCGCGCCTGGCCGAGACCATGCTCACCCCAGCCGAACGGGCCGAACGGGCGGAGAAGGCCCGTACCGCGCTGAAGGACTGGAACGGCTACGCCCCCACCCCGTCCGAACAGGACGACCTGGACAGCGAGCTGGACCGCCGCCTGGCCCGGGTGACGGCCCGGTGAGTGACGCCATGCACATCGTCCTGGACGACACCGCGATGGCCGCCGCCGGCCAGGGCAACGTCCTCGCCTCACGACTCATCCACCGGGCCCACGCCGAACCCGGCTGGTTCCTCTACGCCCCGGCGTGCGCGCTCGTCGAAGCCGATCGCGCAAGGCCCGGCACGGCGGAACATCTGGCCGCTCTGCCCGGTATCACTGTCCTGGACCTGGATCTGGCCGCAGCCCTGGCTGTCGCCCGGCAGGAGACATGGGCGGCGGCCCACAGTCAGTACGCCGCCCAGCCCACCGCGGACCGCCCCGACGGAGCGATCATCGCCACCACCGCTCCGAAGCGGTGGGAAGGCGAGCCGGTCCGCGTGCTGGACCTCAACGCCTGATTCGTCAACGCCGCGGGCCGGCCGCCGACCTCGTTCGGGACGTAAAGGGCGTTCGCCCCGGGCGTGTGAGGGACGGCGCTGTTGCTGGTCAGGATGCTGCCGTACGTTGGGTCTCCGCCGGGGGCATGGTGTGCAGCAGTTCCAGTCGGCGGTGGGCGGCTTCGACCGCTCCGGGGCGTCGGCCGGGTACGTGGCGGCGTAGTGAGACCAGGGGCGGGCCGAGTTTGCGGGCCTTCTGTGGGTCGCGAAGTTCCTGCCATTGGTGGTGGGCGCGGTCCACGGCGCCTTCTACGGCGGGGTCGTCCGGGGGCTGTTGCCGGGCGAGGCGGGCGTTGGCGGCAGCCATCCACAATTCGCAGCTGCGTGCCGGATCATCGGCCAGACGGGCGAGGTCGGCCCGGACCTCGATCCAGTGAGTGGTCTGCACGGAGCCCGCGCCGTAGGTGCGCAGAGCCCACCCCTCCCACATGGCTGCCAGCGACGCGGCCTCGCTGTGCCGCCCGGCGTGGGCGGCGGCAAAGATCGCAGGCAGCGGGTCCTCAACGGCCGCCCCGGTGCTTTCCGATACCGGAGCAGGCGCCGTCGGAACAGGTGCAGGCTCCCGGTGCGGCCGGTTCGGTACTGGCACAGCCGATGCCGCAGGGGTGGGGACGGTTGTGTGGTCGACGGCCAGGAACAGCGCGTCGTCGGGGCCGGCCTGGGCGGCGGCCTGTTCGTGGAGCTGAGCGAGTGGCGGGTTGATGCCACTGCGCCAGGCGGCGGCGAGGGTCTTCAAGTAGGCCGGTTCTGCGATTCGACGGCGGGGCGGCGGCGGGGTGATCCGGCCGTATACGCGGATCCCATGGCCGAGAGCGAGGCCCTGGGTGCGCAGCTGCTGCCAGGCATCTGGGGCGGCGACCACGTCGGTGACGACGGTGGTGGTGCCCGGTCGGCGCAGTTTGAGCTCGCCGGCCAGCCAGTGCCAGGGCAGTGCGGTGTAGCGCAGGGTGGTTGGCGTGGTCCGGGCGAGTGCGAGGTGGATCAGGCGCTGCTTGTGGTCGAGGTGGAGTTGTCCGGTGATGTAGAGGGAGAGCGGGCCGGGTGCGGCGGCTGCGGCGCGGATGCGGGTGAGGACGGTCTGCGGGTCGGCCGGGTCGGTGAGTTCAACGATGGTGGCTGCCGTCGTGCCGGTCAGGATGCTCGGCGGGACGGCCGCGAGCGTGGGCAGGACGCTGGTTGCATCGATGAGACAGCCCTTACCGGCCGGGGCTGCCGCGATCAACAGCGCTGTCCCGGATGCCGTGTCCCTGTTGATCGTCACAACTGCACCGTAGCGGCTGCCCGGGTTGTGAACGTAACCAGCGGCCAACTCCTCTCCGATGACCAGGACGTAGACCTACCCGGCAGGCGTTCGACCCGGGGCGCGGGAGCCTGCACAACGGGGAGTGCCTGCTCGCACATAACAATCGCCTCCCGGTGCTCGCCGAGCCGGCGGGCCGCAGAAGCAGCCATAGCGACACGCAGGGCGTCTCGGTGGCTGCGATTCAGCAGGTCGGAAGGGTCGAAGAGCGGCACGAGCCGAAGGCAGGGATGATCCAGTCGGCAGTCATCCCATGGCGTCGACTTCGAGGATCGCGGCGGTGAACACCGCGGGTTTCGCCTGGGGGAGGTTGTGTCCGGCGCCCGGGACGACGTGGTGTGCCCAGGGGCCCGAGAAGTGAGCGGCGTACCCGCGTCCGTCGGTCGGCGGGATGACGCCGTCGGCCTGCCCGTCCAGAGTGACCGCGCGGATAATGATCTTCGGCTGGTCCAGCAGCCTCCGCTCCAGTCCGGCGTACCGGGGGGCACCGGGAGTGGCGGCCAGGCGGTGCCGGTAGCTGTGGATCACCACGTCGACATAGTCGGGGTTGGCCCACAACTCCGCCGCCTGCGCGAACTCGGCCTCGGTGAACCGCCATTCGGGCGAATTGCGACGCCAGACGACGCGGGCCAGGTCCTCCCGGTTTCGCTGGAGTCCCTTCCGCCCGCGCTCGGTGAGGAAATAGAAGAAGTACCAGTAGCCCTCCTCGAGCACGGGGGCCAGCGGTCCCCGCCGCCCGGTCAGCCGTCGCCCGGTGTCTCCCTGCCCGTGCAGATGCCGTTCTCCCAGGCCCAGGCGGCGATCTCGACGCGGTTACGCGCCGCGAGCTTGCGCTGCACGCTGCCGAGATGTGTCTTGACGGTGGCGAGCGTGATGTGCAGTTCAGCCGCCAGCTCCTCGTTGGTACGGCCGCGGGCGACCAGCCGTACGACATCCAACTCACGTGCAGTGAGAGGGAGTTCCGGCATACCGGCCGAATACCGGGAGCGGCCGGCCGGCTTTCCGGAGGCGGCCTCGGATGCGGCGTCGGTCAGGTACCTCAGCAGGCGGACCGTGACCGCCGGGGAGATGAGGGCGTTGTCGGCGGCCACGGCCCGCACGGCCTCGATGAGCAGCGCGGGGGAACCGTCCTTGAGGAGGAAGCCACATGCCCCGTGGCGCAGCGCTCGGTACACGTAGTCGTCCAGGTCGAAGGTGGTGGCGATGAGAACCCTCAGCGGGTCGGCCGCCTCCGGGCCCGCCAGCAGCCGGGTCGCCTCCAGGCCGTCGAGGCCGGGCATCCTGACGTCGAGCAGGCACACGTCCGGACGCAGCCGCCTGGCCTCCCGTACCGCGGTCGCGCCGTCGGCCACCGAGGCGACGATCTCCATGTCGGGCTGGGAGCCGAGGATCATGCCATGGGCCGAACGGATCATCGGCTGGTCATCGGCGATGAGAATGCTGATCGTCATGCGTCCAGGGTGGCATTCGTCCGGTCTTCCCCGGGTCCAAGAGGCGGTTCGGGGAGCGGACCTGGAAGCGGGATACGTGCCTCGACGATCCAGCCCACACCTGCCTGCGCGCCCGCGGTGACGGTGCCGCCGACCATGGCCGCGCGCTCCGACAGCCCGACCAGGCCGTAGCCGGAGCGTGGGCCGTCGCCGAGGTCGGCGGGTTCGGCGGTGTGTCCGGCGGTGCCCGGTCCCTCGTCGGTCACCGACACCAGAACGGCCGGGCGGGCGGTGTCGCCGTCCAGGCGTACGTCGACGGTGACCGCCTTGGCGCGGCGCGCATGCTTGCGGACGTTGGTCAGCGACTCGCGGACGATCTGGTGCACGGTGGTGGCGATGCCGGGCGGCAGGCCGCCGGCGGCGAGACGGGGGTCGAGGGCGAGGGTCGTGGCCGGTCCGGTCCGCGCGAACCGCTGTGTCAGGGTGCGCAGGTCGGCGAGTTCGCCGCCGGGCGCCGTCGCGGCGCCGGGGCTGCGCAGGACCGCCACCATGCTCCGCATCGACTGCATCGCCTGTGACCCGGCCTCCTCGATGGCCGCGAACATGCCGTCCAGTTCCTGGGTCGACGGCGGGCAGCCGGCCGCCGTGGCGAAGCGTACGGCCTTGGACTGGGCGATGATCGCGGTCACATGGTGGCCGACGAAGTCGTGCAGTTCCCGCGCGTGGTCCAGGCGCTGCGCCTGAAGCCCGGCCCGGTGCTCCTGCGCCCGGTACCGGTCGAGCAACCGGAGGTACAGGCCGAGCACGGCCGCCAGGGCGGCCGCGAACCAGAGGGCCGCCGGCGAGGGGGATCTCGCGGTCCTGTCCCTGGCCACGCCGGTGCTGCTGGCCGGGCTGATCCTGCTCACTCCGCAGTTCGCCCGGGCCGTCACCCACGTGCTGCGGGCGCCGATGCGGCGGCTGGCCGGGACGCGCGGCACCTTGGCGTTGGCCAACGCCCGCCGCAATCCCCGGCGCACCACCGCGACCGCCGGTGCCGTCACCGTGTGCGTGGCGCTCGTCAGCGCGATCACCGTGGCGCTGTCCTCGCTGAGCGCCACGGCGGGGCGGGAGGCCGTGGCGGCGATGCCGACGGATCTGCGGATCAGCGCGGTCGACTTCGCCGAGATCGGCGCGGGGACGGCCGGGCGGGTGGCGCGGCTGCCGCACGTGGCGGTAGTCAGCGCGGTGCGCGAGGCCGGTTTCCGCCTGAGCGACGGGGCCGATCTGTGGGCGGTGGCGGTGGATCCGGTGGCCGTGGGCCGGGGCCGCCTCGCCGACCTCACGGTGCGCTCCGGCGACCTGGACGGCCTGTCCCACGGGATCGCCGTCACGCGGAAGCTCGCCGCGGAGCACGGATGGCACGCGGCGCGTCGCCGCCGTCCTGGCCAAGCTGGGCGCCGACACACGCTTTCAGGCGGGCGTCCGGGCAGCCGCCCGCGGACTGATCTGACCGGCCACGCGCCCGGCACGGCCCTGACTCCAGCGGCCCTGATCGCCGGCTGGCGGAGGCCGCCTATGTGGCCGCCGAGGCGACCGGCACACTCAGCAGCGCCTCGGCACTGCGATGGTCCGCCGCGCCGGGCGGGGTGTGGCCGTGTGGTGTGTGCCACAGCGGCTGACCTTCCGTGCCGGTGCGACGGCCGGCCACACGCCCGGTCAGCCGACCCCGTCGGCCCCGTCGGCCAGCCGGTTGAGCCACTCCTGGAGGAGGGACCGCTCCGCGGGGCTCAGCGCGGTGGTGTCGTCCTGGCCGAGGGCGGGGGGGGGGGCCCGGGGGGGGGGGGGCGCCCCGGGGGGGGGGGGGGGGGTGGGGGCGGCGGGGGGGGGTGGGGGGGGGGGGGGGGGGGGGGGGGGGTGTTGGGGGGGGGGGGGGGGGGGGGGGGGGGGGGGGCACGCCGTGGGTGTGGGTGGCGCCGCTGCGACTCCGATGGCCGTGCGGCCCGTCGCCCTCGCGCTGCCCGTCGCGGTGCGGGACGGAGTCCGCGGGAGGTACCGGATAC
>NZ_JBITER010000041.1:0-56500 GCF_044455345.1 Streptomyces sp. NPDC051286 | reverse complement strand
CACATGACCTGCGACACCGCACGCCGATCGCACGCACCGACCGCCGCTGCGCCCGCGCTTCGCGCGGACGACGGGGAACTCAGAACAGGCCCTAGGGCGGAATCTGACCGGGAAGTGCCGGACAGGGCTTCGGCCCTGTCCGACGGGTTTCACTCGCACACTGTGTACCTCGCTCGCCCCAGTGCCACTCCTGGCAAGTTCAGCCCCGTCGCGCCGCCCGGCACGCCCGCATGCACCGGACGACGCTCCTCGTGGGGCAGACATCGCCGGTCACGGCACTGGGCCACGGTGCTTCGGGGCCTTCGGTGACAGCGCGCCCGGCGCCGTCGCCGGAAGTTTCTCTGTGTCTGTTTTCGGCCATGCTCGATGGGTAATCGGCGCATTGCTGTTTGGCGGCCGCCCGATCGGCCACGGCCGCGCAGCGTGACACCGTTGGGGGAAATGAAGCCGAACGTCCGGAAGGTGTCGTACGAGGATGTGGGTGCCCGGTCTCGTACCGTCACCGTCGCACCGCAATCGGTGCGAGCGGGCGGTGGGTTTGCGCCAAACAGATCCCTCGGTGGCCGAGTTCGAACGCGTTGCCGGATCACGGTCGGCATAATCGCGTCCATGTCGATCACGGGCGGAGACTTCGTCGAGCTGGGCCGGGACCTCTACGCATGGCTCCCGCCGAAACGGGGCTGGGGCCTCGCGAACTGCGGTCTCCTGACGTCATCGCGTGGCGCGATCTGGATCGACACCCCGTACGATCCCGTGCTCGCCGGCCAGTTCCTGGCGGAGTCCACGAAGCGGCTGCCCGACGGCGCCGCCATCGACCGGGTCATCGTCACCCACGCCAACGGGGACCATTTCTGGGGCGCGGGCGTACTTCCGGACGCGGAGATCATCGCGACCCGTGAGGCCCGGGAACACATTCACTACGAACCCACCCCGAAGCAGCAGCACGCCCTCGTCCAGGGCAGCGATCCGGCCACCGCGCTGGGTGAGTACCTCAAGCGCCACTTCGGCCCGTTCGACTGGTCACGGACCGAACCCGTGCAGCCGACCACGTACTTCACCGGCGAGCTCGAACTGACCCTGGGGGAGTACCCAGTCCAGGTGACGGCCCTGCCCCCCGCCCACACCACGGGCGACCTCATCGTGCACCTGCCCGCTCAGCGCACCGTGTTCAGCGGCGACGTCATCTTCGCCTCCACCCCGGAGCAGCCGGGCGACCACCCGGTGCACTGGGCGGGCCCCCTCTCCCAGGTGATCGCCGCCTGTGAACAGGTACTGGCCACCGGCGCCGAGACCATCGTCCCGGGCCACGGTCCGGTCCTCGACCCGGCCGGCGTGCGCGCACACATCGGCTACCTCGAGTACGTAAGGGAACGTGCCCACGCACTGCACGCGGCCGGGGTGCCCGCCCTGGAGGCGGCCCGCCGGGTGATCGCCGAGGGACGCCACCCCGAACTCGGCCTGGCCGAACGCCTCGTGGTGACGATCGGCAGCGAGTACCGGCAGCTCGACGGCTCCGAGCTGCCCAGTGTGCTTCAGGTGATGACCGATGTCGCCGTCGTCGCTCGAGAAGTGGAGCAGTCCCGTGGGGCGGCAGACCTCGAAGGGTGACACTCGGATTGTCCTCCCGCTCGACGGGACCGGCGACGCGGCGCTTTCGGCACCGCGGGCGGTGTCGATCAGCCGCTGACCCGTGTCGGTGGTACGCCGAACGGGTGAGGGGCGGGAGAATTGCCGGATGAACAGCGAGCGCAGCCGGCACAACGCCGACCGCAGCACAGACGGGGTGGTCCGGTGAGCAGGTACGACAGGTATGACGTCACGGACGAGCAGTGGGAAGGTCTGGCCCAGGTCGTACCGCTGCGCAGCCGCAACGAATGGCCGTCGCGGGTCGACCACCGCGAGGTCCCCGACGACCACGAGACCGCCGAACAGCGCCGCATGGTCGTGCTGCGCGTGCAGGTCTTCGCGGACGCGCGCGAGGTGGCCGAGTATCTGGTCGCACAGATTCCCGTGCTGCTCGATCTGACCAGCGCCGAGACCGATGTGGCCAAGCGGATCCTGGACTTCACCAGCGGTGTGGTCTTCGGGCTCGGCAGCGGAATGCACCGCGTCGACCGGAACGTGTTTCTTCTGTCGCCGGTCGGCATAGAGGTCGAGGGAGTCACGGCAGCGGGCATCCCCCGATCGTAGGAAGGTCGTGCGGGCGGAACGGTTCGCCGGTCGACGGCGTGCGTACGGTCCGCTCATGACTGCACGCTGCCCGGAAAACCCGTGGGCGACCCCAGGGGCATCAACCGCCCGAGAAGTCCGAACCGAGGCTGTCCGAACCGAGCCTCCCCGAACCGGGGCGGCCCGTTCCGCCGGCCCCGTCGTCACCGAACTGCGGCTCTCCGCCTTCGCCTCGCACCGTGGCGCCGTCCTCCCGGTGGGCCCGCTCACGCTGTTCACCGGGGCCGGTGGCAGTGGCAAGTCCAGCGCGCTGCGGGCGTACGAGGCGCTGGCCCGGCTGGGCGCGGGCGACCCGCTCGACGAGGTGTTCCCGGATCCGGCGGCGCACGTGCCCGAACGGGCCGGTCCCGACGCCCAGGGCCGTCGTGGCTTCCGGATCGGCTGCACGGTGACCGGCCCGGCAGGACCGGTCCGGCTCGACGTTGCCGTGCAGGCCGAGCCCGCCCTGCGGATCGTCGGCGAACGGCTGACCGGCGGCGGTGAGACGCTACTGACCACCGCGCTGCGCGACCCCAGGGGCTCGACGGTCCAGGCGGCCTGGCACACGGCCGGCACCGTCCCGGTGACCCGGGCGCCGCTGCCGGACGACCTGCTCGGCACGGCGCTGCTGCCGCTGAGGGTCGCTGGCACGACCGAGGGACAGTTACGGGTCCTTGCCGCCGCCGAACAGATGGTCGTGGCCCTGCGGTCCGTCTTTGTGTGTGAACCGCAGCCGCAGCGGATGCGGGCGCCGGTGCCCAGCGGGGAGGGCCGGCTGCGCCGGGACTGCGACAACCTCGCGGCGGTACTGGAACGGACACACACTCAGTGCGGACAGCGGCACGGCCGACTGGTTGCGGCGGCCGCTGCCGGATGCGCGGGGACGGTGAGGGGGCTGGGCATCGAGCGGCTCCCGGACGGGTTGCTGCGCGCCGTGGTGGAGCGCGACGGCGGGCACCTCACCCCGGTCGGGCGGCTCGGCGACGGCGAGTTGAGGTACCTGGCGCTCGCCCTGGTCCTGCTCACCGGCCCTGGCGTGCTGGCCATGGACGCCGCGGCGGAGGTGCCGTCGGCCATGCAGACACTCACCGTTCTGGTCGACGGGCTCGACCGGGACCTGGACGGACGACAGATGGCGGAACTGCTGGCCCTGGCCGCGTCGGTCGGCACGACCGGGCACCTCAGACTGGTGGGGACGGTCGCCGAGGCGGTCGCCGCACGGGCCCGCGGGACGGCCGGTGCGACGGTGGTAGACCTGGGACCTTGACTCCTCCCCTCGTGGGCGAGGGGGATTCCTGGCTCACTTCGCCTGACACCTAGCAGATGGCAGGGCTTACAAGATCAGCACTAGCCGGGTTGAGACCAGCCCGGACGAGCATCACGCGGGCGGAGTTCTTGTCCCTGGAGGACACCGCTCCGCACGCGGTGCACGTATACGTTCGTTCCGAGAGGGGGAGTGCGTGCTTGGCTCTCGCTCCGCACTGCGCGCAGTCCATGGTGGTGGGCGCGGGGTGGACAAGGTGCACGGCACGGCCGTGCTTGCGGCCCATCTCGATCAGGGCGCGCTTGGTCGCTCCGATCGCGGCGTCGGCCGCTTTACGGGCCATGGTGGACTTGGCGAGGAACTTCGGCCGGAAGTCCTCCACGGCAAGGGCGTCGTGGTCGCGGACCACGGTCTTGGCCCACTTGCGGGCGGTGTCCTGCCGCTGGGTGGCGACCTTCTTGCAGAGCTTGGCCCGCAGCTTCTTCGCATGCCGGTAGCCCTTCGATGCGGCCTGCCCCTTCTTCGGCTTGCGCCGGGCCATCATCCGGTCATAGCGGGTCAGCTTCGCCTGGGCCTTCTTGCCGTGCTGCGCGTGAGGCAAGTCATGGGTGGCGGAGCTGGTGGTCGCGGTCTCCTTCACACCCCAGTCGATGCCTATCACCCTGCCCGTGGCGGGCAGCGGCTCCCTCTCGGCCTCCACGACGAAGCCGGCGTACCAGTGCCCGACGGCATCGCGGTACACGCGCACGCTGGACGGGTCGGCCGGAAGATCCCGCGACCACACCACGGTCAGCACGATTCCGCCAGCCAGGTGCAGGCGGCCGTCCTTGATGCGGAAGCCGCGCCGCGTGTAGTTCAGGGTCGGCAGCGCCTCACGCTTCTTCTTCGGCCGGGGCATCCCCGCCCGCCGGCGCATCGGCAGCCGGGCCTTGATGTCCTTCTGCGCCTTGGCACGGGACTTCGCGAAGTCCCGGATGACCTGCTGCTGAGGAACCGAAGCCCCGTTGCGCAACCACGCCGTGGCGGCGCGGGCCTCGGTCAGCATCCGGTCGAGCTGCGCCGGGCCGCACGTCGCCTTCCCGCCCGTGGCCTTGTTGTGGGCGTGGACCTTGCGAGACACGGCCACGCACTCGTTCCACACCCACCGACACCGCGCCCACTCGGCACTCAAGGCCGTGCGGGCAGTGGACGACACACGCAGACGGAAGGTGTACCGGGCGTGCCCGGACCCCTCAGCCGTTTTCTGCGCCGTCGTCGTGATCGAGACCTTAAACCCGCCCACTGACAATCAACCGAAAGCGCAGGCCAGAGCAGATGTGCAGAGAACTCCGCCGCTTCGCAGCTCCGCTCCAAGGACCCATTCCTCCCCAGGCTGAAGCCCGAGGCATCCTGGGAGAAATCCAGTGAACGGACTCGACGTACAGACACTGCAGCGACGGCTCGCCGCGTTCGCGGCCGCCCGTGACTGGGAGCAGTACCACACCCCGAAGAACCTGGCGGCGGCGCTCAGCGTCGAGGCGTCCGAACTGGTCGAGATCTTCCAGTGGCTGACGCCGGAGCAGTCCGCGCGGGTGATGGAGGAGCCCGAGACGGCGCATCGGGTGGCGGACGAAGTCGCGGATGTGCTCGCGTATCTGCTGCAGTTCTGCGAGGTGCTGGGCATCGATGCGCTGGCGGCGCTGGCGGAGAAGATCGACAGGAACGAAGCGCGCTTCCCGGTTCCGAAGCCTCCGGAACCCCACGATCGTCACTCTTCGGAGTGATCGACTTCTTCACAGTCGACTTCGTGTCCACAGATTTCCGAAATCCACTGGCCTTTCGGTACCACTCCCCTCACTGTGGGTAATGGATGAGGTGAGCGGGTTTTCGTTCGGACGGGGGCGACGCATGGAAGCGGAGCGGCTCATAGAGGTAAGTCGGCGGGCTCTGGCGCAGAGCCGGGGCGCGCCGTCCATCATGGCGGAGGCGTGGCAGGTCCAGGCGCTGGCCCAGGCGATCGGCGAGCGACTGGCGGCCCATGGGCCGAAGGTGCTGCGGGGCGAGGCGCGGCGGCTCGGGGAGATCGGGGGAAGCGGCGGCGTGGCGCCGGACCATCCGGTGGTGCGGACCGGTACGGCGCGGGCCGCGCAGCTTGCCGAGATTGCCGATCCCCGGGCGGCCCTGACCGGTCTCGGCGCGCTGCTGGGGGAGATGGGGATGGCTCTCGTCGCGGTGGCCTGTGACACCGGCGAGGAGAGCCTCTACTGGCAGTGCATCGAGGCGATCGACGCGGCTGACGAGGCGCTGGACCGGGTGCACGGGATGCTCCGGCTCCTCGCCGAGCAGGACCGCGAGCAGAACCGGCAGCGGGAGCGGGACGGTGCGTACGGTGCGGTGCGCGGACCGGCGGGCTCGGCGGCGGGCCAGCCGTGACGGCGCGGGGTCGTCACGGCGGGCCTTCGGTGGGGCGGCGCGGGACGGGTGCGAGGAATGACCGGTGCTCGGAGGTGCAGGATGGAACCATGGATCTTCGAATCTTCACCGAGCCCCAGCAAGGGGCGAGCTACGACACCCTGCTCACCGTCGCCAAGGCCGCCGAGGACCTTGGGTTCGACGCGTTCTACCGCTCCGACCACTATCTCCGCATGGGGGCTGGCGACGGGTTGCCCGGCCCGACCGACGCGTGGATCACCCTGGCCGGGCTGGCGCGGGAGACCAAGCGGATCCGGCTCGGCACGCTGATGACGGCGGGGACCTTCCGGCTCCCGGGTGTCCTCGCTATCCAGGTCGCCCAGGTCGACCAGATGTCCGGCGGACGCGTCGAACTCGGTCTGGGGGCAGGCTGGTTCGAGGAGGAGCACAAGGCGTACGGCATTCCGTTCCCCAGGGAGAAGTTCGGCCGGCTGGAGGAGCAGCTGGCCATCGTCACCGGGCTGTGGGCGACCGGGATCGGCGAGAAGTTCAACTACGACGGCGCCTACTACCAGCTCACCGACTCACCCGCGCTGCCCAAGCCGGCACAGGCCAAGGTGCCGATCCTGATCGGCGGTCACGGCGTGACGCGTACACCGCGGCTGGCCGCGCAGTATGCGGACGAGTTCAACATTCCGTTCGCTTCGCTCGAGGACAGCCAGAAGCAGTTCGGCCGGGTCAGGGAAGCGGCGCAGGCGGCCGGGCGTGGCGCGGACGACCTGGTGTACTCCAACGCCCTGGTGGTCTGCGTCGGCAAGGACGACGCGGAGGTGGCCCGCCGGGCGTCGGTCATCGGGCGCGACGTGGAGGAGTTGAAGGCGAACGGGCTCGCGGGCTCGCCGGCCGAGGTGGTCGACAAGATCGGCCGGTACGGCGAGATCGGGGCGTCGAGGATCTACCTCCAGATCCTCGACCTGAACGATCAGGAGCACCTGGAGCTGATCTCCTCGCAGGTCCAGTCCCAGCTGAACTGACCAACGAAGCTGCAGGAGCAGCCACGACCGGAAGGAACACCTGTGCAACCCGCCCGCCCGCTGGCCGCCGCGCTCACCGAAGGAATCGTCCTCCTCGACGGCGGTCTCTCCAACCAACTGGAGGCGCAGGGCTGCGACCTGTCCGACGAACTGTGGTCGGCCCGGTTGCTGGTCGACGAGCCGCGGCAGATCGAGGCCGCCCACCGGGCGTATGTGCGGGCGGGTGCGCAGGTGCTCATCACTTCCGGCTACCAGGCGACGTACGAGGGGTTCGCGCGGCGGGGGATCGGCCGGGCCCGGGCGACGGAGCTCTTCGCCCGCAGCGTGGAGCTGGCCCGGCGGGCCGGTGCGGCGGCGGACCGCGAGGTCTGGGTCGCCGGTTCTGTCGGCCCGTACGGGGCGATGCTCGCGGACGGCAGCGAGTACCGCGGGCGGTACGGGCTCTCGGTCCGTGAGCTGGAGCGCTTCCACCGGCCCCGGATCGAGGCGCTGGCCGCCGCCGGCCCCGATGTGCTGGCGCTGGAGACGGTGCCGGACACGGACGAGGCGGAGGCGCTGCTGCGGGTGGTCGACGACTACGGGCTGCCGGTCTGGCTCTCCTACAGTGTGGCGGGCGACCGGACCCGGGCGGGGCAGCCGCTGGAGACGGCGTTCGGGCTCGCCGCCGGGCACGACCGGGTGGTGGCCGTGGGCGTGAACTGCTGCGATCCGGCGGACGCGGACCGGGCGGTGGTGACGGCGGCCGAGGTGACCGGGAAACCGGTCGTCGTCTACCCGAACAGCGGGGAGCGGTGGGGCGCCGAGGGCCGGGGGTGGACCGGTGGTGCCACGTTCGACCCCCGCCGGGTGCGGGGCTGGCAGGAGGCCGGCGCCCGGCTGGTCGGCGGCTGTTGCCGGGTCGGTCCCGGACCGATCGCGGAACTGGCTGGGCTGATTGCGGCGGGACGGACGGAGCGGGGGTCGGGGAGCGGGTCGGCGCGTGGCACGGACCGTGGGACGGGAGGAGCGACAGAACCGTAGACACGACGAAAATGCCTGGTGGGGGGCGAGTGATCCCGACCATACTCGGACGTGTGTTCCTGACCATCAGTACGACCGGCACTCCTGAGCGCCCCGCGACCGACCTCGGCTTCCTGCTGCACAAGCATCCCGAGAAGGCGCAGGCGTTCTCCACCTCCCATGGCACCGCGCATGTCTTCTATCCCGAGGCATCCGCCGAGCGCTGCACGGCCGCCCTGCTGCTGCAGGTGGATCCCGTGGCGCTCGTGCGCCGGGGCAAGGGGAAGGGCCGCGGCGGCGCCCCCGACGCGGCGCTCGCGCAGTACGTCAACGACCGGCCGTACGCGGCGTCCTCGCTGCTCTCCGTCGCGATGAGCACCGTCTTCAAGTCCGCGCTGAACGGCATGTGCCGAGCCCTGCCCGAGCGCGCGGCGGAGCCCCTGCCGCTCAGGATCGAGGTGCCCGCGCTCCCGGCGCGCGGTGGCGCGGAGCTCGTGACGAAACTCTTCGGTCCGCTCGGCTGGACGAGCGTGGACGCGGTGGCCGTACCGCTGGACGAGCAGTTCCCGGAGTGGGGCGACTCCCGGTACGTACGACTGGTGCTGGAGGGCGAGTTGCGGCTCGCGGACGCGCTGCGGCAGCTGTACATCCTGCTGCCGGTGCTCGACGACGCCAAGCACTACTGGGTCGCGCCCGACGAGGTGGACAAGCTGCTGCGGGCCGGTGACGGCTGGCTGGCCGGCCACCCGGAGCAGAAGCTGATCACCAGCCGGTATCTCTCCCGGCGCTGGGGGCTGACCCGGCAGGCGATGGAACGGCTCGAACTGGTACGGCTCGCTGAGCTGGACGACCTGGCGGTGGAGTCCGTCGACAACGCCGTGGACGAGACGACGGACACCGAGGAGAAGCCGGTGCCGCTCGCCGAGCAGCGGCGCGAAGCGATCCTGGAGGCGCTGCGGGCCGCCGGGGCGAGCCGGGTGCTGGACCTGGGCTGCGGACAGGGCCAGTTGGTGCAGGCACTGCTGAAGGACGTGCGCTTCACGGAGATCGTCGGCGTCGACGTCTCGATGCGCGCCCTGACCATCGCCTCGCGCCGGCTGAAGCTGGACCGGATGGGCGAGCGCCAAGCCGGCCGCGTCACGCTGCGGCAGGGCTCGCTCACGTACACCGACAAGCGGCTGGGCGGGTATGACGCGGCCGTGCTCAGCGAGGTCATCGAGCACCTCGACCTGCCGAGGCTGCCCGCGCTGGAGTACGCGGTGTTCGGCTCGGCCCGGCCGCAGACGGTGCTCGTGACGACGCCGAACGTGGAGTACAACGTCCGCTGGGAGAGTCTCCCCGCCGGACACGTGCGCCACGGCGACCACCGTTTCGAATGGACCAGGGCCGAGTTCCGGGGCTGGGCGCAGGAAGTGGCGCAGCGGCACGGATACGGAGTCGGCTTCGTGCCGGTGGGACCCGACGACCCCGAGGTGGGGCCGCCCACACAGATGGCCGTGTTCACGAAGACCGCCGAGGACGACACGAAGAAGAAGGAGGCGAAGGCAGCATGACCGACAACGACACCGAGAAGAGCACCGACGTGCACCGCACGCTGCCGGTGACCGACCTTTCCCTCGTCGTGCTCATCGGGGCCAGCGGTTCCGGTAAGTCCACGTTCGCGCGCAAGCACTTCAAGCCCACCGAGATCATCTCCTCGGACTTCTGCCGCGGCCTCGTCGCAGACGACGAGAACGACCAGAGCGCGAGCGGTGACGCCTTCGACGTCCTGCACTACATCGTGGGCAAGCGGCTCGCTGCGGGACGGCTGACCGTCGTCGATGCCACCAACGTCCAGGCCGAGAGCCGCAGACAGCTGGTGCAGCTGGCCCGGACCCACGACGTGCTGCCCATCGCGATCGTCCTCGACCTGCCCGAAGAGGTCTGCCAGGCGCGCAACGCCACCCGCCCGGACCGGGCCGACATGCCCCGCCATGTCGTCCAGCGCCACCGCCGCGAGCTGCGCCGTTCGCTGCGCGGCCTGGAGCGCGAGGGGTTCCGCAAGGTGCATGTCCTGCGCACCGAGGAGGAGGCCGACCACTCCGACGTGGTGCTGGAGCGCCGCTACAACGACCTGCGTCATCTCACCGGGCCGTTCGACATCATCGGTGACATCCACGGCTGCAGCTCCGAGCTGGAGACCCTGCTCGGCAAGCTCGGTTACGCCGACGGCGCGCACCCGGAAGGGCGCACGGCGGTCTTCGTCGGCGACCTCGTCGACCGCGGCCCCGACAGCCCCGGCGTGCTGCGCCGCGTCATGTCCATGGTGGCGGCGGGGAACGCCCTGTGTGTGCCGGGGAACCACGAGAACAAGCTCGGCCGCTACCTCAAGGGCCGCCAGGTCCAGCACACCCATGGGCTCGCCGAGACCATCGATCAGCTGGACCGTGAGGACGCCAGGGACCCGGCCTTCCGTGAGCAGGTACGGGAGTTCATCGACGGGCTCGTCAGCCACTACGTGCTGGACGAGGGGAAGCTGGTCGTCTGCCATGCCGGGCTGCCCGAGAAGTACCACGGGCGCACGTCCGGACGAGTCCGCTCGCACGCGCTGTACGGGGACACCACAGGCGAGACCGACGAGTTCGGCCTGCCCGTGCGCTACCCGTGGGCGGAGGAGTACCGCGGCCGTGCCGCCGTGGTCTACGGCCACACCCCGGTGCCCAGCACCTCCTGGGTCAACAACACCCTCTGCCTGGACACGGGCGCGGTTTTCGGCGGGAAGATGACCGCGCTGCGCTGGCCGGAGCGCGAACTCGTCGACGTACCGGCCGAGAAGGTCTGGTACGAGCCCGCGAAGCCGCTCGTCACCGAGGCACCCGGGGGCCGCGAGGGGCGTCCGCTCGACCTGGCCGATGTGCAGGGCCGACGGATCGTGGAGACCCGGCACATGGGCCGCATCTCGGTGCGCGAGGAGAACGCCGCGGCGGCGCTCGAAGTGATGAGCCGGTTCGCCGTCGACCCGCGGCTGCTCGGCTACCTCCCGCCGACGATGGCGCCCACCGCGGCCTCCCACGAGGAGGGTTTCCTGGAGCACCCCGCCGAGGCCTTCGCGCAGTACCGGGCCGACGGGGTCGCCCAGGTCGTGTGCGAGGAGAAGCACATGGGCTCGCGGGCGGTGGCCCTGGTCTGCCGTGACGCGGACGCGGCCCGCGAGCGGTTCGGGGTCGACGGCCCGACCGGGGCGCTGCACACCCGCACCGGACGGCCGTTCCTCGACGACGCCGCCGTGACCGAGGAGGTCCTCGGCAGACTGCGCACCGCCGTCGCCGCCGCAGGACTCTGGGAGGAGTGGGACACCGACTGGGTGCTGCTCGACGCCGAGCTGATGCCCTGGTCCCTCAAGGCGGGCGGGCTGCTGCGCTCGCAGTACGCGGCGGTCGGCGCCGCGTCCGGTGCCGTACTCCCCGAGGTTGACGCGGCACTTGCGGCAGCGGCGGTCCGCGGGGTGGACGTCGCCGACCTGGCCGCCCGTCAGCGGGACCGGACGGTCGACGCCGCGGCGTTCAGGGAGGCCTACCGGCGCTACTGCTGGTCCACCGAGGGCCTGGACGGAGTGCGGATCGCCCCGTTCCAGATCCTCGCCGTGCAGGGGCGCTCACTGGCCTCCGTACCGCATGACGAGCAGCTGGCCTGGGTGGACCGGCTGGTGGAGCACGACCCCACCGGCCTGCTCCAGGTCACCCGTCGGCTCGTCGTGGACACCGGCGACGAGGCGTCGGTCCGCGCCGGTACCGACTGGTGGCTGGAGATGACCGGTCGTGGCGGCGAAGGCATGGTGGTGAAGCCCCTTGCCGCGCTCGTGCGGGACGAGAAGGGCAGGCTGGTCCAGCCGGGCATCAAGGTGCGGGGCCGGGAGTACCTCCGGATCATCTACGGCCCCGAGTACACGCGTCCGGAAAATCTGGAGCGGCTGCGCTCCCGGTTCCTGGGCCACAAGCGGTCGCTGGCGCTCCGTGAGTACGCGCTGGGTCTCGAGGCCCTGGACCGGCTGGCCGAGGGCGAGTCGCTGTGGCGGGTCCACGAGGCGGTGTTCGCGGTGCTCGCCCTGGAGTCGGAGCCCGTCGACCCAAGGCTCTGACCGCAGCCGGACCGCGCCGGAACGCGACGCCGGAACGCGACGCCGGACCCGGCAGCGGATTCGGTGGCGAACTCGGTGGCGATTCGCCGGGTGAACGGCGCTCCGCGCGGTGAGGATGGAGGCATGGGATTCCATGTCGACTCCGAGGCCGGGCGGCTGCGCCGCGTCATCCTGCACCGCCCCGATCTGGAACTGAAGCGGCTCACCCCCAGCAACAAGGACGCGCTCCTCTTCGACGACGTGCTGTGGGTGCGCCGCGCCCGGCAGGAGCACGACGGCTTCGCGGACGTCCTGCGCGACCGCGGGGTGGAGGTGCACCTCTTCGGCGATCTGCTGCGTGAGTCCCTGGACATCCCCGTGGCCAAGCGGCTCGTCCTCGACCGGGTCTTCGACGAGAAGGAGTACGGCCCGCTCGCCACCGAACACCTGCGGGCCGCCTTCGAGGAGCTGCCCACCGCCGAGCTGGCCGAGGCGCTGGTCGGCGGGATGACGAAGCGGGAGTTCCTGGAGCGGCACAGCGAGCCGACATCGGTCCGTTTCCACGTCATGGACCTGGACGACTTCCTGCTCGGTCCGCTGCCCAACCACCTCTTCACCCGGGACACCTCCGCCTGGATATACGACGGGGTGTCCATCAACGCGATGCGCTGGCCGGCCCGGCAGCGCGAGACCGTCCACTTTGAGGCGATCTACCGCCATCACCCCCTCTTCACCGGCTCCGAGGCGGGAGCCTTCCACCACTGGTCGGAGGGGCAGGACGACTATCCGTCCACCATCGAGGGCGGCGACGTCCTGGTCATCGGGCAGGGCGCCGTCCTGATCGGGATGAGCGAGCGCACCACGCCGCAGGCGGTGGAGATGCTGGCCCGCGGACTGTTCGACGCCGGTTCCGCCCGGACGATCGTGGCGCTCGACATGCCCAAGAGGCGGGCGTTCATGCACCTCGACACGGTGATGACGATGATCGACGGCGATACGTTCACCCAGTACGCGGGGCTGGGGATGCTCCGCTCGTACACCATCGAGCCCGGCAGCGGGCCGCGGGAGCTCAAGGTCACCGACCATCCGCCCGAGCACATGCACCGGGCCATCGCGGCGGCGCTGGGCCTGGACTCGATCCGCGTCCTCACGGCCACCCAGGACGTGCACGCGGCCGAGCGCGAGCAGTGGGACGACGGCTGCAATGTGCTGGCCGTCGAGCCGGGCGTCGTCGTCGCGTACGAGCGCAACGCCACCACCAACACGTATCTGCGCAAGCAAGGCATCGAGGTCATAGAGATCCGCGGCAGCGAACTCGGCCGGGGCAGGGGCGGTCCCCGCTGCATGAGCTGCCCGGTGGTCCGCGATGCGGTGTAGGCACGGGGAAGCGCGCGACCGAACGGGGGAACACGGGACCGTGCGGGAGTACGGAGGGCGGCGCGGCCACGAGTGCTTCGTATAGCAATGCGTTCTCTCGTATAGACTTCCAGGGAACTGTACGCGCGACCCTCGCCCGACCCAGGAGCAGCCACCATGGCCATAGACCTCGCAGGCCGCCACTTCCTCAAGGAGCTGGACTTCACGGCCGAGGAGTTCCGCGGCCTGATCGGACTGGCCGCCGAGCTCAAGGCGGCCAAGAAGGCGGGTGCGGAGGTACAGCGGCTGCGCGGCAAGAACATCGCCCTGATCTTCGAGAAGACCTCGACCCGCACGCGCTGCGCCTTCGAGGTCGCCGCCGCCGACCAGGGTGCCTCGACCACATACCTCGACCCCTCGGGCTCGCAGATGGGCCACAAGGAGTCGGTGAAGGACACCGCCCGCGTACTCGGCCGGATGTTCGACGGCATCGAGTACCGCGGTGACAGCCAGGCGGCCGTCGAGGAGCTCGCGGCATACAGCGGGGTCCCCGTCTTCAATGGACTCACCGATGACTGGCACCCGACCCAGATGCTCGCCGATGTCCTCACGATGACCGAGCACAGCGACAAGCCGCTGCAGCGGATCGCCTTCGCCTACCTCGGCGACGCCCGCTTCAACATGGGCAACTCGTACCTGGTCACCGGTGCGCTGCTGGGTATGGACGTCCGGATCGTCGCCCCGAGGTCCTACTGGCCGGCCGAGGAGGTCGTCGCGCAGGCCCGCAAGCTCGCGGAGGCCGCCGGTGCGACCGTCACCCTCACCGAGGACGTCGCCGAGGGTGTCCGCGGCGCCGACTTCGTCGCCACCGACGTCTGGGTCTCCATGGGCGAGCCCAAGGAGGTCTGGGCCGAGCGCATCACGGCACTCGCGCCGTACGCCGTCACCATGGACGTCCTGAACGCCACCGGGAACGCCGATGTGAAGTTCCTGCACTGCCTCCCGGCCTACCACGACCTCGGTACCGGGGTCGCGCGCGAGATCCATGCAGCCCACGGGCTGACCGAGCTGGAAGTCACCGACGAGGTCTTCGAGTCCGCGCACTCGATCGTCTTCGACGAGGCCGAGAACCGGATGCACACGATCAAGGCCGTCCTGGTGGCGACGCTGGCCACCGCCTGACGGGTCACCGGCCGGGTCTGCATGAAAATGCGCCTGATTGGGTGAACATGCGGGCAATTGGTTACAGTAGTTCTACTTGGTGGGGTTCGAGCTCGCGGGCTCGGACCCCATTGCCGTATCTGACGCGGCCCCCCGCTGTCGTATCTGACGCGGCCCCCCGCAGAGCCGGCCGGAGCCCCCACCAGCTCCGCGTGCGCGCCCCCCACATGCTCCACCAGAGAAGAGATCATCCCCGTGAGTCCGCTCCGCCCGCAGAGCCTGTCGCCCCGGCCAGGACTGCGCATCAAGAGCCCCACCCAGCTGGTCGCCGAATCCGGCGCCGATCTGGAGGGGCACGGCCTCAAGCGCACCATGGGGCTGTTCCAGCTCGTGTGCTTCGGCATCGGCGCCATCGTGGGAACCGGCATTTTCGTCGGCCTCTCCGACAGCGTCGCCGAGGCCGGTCCCGCCGTCGTCGTCTCCTTCGTCCTCGCCGCGATCACCTGCATCTTCACCGCGTTCTCCTTCGCCGAGCTGGGCGGCGCGATCCCTGTCTCCGGTAGCTCCTACTCCTTCGCCTACGCCACCCTCGGCGAACGCACCGCGTTCCTCGTCGGCTGGTGCCTGCTGCTGGAGTACGGCGTCTCGGTCTCCGCGGTCGCGGTCGGCTGGAGCCAGTACGTCAACGAGCTGCTGAACAGCCTCGTCGGCTGGCACCTGCCCGCCGCCCTGTCCGCCGGGCCCGGCGACGGCGGCGTGATCAACCTCCCCGCTGTCGTGGTGATCATGATGGCTGCCACCCTGTTGGTGCGCGGCGTCCGGGAGAGCGCGGGCGCCACGGCCGCGATGGCCGTCCTCAAGATCGGCATCCTGATCGCCTTCTGTGCCATCGCATTCACCGCGTTCGAGGCAGGCCACCTCTCGCCGTTCGCCACCCACGGCGTGGCCGGGATCACCTCCGGCGCCTCGCTGGCGTTCTTCTCGTACATCGGCTTCGACGCCATCACCACCGCCGGCGAAGAGGTCAAGAACCCCCGCCGGAACATCCCGATCGCGATCATGATCTGCATCGGCGTCGCCACCCTGCTCTACTGCGCGGTCGCCCTGACCGCCATCGGGGCACTCGGCGCGGACGCCGTCTCCAACAAGCCGGCCGCGCTCTCGCTGATCGTCAACCAGGTCACCGACTCGACCGTCGGCGGCGGCATCGTCGCCTTCGGTGCGGTCGTGGCCATCGCGTCCGTCGTGCTCGCGGTGATGTACGGGCAGACCCGCATCCTGATGTCGATGTCCCGCGACGGCCTGGTCCCGCGGGTCTTCGAACGCGTCTCGCCGCGGACCGCGACGCCCGTCGCCAACACCTGGATCGTCGCCGTCGTCTTTGCCGTTCCGGCAGCCTTCGCGTCCCTCGACGCGGTGGTGAACCTGACCACCATCGGCACGCTCGCCACCATGGTGGCGGTCAATGTCGCGGTGATCGCGCTGCGCCGCAGCCACCCCGGGCTGAAGCGTTCCTTCCGGGTGCCGCTCTATCCGGCCAGCCCGATCCTGGGCGTCGGCTTCTGCCTCTATCTGATGTACGGGACGGGCTGGGCGACCTGGGTGCAGTTCGCGGTCTTCCTGCTGGTCGGCGCGGCGGTGTACGCCTGCTACGGGCGACGCCGGTCGCGGCTGGCCGGTGCGGAGCGGGCCTGAGAGCGCCCGCCGGACACCCTAACGGCCTGGTGCACGATAGAGAGTGGATCAGCGAGCGGCGTCATGCGGCTTCGCATCCAAGGCGGAGGAGGGAGGCGACGCGAAGGGGGTCCCTCCCATGCCTTAGGGCTATGGGGGAGTCGTCGACTGACGACAACGCCGGAGGCGGATTCGCATGACGCCGGGAGCCCGCTCGCTATCGTGCACCAGGCCGTAAGGGCTGTCCCATAATCCCTGGTGGGCGCACGACGACAGCTACGGCACCTCGCCGCATCGTCGGAACGTCCGAATACGCCCAGTATGGCGATACTCCTCCGCCTTGCGATGCACCGCATCTGACGCCGTGCGCTGATCCACCAGGGATACGGGACAGCCCTTAGTGCCGGGGCTGATGCGACGGCAGGGTGAACCAGACCGCCTTGCCGTGCTCCGTCGTGCGATGGCCGCAGGACGAACTGAGGGTGCGGGTCAGCAGCAGGCCGCGGCCGTGCTCCTGCCAGGGGTCCGGTTCGCTGTCCGGACCGGGCCGGGAGAGATCGCCCGGCGGAGCCGGGTCGCGGTCGTGGACCTCCACCTGCCAGCCGGTTTCCAGGATCTCCACCGCCAGCTCGATCGGATCGTCGCCGGCGGTGTGTTCCACGGCGTTGGCGACCAGTTCGGCGGTGAGGAGCTCCGCGATGTCCAGGGAGTCGGCCGAGGCACCGATGTCCGTCAGCGCCGTACGGATCAGGGCGCGGGCGATCGGCACTGCCGCCGTCGAATGCGGCAGTGCGATACGCCAGGAGGCGGGGATCGGTGCATCGGGGGGCACAGCAGGATTCCGTTCCGGAGGGCACGACTTTCTGGAGCTCAAGACTTCTCGGTTTCAACCATACGAAGTGCAACGACGCAGACAAGGGGCGAGCGACCGGTACGAATGGGACCTTCGCCACTTCGCCCTCACCGACTCCTTATTGCGTACTCGTGACGGGAGTCACGAATGAGTGATAAATTCGGGAACAGGTAGCAGCCCGACGGCTGAAGGGGACCACCCTCCATGAGCCCGTTTCCCAGCTCCGCGCCGCGCACGGAACACTGGCGCCATCTACGGCTGACGACGGACAACGGCGTCGCCACCGTCACTCTGGCCCGCCCCGAGAAACTCAATGCGCTCACCTTCGGCGCCTATGCCGATCTGCGCGATCTCCTTGCTGAGCTGTCCCGCGAACGCTCCGTGCGCGCCCTGGTGCTGGCCGGTGAGGGGCGGGGCTTCTGCTCCGGCGGCGATGTCGACGAGATCATCGGCGCCACCATGGCGATGGACACCGCGCAGCTGCTCGACTTCAACCGCATGACCGGACAGGTCGTACGGGCGCTGCGAGAGTGTCCCTTCCCCGTCGTCGCAGCCGTCCACGGCGTCGCCGCGGGCGCCGGTGCCGTCCTCGCGCTGGCCGCCGACTTCCGGGTCGCCGACCCGTCCGCCCGGTTCGCCTTCCTCTTCACCCGGGTCGGACTCTCCGGCGGCGACATGGGGGCGGCGTATCTGCTGCCGCGCGTCGTCGGTCTCGGCCATGCCACCCGGCTGCTGATGCTCGGCGAGCAGGTCCGCGCCCCCGAGGCGGAACGGATCGGGCTGATCAGCGAGCTGACCGAGGAGGGGCAGGCCGACGCGCGCGCCGCGGCGCTCGCACACCGCCTCGCCGAAGGACCTGCCCTCGCCCTCGCCCAGACCAAGGCGCTGCTCACCGCCGAACTCGACATGCCGCTCGCCGCCGCCGTCGAGATGGACGCCGCCACCCAGGCGCTGCTGATGCACGGCGACGACTACGCCGAGTTCCACGCCGCGTTCACGGAGAAGCGGCCGCCGAAATGGCAAGGCAGGTAACGCGATGCGGTGCGACACGAGGCAGATCGCGGTCATCGGCGGCGGCCCCGGCGGACTCTACGCCGCGGCGCTCCTCAAGCGCCTGGACCCGGAGCGCTCCATCACGGTCTGGGAGCGCAACGCCCCGGACGACACGTTCGGCTTCGGTGTTGTCCTCTCCGACGAGACGCTCGGCGGCATCGAGCACGCCGACCCCGTGGTGTACCGGGCGCTCCAGGCCGAGTTCGTGCGGTGGGACGACATCGACATCGTCCACCGCGGCCGGACCCAGACCTCCGGCGGCCACGGCTTCGCGGCGCTGGGCCGCCGCCGGCTCCTGGAGATCCTGCACGAGCGCTGCCGGTCGCTGGGGGTACGGCTCCGCTTCCGCGAAGAGGCTCCGCCCGCCGCCGAACTCGCCGCGACGTACGATCTGGTGATCGCCGCCGACGGGGTGCACAGCGCCACCCGCGAGGCGTACGCCGACACCTTCCGGCCCACCCTCACCGCTCACCGCAACCGCTACATCTGGCTCGCCGCCGACTTCGCCCTCGACGCCTTCCGCTTCGAGATCGCCGAGACCGAACACGGCGTGATGCAGCTGCATGCCTACCCGTACGCCCGCCCGTCGCCCGACCACCACCCCTCGGCGAGGCCCGATGGGCCGCCGAATCAATCCGGTGCCTCCACCGTCATCGTCGAGATGCGCGACGAGGTCTGGCGTGCGGCCGGGTTCGGCACCATGGACGCCGCAGCCTCGACGGAACGCTGCGCCAAGATCTTCGCCGATGTCCTCGGCGGCCGCCCGCTGCGTTCCAACAACTCCTCCTGGCTCACCTTCCGGACCGTCGTCAACGCCCGCTGGTCGCACGCCAACACCGTCCTCATCGGCGACGCCGCCCACACCGCCCACTTCTCCATCGGCTCCGGCACGAAACTCGCCGTCGAGGACGCCCTCGCGCTCGCCGCCTGCATCGAGGAACAGCCCGACCTGCCCGCCGCCCTCTCCGCGTACGAGACCGAGCGCCGCCCCGTCGTCGAATCGACCCAGCGCGCCGCCGCGGCCAGCCTGCGCTGGTTCGAGGAGCTCGGCACGTACGTCGACCAGGCGCCCCGCCAGTTCGCCTTCAACCTCCTCACCCGCAGCCGCCGCGTCACCCACGACAACCTGCGGCTGCGTGACGCCGGTTTCACCGCGGCCGTGGAGGAGGAGTTCGGCTGCGCCCCGGACACCCCGCCGATGTTCACCCCGCTGCGGCTGCGCGGTCTCGAACTCCGCAACCGTGTCGTCGTCTCGCCGATGGACATGTACTCGGCGGTCGACGGCGTCCCCGGCGACTTCCACCTCGTCCACCTGGGCGCCCGCGCGCTCGGCGGCGCCGGGCTCGTCATGACCGAGATGGTGTGCGTCAGCGCCGAAGGCCGCATCACCCCCGGCTGCGCCGGCCTCTACACCCCCGCGCAGGCGGCCGCCTGGACCCGGATCACCGACTTCGTCCACACCTCGGCGCCGGGCACGGCGATCGGCATCCAGCTCGGCCACTCCGGCCGCAAGGGGTCCACCAAGCTGATGTGGGACGGCATCGACCAGCCGCTCGACGCGGGCAACTGGCCCCTGTCCGCCGCCTCCCCGATCCCGTACGCGGAAGGAGTCAACCAGGTCCCGCACGCCCTGGACCGGGCCGGACTCGAGGTCATCCGCGCCCAGTTCGCCGCAGCCGCCCGGCACGCCGTCACCTGCGACTTCGACCTGCTCGAACTCCACTGCGCGCACGGCTACCTGCTCTCCGGATTCCTCTCGCCGCTCACCAACCGACGCACCGACACCTACGGCGGACCGCTGTCGAACCGACTCCGCTTCCCCCTCGAAGTCTTCGACGCGGTCCGCGCCGAGTGGCCCGACGACCGGCCCATGACCGTCCGGATCTCCGCCACCGACTGGGCCGACGGCGGAACGACGGCCGAGGACGCCGTCGAGATCGCCCGCGCGTTCGTCGCGCACGGCGCCGACGCCATCGATGTCTCCACCGGCCAGGTCGTCCCGGACGAACGCCCCGAGTACGGCCGCTCGTACCAGACCCCGTACGCGGACCGGATCCGCAACACCCTGGTCGTGCCCGTCATCGCGGTCGGCGCGATCTCCTCCTGGGACGACGTCAACTCCCTGCTGCTGGCGGGCCGCGCCGACCTCTGCGCCCTGGCCCGCCCGCACCTCTACGACCCGCACTGGACCCTGCACGCGGCGGCCGAACAGGGCTATGCCGGACCGGGCGCGCCCTGGCCGCTCCCGTACCGCGCGGGCAGCCGCACACCCCCGACCGGCCGCACGGACGCACCGAAGCCGCGGCTCACCCTGGGGTGAGCGCCAGGCACTCGTGGCAGAGGCACGGGTCGGGGTGCGGGGCCCCGTGATGAGCATCCCGCTCCTGCCGGGCGATCCGCTCGCAGCGACCAGCCAGGCAGGTTCGGGCGGTCTGCTCACCGTTCCCGCACACTGATCAGCAGCCGGTCCGAGACGGGCCGGAAGCCGATCCGTTGATACACGCCGTTGCTGGTCGGATTGGCGAGGTCCGTGAACAGCAGGATCTCGGCCGCTCCCGCCTCCCGTGCCGCCCGGCCGGCATCCGCCGTCACCGCTGCCGCATAGCCGTGACCCCGGTACTCCGGCGGTGTGTACACGGCCGAGACCCGTACCGTGCCCGCGACCCGGGGTGAGACGCCCGCCATCGAGACCGGGACACCACCGGCCTCCCAGAGTGTCAGCCCGCCGTCCGCCGTCCGCTCGTCCACGAGTCGCTCGGCGTGGGTGCCGGGCTGGCCGGTTTCCTCGGCGAAGGCGAGATGCCAGGCCAGGAGCAGTGCGCGGTCGGCGGTCGTGGCGGTCCTCGGGGCGCCCTCGGGGGCGGGGGACGGCGGGATCAACTCGCCGAGCCGGTAGAGCCGTTGTTCCTCCTCGACGCGATGGCCGGGCCAGCAGGCGGCCACTGCCTCGGCGGTGCGGCGGTCCGCGTTGACGCTGGTCAGGGGGAGTGCCGCGGTCAGTGGGACAAGGGCCTCGGGGGCGACCGTGCCCAGCAGCGGGGGATAGGGCGGAGTCTGCACCAGAGTTCCCGCGACCTCGCCGTCCGGCCCGCGCCACCAGCCCAGCAACGGCGCGGCGTCGCCGTACGCGTGCGGGCCGCTGCGCCGCAGGGTTGCGGTGACGGTCAGTACCAGGGTGTTCTCGGCGGGGCGGGCCGCCAGCGAGGCGCCCGCCACGTCCAGGAATGCTTCGACATCATCCGTAAAGGTCCAGGTCATGGTTCATCCTGCAGGGCGCGGGGCATCGGGAGCACCTGCATTTCGGCGCCCGCGGCAGGTCATGACCGTACGAACTGCGCCCCCGCGTCCCGCAGCCGGGCGTGCAGCAGCCCGAACACCTCCGCCGACCGGCCCCCCGGCCACTCCTTCGGCAACAGCTCCTCCGGCAGGCCCGGGTCGGCATACGGCAGCTGCCGCCACGAGTCCAGGGCCGCCAGATAGTCCCGGTAGGCGGTCTCGGGATCGGGGGCGCCGGCGCGTGACTCCCAGGCCCGCAGCACCGGTTCGTGCTGCTCCAGGAAGTCCACATGGAGCCGGGCGATCGCGTCGAGGTCCCACCAGCGCGCCACGGACTCCCGCGTCGCGGCGAAGCCGAGGTGTTCCCCGCGGAACAGGTCCACATACGGGGCGAGTTCCAGCCGCTCCAGCGTGTGCCGGGTCTCGTCGTACAGCGCGGCCGGCGCGATCCACACCCCGGGCGCCGCCGTGCCGAAGCCGAGCCGGGCCAGCCGCGAGCGCAGCAGGTGCCGCTTGTGCCGTTCCGCTTCCGGTACGGAGAAGACGGCGAGCACCCAGCCGTCCTGGAGCGGCGGCGACGGGTGCGCATAGATCCGCCGGTCGCCGTCGTCCAGCAGCTGGCGGGCGTCGGACGACAGCGCGTACCCGGCCGCGCCGCTCACGGTACGCGCGGGGACGAGCAGCCCGCGCCGCTTCAGCCGGGAGACGGAGGAACGTACGGACGGGGCGTCGACACCGAGGACGGACAGCAGTCGGATCAGTTCGGCCACCGGCAGCGGTGCATTGCCGGGGGCGCGACCGTACGCGCCGTAGAGGGTGACGATCAGGGATCTGGGGGTGTGCTGCTCGGCCACGTGATCACTCTAGGTCCCGTGCGCCGGTCCGGTCCCCGTCGCTCCGCAGCCGGAACCGCTGCAGCTTGCCGGTGGCGGTCCGGGGAAGCGCCGGCACGAATTCGATGACACGCGGGCATTTGTGGGGGGCGAGCTCGTTCTTCATATGTGTGCGCAGCTCGTCGGCCGACGCTCCGCCGCCCTCGCGCAGTACCACGTACGCCACCACGATCTGCCCGCGCAGTTCGTCCGGATGCCCGACCACCGCCACCTCGGAGACCTCGGGATGGCGCAGCAGGGCGTCCTCGACCTCGGGGCCCGCGATGTTGTACCCGGAGGAGATGATCATGTCGTCGGCACGCGCGACGTAGTGGAAGTAGCCGTCGCTGTCACGTATGTACGTGTCGCCGGTGAGGTTCCAGCCGTGCTGTACGTACTCCGACTGGCGGATGTCGGCGAGATAGCGGCAGCCGACCGGGCCGCGGACGGCGAGCAGCCCCGGCTCCCCGTCGGGCACCGCGCGGCCGTCCCGGTCCTGCACGCGCGCCTCCCAGCCGGGCACGGGAACCCCGGTGCTGCCGGGGCGGATCACGTCGTCGGCGGCGGAGATGAAGATGTGCAGCAGTTCGGTGGCGCCTATGCCGTTGATGATGCGCAGGCCGGTCCGCTCGTACCAGGACTGCCAGGTCGCCACGGGCAGGTTCTCGCCCGCCGACACGCAGCGCCGCAGCGCGGCGAGATCGTGCTTGTCGAGGTGGTCGAGCATCACGCGGTAGGCGGTCGGTGCGGTGAACAGGACCGAGACGCGGTGGGCGGCCAGCGCGGGCAGCAGCTGCCGCGGCCCGGCCTGTTCCAGCAGCAGGGCCGACCCCCCGGCCCGCAGCGGGAAGACCACCAGACCACCGAGCCCGAAGGTGAAGCCGAGCGGCGGACTGCCCGCGAACACGTCGTCGGGACGGGGCTGCAGGACGTGGCGGGAGAAGGTGTCGGCGATGGCGAGCACATCGCGGTGGAAGTGCATGCAGCCCTTGGGCCGTCCGGTGGTGCCCGAGGTGAACGCGATCAGCGCAACATCGTCCGCGGCCGTGTCCACGGCACGATAGGGCCCCGGCCGTCCCTCGGCCAGGTGCAGCAGATCATCGGGGCCGTCACCTCCGTACACCGTGATCCGCAGCCCCGGTACCCCCGCCTTCACCAGGTCGTCGACCGACCGGACGTCGCACAGCGCATGACCGACCTGGGCCATCGAACAGATGGTGGCGAGCTCCTGGGCCCGCTGCTGGGCCAGTACGGTCACCGCGATCGCGCCCGCCTTCAGCACGGCCAGCCAGCAGGCGGCGAGGTGGGGCGTGGTGGGGCCGCGGAGCAGAACCCGGTTGCCGGGGACGATCCCCAGATCGGAGGTCAGGACGTGGGCGATCCGGTCGACCCGGTCCTGGAGCTCCCGGTAGCTCCAGATCTCGCCCTGGGGCGTATGGAAGGCGGGGCGGTCGGGACCGAGGCGGGCGACGGTGCCGTCGAGGAGCTCGGCGGCGCAGTTCAGCCGGTGCGGATAGTTCAGCTCGGGAAGGCCGAAGACCAGCTCCGGCCACTGGTCCGTGGGTGGCAGATGCTCCCGGGCAAAGGTGTCGAGGTGCGCTGAGGTCTTCGGGTCCATAGCGGATCGCCCCCTTGTCGCCCATGGAGCGTAGCGTTTGAATGACGGTAGTCAACAGTTCGCGATAGGGGACAGGAGAGGCGCCGATATGACGGCATTCTCACTCGATCCGGCACAGACCGCCTGGTGCGAAGAGCTGCGCGCCCTGGCCGAACACGAGCTGCGCCCCCTCGCCGAGAAGGGCGAACCGGGGCACGTCAACCGCCCGCTGATCGCCGCCCTCGGTGAACTCGGCCTGCTCGACCGCCTTTTCTCCTCCGGCGCCCTCGACCTCTGCCTGCTGCGGGAGTCCCTCGCCCGCGGCTGCACGGAGGCCGAGACCGCGCTGGCCCTCCAGGGACTCGGCACATACCCGTTGGTCCAAGCGGGTACCCCGGCCCACCGGGCACGCTGGCTTCCCGAGGTGCGGGCCGGCCGTGCCGTCGCCGCCTTCGCACTGAGTGAGCCCGGCGCCGGCTCCGACGCCGCGGCGCTCGCCCTGGCGGCCGAGCACGCCCCGGAGGGCTGGCGGCTGACCGGTGAGAAGTGCTGGATCTCCAACGCCCCCGAGGCAGACTTCTACACCGTCTTCGCCCGTACGACACCGGGCGCCGGAGCCCGCGGTGTCACCGCGTTCCTGGTTCCTGCCGACCGCCCGGGACTGACCGGCACCGCCCTCGACATGCTCTCCCCGCACCCGATCGGCGCCCTCGCCTTCGACGGGGTCCCGGTCACGCCCGACGATGTGCTCGGCGAACCGGACCGCGGCTTCGGGGTCGCCATGAACACCCTCAATCTGTTCCGTCCCAGCGTCGGCGCGTTCGCCGTCGGCATGGCCCGTGCCGCCCTCCAGGCGACCCTCGACCACACCGCGCAACGCACCGCGTTCGGTGCCCCGCTGAAGGAACTGCAGGCCGTCGCCCACCAGGTCGCCGAGATGGCCACCCGCACGGAGGCCGCGCGGCTTCTCGTGTACGCGGCCGCGGCGGCGTACGACGCGGGGGAGCCCGGCGTACCGGGCCGGGCGGCGATGGCGAAGCTGTATGCCACCGAGGCGGCGCAGTACGTCGTCGACGCAGCCGTCCAGCTGCACGGCGCCCGCGCGCTGCGCCGGGGGCATCTGCTCGAACATCTCTACCGGGAGGTGCGTGCCCCACGGATCTACGAGGGCGCCAGCGAGGTCCAGCGCACGATCATCGCCAAGGAGCTGTACGCGCAGGCGACGGAGACAGCGACGGGGACCGCGCACCGGACGCAGGCTTCGCACCGGACGCCGACCGTAAATCAGGAGCCGCCCGTATGAGTCCGATCCACCGGATCAATCCCGCCGAACTGTCCCCGCCCACGGGCTTCTCGCACGCCGTCACGGCGACCGGCAGCCGCCTGGTGCTCCTGGCCGGGCAGACCGCCCTCGACCGGGACGGCAAGATCATCGGCGCCACGCTGCCCGAGCAGTTCGCGACGGCTCTGACCAATCTGCTCACCGCGCTGCGTGCGGCCGGGGGCTCCCCGGCCGACCTGGCGCGGATGACCGTCTACGCCACGGATGTCGCCGACTACCGCGCACACGCCCCCGAACTCGGGCGGATCTGGCAACGGCTGGCCGGCCGCGACTACCCGGCGATGGCGGTCATCGGGGCGGCCAGGCTCTGGGACGAACAGGCACTCGTCGAGCTCGACGGCATCGCCGTACTGCCGTGAAAACACCGTGCGGGCGTGTCGTGGCGCCCACGCCCGCACGGCAAGCGCATCAGTACGGCTGCACCAGCACGTGCGCCGCACCCGGGATGCCGACCTTCAGCAGCTCGTCCTCCTCGGGCGTCGTCGCGGCGCCCACCTCCTGCTTGAGCACGGCACGCGACATGGCCTGCACCCACATGGGCCGGGGCCGGCGGCGCGCAGCGGTAGTCGGCCAGTTCAACGGTGGTGCGGTTGCGGCGGACCAGCAGCCGGTGACTGCCGGGCCGTCCTTCGGCCAGGCCGATGACGGCCCAGTCGTAGAAACGGTGCCCCTTGGTGCCGGCCCCTGCCGACAGCTTCTGCCAGACCCGCCTGGGCACCTTCGCGGCCAGGTCGTCGGCGCGGAACTTCCCTGCACCGGTGGTGACTTCGGTCGAGCAGGTGACGGCGAGTACGTAGCCGACCTTGCGCTCTTCCAGCGCGGACCGCAGCTTCGGGTTGCCGCTGTAGACCTCGTCGCCCGCGACCCAGCCCGCACGGTGCCCGGCGTCAAGGAACCGGCCGATCATGCGGGCGGCCAGCTCCGGCTTGGTCGCGAAGACGGTGTCGTCGCCGAGCCCGGCTGCCCGGCAGCGGTCCGGGTCGCACGTCCACGAGCCCGGAACGTACACACGATGATCAGCGGTGGCCGTGCCCGTCTGTCAGCCGACCTGTAGCGAGCGCTCCGGTTGGCCACGCTGAGCACCCCAGTTGGCCGTCCCCGAGTCAGAGGCTGAGGGGTTCATCGGTCGCCGGGAGTAGGTCCCTCGCCTCATGCGCGCTTTGAGCCTGCTGGCTAAGGTCGGCACTCATGCAGACCACGGGAATTGTTCGCCGTCAGGCGGCAGAGCGTAGGCGCGACACTCTGGAACGGCTCGTTACCGAGCGGGATGTATGGGTGTCGACAGCACATCCTGATCACGGGCCGCACCAGGTGCCGCTGTGGTTCTTGTGGGATGGGCGAGCGGTGTGGATGTGCACCAGTGCCACTTCCGTGACTGCGCGGAACGTCCGCGAGGAGCCGCGCGTGCGCCTGGCGCTGCCTGACACCTTCGATGTGGTGCTTCTCCAGGGTGAGGCGGAGTGCTTCCTGGACCAGGATGTGCCGGGAGACGCGGCGGAGGCGTTCGCCGCCAAGTTCGGGTGGGACCCGCGTGCGGAGGAGGGTTCCTTTCTGTATGTGCGCGTGGTGCCGAAGAGTGTGCGCGCTTGGCGAGGCGTACCGGAACTACGCGGCAGAGTCATCATGCGCGACGGGACGTGGCTGGAATAGCGGCCGTCCCTGACGGACGCCCCCCTCCCCACCAGCAAGATCACGATCTATGGCTGGAGTATGAGGGCCCTGTGGAGGGCGAGTTCGAACAGCGCGTGCAGCCGGTGACCTTGGGCTGCGGTGAGGAACTGACGAGCTCCTTCGGCGGTGAGGGGTTCGAAGCGTTGGGACCGCGGTGTGCCGGTGCGGACGTTGCGGGCGACGTTGCGAGGTGAGGGGGACCCCACAGCCAGGCCGGACTTCTTCGCCGATCAGTCCGTCGGAGTGGTGGATGAAGCACGTGCCGTGTCGATGAGACCGTCGGTGGAGAAGGTCGAGACGGTGCTGAAGATCGACAGGGCAAGGACCTGGACCGTGCGCCCCGCACGCCCCGGATCCGGCCGTCAGTAGGGGGAGCGTCGCACCGAGCTGCGGCCGACGGCGGACAGCAGGAAACCGATCACGATCCCGATGGCGAGACAGATAGCCGCCGAGCCGATCCTGGCGTCCAGCGGGACCGACGTGGTGAAGGGCAGCAGCACCATGACGGCAGTCGCGAGAGCGACGATGCAGACGAAGAAAATGCCCGGCTGCAGCGTCATGAGGATCAGCAGATGGACCAACGCCGTGGCCGCCAGCGCTGCCAGCCCGGCCCCGATGGCCAGCAGTCCCGTCGAGGAGTCGCCCAGCGCTCCGTCGCCCTTCGGCGCGAAGAGGGGCACCTCCAGGACCCCACGGACGAGGAGCACCCCGGCGACGGCGGTGAGCGCGGCGACGACGGCGGTCATGACGCCGCCCGCCCACAGCCGCGCCGCGTCGACACGGAGCCGGGGCGGTTTCGGGCGGAGGTATCCGGCCCGCTGCTGCGGCTGCCCGTAGCTGTCCTGCGAATCCCATGTGTCCACGATCGGTCTTCTCCCCTCGGTACCCGGACCCCGATCGTGGACCGGGCGACCGGAGCCGGCGAACGCACGCGGTCCGTGCGGGTGACGCACCCGAGAACCCCCTGGCACCCACGGGGCGCGGACCGGTCGGCAGAGGTGTAAGCAGAAGACATGCGCGTCCGGCACAGCGACCACCGCCTCACCCCGTCCCGGCGGCTGAGCCAGGGGCTGCTCGCCGTGCCGTTCGCCCTCATCGCGACCGTCGCGCTGATCGACATCAGCACCCCGGAGTCCATCCACCTCGGCCCGTTCCTCGTCGCCGCGCCCGCGCTCACCGCCTCCTTCGCCGGCCCCGGCCCCACGGCCGCCGTCGGAGCGCTGGCCGTCGTGGCCCAGGTCGTCATCGGCGCCCTGCACGGCGGCGTCGGGACACCGAACCACGAGGCCCAGATCGCCGCCGTCGCGGTGATCTCCGCGTTCCTGGTGGTGTTCCGCTATGCCCTCGACCGGCACGAGCGGCAACTGGACCGGGTGCGCTCAGTGGCTGTGATGGCGCAACAGGTCCTGTTGCACCCACTGCCCCACCAGATCGGCCCCTTGAGCATCGCGTCCGTGTACATCGCGGCCGAGGAGGAGGCCCAGATCGGCGGTGACCTGTACGCCGCGGTGCCCGCCCCGGGCGGCACCCGCCTCGTGGTCGGCGACGTCCGCGGCAGCGGCCTGCCCGCCGTCGACGACGCCGCGGTGGTGGTGGGGGCGTTCCGCGGGGCGGCGTACGAGAACCTCTCGCTGCGCGGCGCCGTGGCACACATCGCCAACGCCTCGTACTGGAACATGGCCCAGCTCGCCGAGACGGATCCGGAGTACGACGAATCGTTCGTGACCGCGCTGGTCCTGGACGTCTGCGAGGAGGACCACAGCGTCCGTCTGGTGAACTGCGGACATCCCCCTCCGCTGCTGCTGCGCAGCGACGGCCGTGTCGAGGCACTGGAGGTCCGGGAACCCGCCCTTCCACTGGGGTTCGGCATGGTGTCGGAGAACCAGTACGAGGTCGAGACCTTCGGTTTCCACCCCGGCGATCTGCTGCTCCTCTACACCGACGGCGTCATCGAGGCACGCGACCGCAGAGGCACCTTCTACCCGCTCGCCGACCGGCTCGCCACCTGGAACGGCACCGGCCCCGACGCCCTTGTCGAGCATCTCCACACCGACCTGCTGCGGCACGCCGGCGGGCGCCTGGGCGACGACGCCGTCATGATCGCGATCACGAGGGCGTCCGGCGCGGTCAGGGGAGCCGCAGCGAGTAGGTGATCCGCTCCAGGTGGTAGTAGTCGGCCACGCATGTGGCCGGCCAGACCTTCCGCCCGTGCTGACGGAACGGTTCCACCATGCCGCCGACCGACAACGGCATGTACGGGAGAACCCGGTCGCCGTCCGCCGCACGCGCGCGCATCCACCGGTCCTGGCGGTCCCACTTGACCGCCCGTACGCGCATGTCATGTTCGAGCCGCCCCAGCGGGACGGCGAGCGCGAGGCACACGACGACGCACCCCCGCACGGGCCGCCTGCACCGCACCGGTGCGGTGCAGGCGCAGCCCCAGGGCGAGTCCCATCAGCGCGCCGGCTCCGACGAGCACCGCGACGTGCAGCAGGAGGTAGTCGTTCCAGATCCGTGAGGAGGTCATCACGCTCTCGCCGAAGGCGGGATAGGCGACGACCGTGCAAGCGGACTCCGCGTGGCGCCGTCAGACCGCCCCGGCGCAACGCCGATACGGTCACCGCCCACACGATCCCCAGCGTGACCACACAGCTGACCAGCCCGAACCACTGGTGCCCGCAAGGCCGAACCTCCCGTACGCCCAGACCAGAACGCGCAGCGCGTCGAGCCCAAGGCTCGCGTCGTGTACGTGGACAACGACCCTCTGGTTCTGGCACATGCCCGCGCCCTGCTGACAAGTGCGCAGGGCGGCATGACGGACTACGTGCACGCCGACCTGCGTGAAGCAGAGCAGGTCCTGCAAGAAGCAGCAAAAACCTTGGACTTTACGCAGCCTGTGGCGGTCATGGTGCTGTCCACCCTGGGGCACATAGAGCCCCAGGCCGGCATCGAGCTGCTCCGCCGCTACATGTCGGGCACGGTCGCGGGCAGTTACCTGGTTCTGTGCGACACGATAGCCACGCCGCAGACGCTGGCCGCGCAGGCGGCTTACGCAGAGGGTGACACTCCGCCGTACCTGGTGCGCCGGCCGGAGGAGATCCGCGCGAGCGCGGACGGGATGGAGCTGGTTGAGCCCGGATGCGGGTCGATCACCCTCTGGCGGGCCGACGAAGAGAATCTCAAACCGGTCGACCAATGGGGTTTCGTCGCCCGGAAGTTGTAGACGAAGCCTGAGCAGGGTGCCCACGGCACCCTGCTCAGGCAAGTCCTGTGGCTGGGCGTGGTGCCGGCCCGGCTGTCGCGTCGGGCACGGCCCTCGGCCGAGGCCATCCCGGCGCCTTGGAATCGCACACACCACGCCGCGTCCGCTCTCCGTTCGAAGGCCACCCGACAGGCTCTCAGTGGGCGGGGCGGTCGGTGATCCAGCGGGCGGCGAGCAGGCCGGAGGCCGCGGTGAGGACGGCGGCGGCGATGACAGTGGCGTTGAGGCCGAGGGCGTCGGCGAGGACACCGGCCACGAGGGCGCCTGCGGCGTAGCCGATGTCACGCCAGAAGCGGTAGGTGCCGAGCGCGTTCGCCCGCCAGGTAGGGTGCGCGTGGTCGGAGACGGAGGCGATGAGGGCCGGGTAGACCATGGCGGTGCCCAGGCCGAGCGCGACGGCGGAGAGGATGCCGGCGAGCAGGGGCCGGTCGAGCAGGGCCAGGGCGAGGACGAATCCGCCGGCCTGGACGAACATGCCGGTGACGATGAGGGGTTTGCGGCCGATGCGGTCGGCGAGGTGGCCGGTGGGGATCTGGCCGATGCCCCACAGCAGCGGGTAAAGGCCCTTGACCAGGCCGACAGCGGCAAGCCCCAGGCCATGGTCGGTGAACAGCAGAGGGAAGACGCCCCACGTGAGGCCGTCGTTGAGGTTGTTGACGAGTCCGGCCTGGCTGGCGCCGCGCAAGGAGCGGTTGCGCCAGGAGGTACGGGCGAAGGTCTCTGCCAGCCCGGTGGACTGCTCCGCGCCGATCGGTCGGGGGTGCCGGGCGAGTTCGAGGGCCACGTGGGCCGCGGTGTCCCGGACGGACAGGGACAGGGCGATGCCTGCGGCGACGAAGACGATGCCGATCAGTTCGGGTGCGGGGCGCAGGCCGTATGTGGTGGCCAGGTAACCGGTCAGCAGGGCGGAGGCGCCGACGGCGACGTATCCGGCGGCCTCGTTCAGGCCGGTGGCGAGACCGCGGCGGGCAGGGCCGACGAGGTCGATCTTCATGTTCACGGTCATCGACCAGGTCAGGCCCTGGTTCATGCCGAGCAGGATGTTCGCGGCGACGATCCAGCCCCAGGACGGCGCCCACGCGAGGGCGAACGGGACGGGTATTCCGATGAGCCAGCCCGCCATGAGGAGTTGCTTGCGGCGGAAGCGGGCGGTCAGCTCGCCGGCGGCCAGGTTGGTCAGCGCCTTGGTGACGCCGAAGGCGATGATGAAGGAGAAGACGGCCAGATCGCTGGTCAGCCCGAAGGCGTCCGTGCCGATGAGGGGAACGGTAGTGCGTTCCAGTCCGACCAGGGCGCCGACGCAGACGTTGACGACGACGAGCAGGGTGAACTGCACCCAGTTCTCACGCAGTCCCAGGCGCACTGCGGTGTCGGCGGGCGCGGCCGCGGTGGGGCTGGTGCTCACCGGCTGCCGCCTTCCGCGCCGTCGGCGGACTGTCCGCCGTGGGCGGTTGTCTGTCCGTTTCCCATGATCACCCTCAGTTGATCCACATACCCCCGTGGGTATGAAAAAAGTCAAGGGAGCCCTCCGGTCCTGGCTCTTCCTTGAGTGCAGAATACCCCCCCGGGTATGTTGTGCTGACGCGGCCCGTTCTGCGGCATCCACGTCCGGCGGTCGGCCGGCTTCCCTGTTCGCGGTCCGCCGCGCCCCGCGAATTTATACCCCCGGGGGTATTTGACATCTACGGCGGGGCGTGCCTACTGTCGTCATCAAGAAATACCTAGGGGGGTATACAGAAACGAGGGAATCGCGGTGCGTGAGGTGGATCTGGATGCGTTCGCGGTGGCGTGGGCCGAGGGAGCGCTCGTCCTGGACGTGCGGGAGCCGGAGGAGTACCGGGCCGGCCATGTGCCCGGAGCGCGACTCGCCCCTCTGTCCGTCCTCGCCGCCGCGGCGGGCGAGGTGCCCAAGGATCGGCCGGTCTATGTGATCTGCGCCAGCGGCAACCGCAGCCAGTGGGCCGCCGAGCGCCTGGCTGCCGTCGGTGTGGATGCCGTCTCGGTCGCCGGTGGCACCAGCGGCTGGGCCCGCACGGGCCGCCCGCTCGTCACCGGACCGGAGTCCGGCGCCAAGTGAAGGAAGTGCCCGCCGTCCGGGCGGGCGTTCCGTCGGTTTTCTTTTGAGTGCGCATACCCCTTGGGGTATACGTTCGTCCTTACGGAGGGTTCCTGTGTTCTTCACCCAGTACTACCTCGACTGCCTCTCCCAGGCGTCGTACATGATCGCGGACGAGATCAGTGGGCAGGCCGTGGTCGTCGACCCGCGCCGGGACATCTCGGAGTACATGGCCGATGCCGAGGCCCGCGGCTTCACTGTCGTCGGGGTCATCAACACCCACTTCCACGCCGACTTCGTCGCAGGGCACCTGGAGATGGCGGCCCGCACCGGCGCCTGGATCGGCTACGGCCATCGCGCCGAGACCGAGTACGCCATCCGCAAGTTCACCGAGGGTGAGCGGGTCAGCCTCGGCGACGTCACTCTTGAGGTCATGGAGACCCCCGGGCACACCCCGGAGTCGATCAGCGTCTTGGTCTACGAGCACGCCACCGACACCGTCCCGTACGGAGTGCTGACCGGCGACGCGCTGTTCATCGGTGACGTGGGCCGGCCCGACCTGCTCGCCTCGGTGGGCGTGACCGCCGAGGAGCTCGGCGCGTTGCTCCACGACAGCGTCCAGAACAAGCTGATGGCCCTGCCGGACGAGGTCCGGGTCTTCCCCGCCCATGGCGCGGGCTCCGCCTGCGGCAAGAATCTCTCCACCGAGAAGCAGTCCACCATCGGCGAGCAGCGTGCCACCAACTACGCCTGCGCGCCCATGAGTCAAGAGGACTTCGTGGCCCTCGTCACCGCGGGCCAGTCCGCGGCGCCGAGCTACTTCTCCTACGACGCCGAACTCAACCGCAAGGATCGGGAGCTGTACAACGCGGCCGCGGCGCCCCGTCCGCTGACCGTTGAGGAGTTCTCGGCGCTGCGCGGGGCCGGGGCCGTGGTGGTCGACGCCCGCGGCCCGCAGGAGTTCGGTGCCGGGCACCTGCGCGGGGCGATCAATGTGCCGGCCGACGGCCGGTTCGCCGAGCAGGCCGGAACCGTGCTCACGCCCGACGCGGAACTGCTGGTCATCGCGCCGGAGAACCGCGAGGAGGAGGTGGTCACCCGTCTCGCCCGGATCGGTTTCGACCGGGTGGCCGGCTATCTGCGCAATCCCGACGACGCCCTCGCGGCCCTGACGGACGAGGTCGGCCCCGCCAGCCGGCTGACCGCCGCCCAGCTCCGTACCGCTCTGGAGAGCGGAGAGCCCCCGCTCGTGGTCGACGTTCGCACCTGCGGAGAACGCGCGGCGGGATTCATCGACGGCTCGCTGCACATCTCCCTCGGTGAGCTGCCCCGCCAGCTGGAGGAGATCCCGCGCGACCGTGCGCTGGTCCTGCACTGCGCGGGCGGTCACCGCTCCTCCATCGCCGCAAGCCTGTTGCGCCATCACGGCTTCTCCGACGTCTCCGACATCCTCGGCGGCTACGCCGCCTGGGCGCTGCTGACCGAACCTGCCGACGCCTGACCCCAGTCGTCGCGAAGACCACCGGCATGCCCGCGAGGGGCAGCCCACGCCCTGGCGGGCTGCCGGTGCCCACCCCTACTCATTTACATACCCCCTTGGGTATACGTCCGTTTTCTTATGGAGCCCCCATGACCAGCAACATCTCCCGTGCCGCCGCAATCGACTCCGCCGCCCTGCAGAGGCTGATCGGGGAAGGCCGCGGACCCCGCCTTCTGGACGTCCGTACTCCCGGTGAGTTCCGCACCGTCCACATACCCGGCGCCTACAACGTGCCCATGGCCACCCTGCGCGAGCACCGTGCCGAACTTCTCAGCCACCTCGACGAAGACGTCGTCCTCGTCTGCCGCTCCGGCACCCGCGCTGCACAGGCGAAGGCCGCCCTCGCCGAGGCCGGACTGCCGAACCTGCGCGTCCTGGACGGAGGCATGATCGCCTGGGAGACGGCGGGCGCCCCCGTCAACCGCGGCTCCGACCGCTGGGACATGGAACGCCAGGTCCGGCTCGTCGCCGGATCCATCGTGCTGACCACCGGGCTCGCCGGCTTGCTCGTGCCCGGCATCCACCTGATCGGCACCGCCGTCGGCGCGGGCCTGACCTACGCGGCCGTCAGCAACACCTGCGCCATGGGCATGCTGCTGGCCAAGCTGCCCTACAACCGCGGCCCGCGCACCGACATCCGCACTGTCGTCGCAGCCCTGCGGGACAAGCCGTGATCGCGGTCGTCATCGCGGCATCCCTGCTCGTCGGGATCAGCCTCGGCATCCTCGGCGGCGGAGGTTCGATCCTCACCGTGCCCATCCTGGTCTACCTGGCCGGTCAGGACACCAAGGAGGCCATCGCCACCTCCCTGTTCGTCGTCGGCGTCACGAGCGCGGCCGCCCTGATTCCCCACGCCCGGGCCCGCCGGGTCAAGTGGCGCACCGGACTCGCCTTCGGCCTGGTGAGCATGGTCGGCGCCTACGGCGGCGGCCGCCTCGCCGAATACATCCCCGGCACGGTGCTCCTGATCGCGTTCGCCCTGATGATGCTCGCCACGGCGGCGGCCATGCTCCGCAAACCGCGCAAGGCCGCCGCGCCCAAGGACGCCCACCGCGAGCTGCCCCTGAAGCACATCGTCGCCGAGGGGCTGGTCGTGGGCGCGGTGACCGGCCTGGTCGGTTCCGGCGGCGGCTTCCTCGTCGTGCCCGCCCTCGCCCTCCTCGGCGGCCTTCCCATGAGCGTGGCCGTCGGCACCTCGCTCCTGGTCATCGCGATGAAGTCGTTCGCCGGCCTGGCCGGTCACCTCTCGGGTGTGCAGATCGACTGGGGCCTGGCTTTGGCCGTCACTGCCATGGCCGTCGTCGGCAGCCTCATCGGCGGCCGCTTCGCCGGGCGCATCCCCCAGGACACGCTCCGCAGGGCGTTCGGCTGGTTCGTGGTCGTCATGGGTGTCTTCGTCCTCAGCCAGCAGATCGGCACCGCCGTCTGGGCCCACCCCCTGACCTGGACCGTCGTGGGCATCGCCGTGATCGTCCTGACCTCGCGTGCCGTGCGGGCACGAAACCGGGCCGCCGCTCAGCCGGTCCCGCCGGTACGCGAGCACGAGGCGGCCGCCCGCCCATGACCCGGATACCCCGCGGGGTATCGTGTGTCAGTGGAGCCGGAACAAGGAGGAGCCCGGTGAAGGTGGAAGAAGAAGCCATGGGCGCAGTCCTGAACCGGCTGCGCCGGGCACAGGGCCAGCTCGCCGGCGTCATCGCCATGATCGAGGCCGGGCGTGACTGCAAGGACGTCGTCACCCAGCTTGCCGCTGTCTCCCGGGCCCTGGACAGGGCCGGCTTCAAGATCGTGGCCAGTGGGATGCGTCAGTGCCTCGCCCAGAGCGAAGCCGACGCCCCGCCCATGACCGAAGAGGAACTCGAGAAGCTGTTCCTCGCGCTCGCCTGACCTCACCGGCGGCCCGCCGATCGACGCGCTGGAGGAAATTCCCTGCGGCGGCGGCCGGGAAGGGGGGAGACTCGTCTCATGTCTGACATGGGGTCGTTCCGGGAGGCGGTCATCGCGTGGGCGGCCGGTGGTTCCGGCGACCCGGCGCGCGAGTTGGCAGCGCGGTTGCCCGTTCGGGCGGCCGTCCTGCTCGAAGGGCCGAGCGACGTCGCAGCGGTCGGCGCACTGGCCGCGCGCCGTAGGCGGGACCTGGAGGCCGAAGGGATCTGCGTCCTGCCGATGGGCGGTGCGATGAGCGTCGGGCGCTTCGCCAGCCTTCTCGGGCCAACCGGCCTCGGCCTCCGCCTCACGGGACTGTGCGACGAGGGGGAACGTCGCTACTACGCCCGTGGCTTGGAGCGGGCCGGTGCGGCACCGCAAGAGTTCTTTGTCTGCGCGGCGGATCTGGAAGACGAGCTCATCCGCGCGCTGGGCGCGACACGGGTGGAAGAGCTCGTCCAGGCGGAGGGCGACCAGCGCGCCCTGCAGACCTTCCTGCACCAGCCCGCACAGCAGGGTCGCACCTCGCAGCAACAGCTGCGGCGCTTCCTCGGCACGAAGAAAGGGCGCAAGATCCACTATGGCCGCGTCCTCGTCGAGGCCCTCGACCCCGACCGCATACCCGCCCCACTCGACGACCTGCTCACCAGCCTCTGACCACTGGGCGACCCCGGCATGGGGAGCGACAGCGCCCGAGCCCGGGAGGACGTCGAGGGCCGGGCGAGCGAGGAGCAGGTCAAGGCGGGACGTGAGATTCACTGGCAGGTAGCTCTGGAGAAAGCCAAGCAGCAAGTTGGTCAGGACCTACTCGTCGAGATGCTTCGCGAAGAGGCCAGGCGCTGGCGGGAGCGTATCCGACCAGGAAGCGCTCCGGCCCGGGACCCGACCGAAGTCGATTCCCGGGCCGGAGGGCTTCGGGTGCGGGTTACGGGCTCTGGTCGGCGTGTACGCCGGTGGTGGCGGCGACGGGTGCCGGCTGCGGCTGTTCGCCCTTGCCGGGCAGTCGGTTTGACCGGCCGGGCAAGGTCCAGGCCCGTTCGCCGAGCATGGCCACGGCGGCGGGAAGCAGCACGCCGCGCACGATGGTCGCGTCGATGAGGATGGCCACCGCCATGCCCACGCCCATCATCTTGTTCTCGATGGCGGAGAGGGTGATGAAGATGGTGAACACCGCCGTCATGATGACCGCCGCGCTGGTGACGACGCCCGCGCTGACGGCGATGCCGCCGACGACGGCTTCCCGTGTGCTGGCGCCGGCCAGCCGGCGCTCCCGGATGCGGCTGAGGATGAAGATGTGGTAGTCCATGCTCAGGCCGAACAGCACGACGAACATGAAGAGCGGCAGCCAGCCGGCCACGCCTCCGTACATACAAACGTTGGCGGGTGCCAAGCCGAGTATCAACAGGAACCGGCAGGGGCCAGGGGTATCTGGGAGTCAACCCCTAAGGGTTGCGTGCGGAGGGCCGCAGGATTCTGGAGGGGAGACGTCCGGAACCCGTCGTCTTGGCCGAACCCGGCTTGTCAGAAAGGGAGTTGCCCCAGTTTCGCGGCCAGGATCCCGGTGAGCCGGGGCGGCGACTCGTCGAAGTGGAAGTGCCCGCCGTCGACCATGTGCACTTCGGCGCCACCGATGGCGTAGTCCTTCCACAGCTCCAGGTCGGCGGGCGGGCGACCGACAGATCCCGGTCGCCCCCTTATGGCGATCAGCGGGCACGTCAGCGGAGCGCGCAGCAGCCCCCGCTCGGGTGCAAAGTCCCAGAGAAGTCCCGCAGATGCCGCCGCCCCCTTTCGAGCCAGCGTTTTGCCTGGTCAGAGAGGGGGCGGCGGCCTTTGTCGATCAAATGTCCCGGAACTCCTATACGACGTGCCTGACCTGCACGAACTAACCGTCCGAAGATCATCTTGCACGGACGTTGCACAAGCCGACCGGTGCAGGAGTCACGCGGCCCTCGTGTAGGCGCTCCGGACCGCGATGCGGATCTTGGAACCGGCTCCCACGATCCGGTGCACGTACTTACGCAGAGTAAACGCAGGGTCGGCGTGTCCGAGCCGATCCGCGAGTGTGTACACGTCTACCCCGCCGTTGATCATCATCGACGCGTACAGGTGTCGAAGGGCGTGCATCATCTTGTCGCGGGACTTCTCCCAGCGCCGTCCCTTCGCGTTGGGGTCAAGGGGCTTGATGAGGCCGGCCGCCGCCAGAGCGGGCTTCCAGCGGTAGGAGTTGAACCAATTCGACTGAATGGCGGTCTTCTCCCGAGTGTAGAAGATCAGCTGCACCGTGACCGGGTCGCCGCCTTTGTTGCCCCACGGTCGGGTCACCTCGACGGGCGGGTACTTTTCCATGTGCTCGCGCAGGGGGGTGGCCACGTCGTCGGTCAGTTCGACCCACCGGTCCTTCGGGTCCTCGTCGTCTCCGCCCTTGGGGAGGGCGTATGCCAGGAACGAGCCGTCGTGGACTACTTGCCGTTGCACATGCACCATCGGGCCGTCCGGATGTGCCCAGTCGATGTCCTCTGGTGACAGGCCGAATATTTCTCCTTGACGAAGGCCCAGGCCGCGACCGCAGTCGACGAGTGCCTTGTAGCGGTCGGGAAGTTCGGCACGGATCTTCTCGGTGTCCTCCCATGTCAGGGTCAGCTCTGCCCGGCCGCCACCTCCTCGCTTCGGCTTGGCGTCCTGCACCGATTTGGCGAGGCATGGATTTTTGGGTATCAGGCTGTCGTCCACGGCCAGGTCAAAGACAGCCCGAAGATTGTCGAAGACCAGGCGCAGTGTGGAACTTTCGAGCAGCCGACGACGGTCGTGCAACCAGTCCAGCAAAGACGACGCGTTCACGTCCTTTACGCGCATCTTCCCAACTGTGGTAGGAGCGATGTGTAGGTGAACCCGCTCCCTGTGGCGTCGGTATGTGCGAGGATTCTTGTGTTCGTGCCCCTTGAGCCACGTAAGGGCGAGTTCACCGACCCTGACCTCTCCGGCGCGAGGGTTGATGTATGACCCGTCGTCCACTCCGGACCGCATTTTGGTCTCGTGCCTGCGGGCTTCGGCCTCGGTGCGGAACAACTCCGTCTGCTGGACATCTTCCCGGTTACGCCAGCGGGCCTGCCACCGCTTCCCGGCCCCGTGATCCCTCGTCGGAACCTTACCGTGTTCCCTGCAGGTCGACTCCCCGGCTTTCGGGCGTGACTTGTGCCAGCGGTCGTACGGCATCGACTCAACTCCTAATTTCCAACGGGCCTTTGAGTCTATTTGTGGACTCTCTTGAATCAGGGTCATCGTCGACGGCGAGATTTGTGTGCCCGTTCATCGCGCCCTGAGTGAATTGGATGTTGATCCAGGCGAGCTGAAGATGTCAAATGCATTCTTGGGGTCTTCGCGACAAAGGGTGCAGGGTGGTAGAGAAGATTTCACCTAGACGAATGCTCGCTGAGGGTTCGACGAGGGCTCGTCGAACCCTCAGCGAAGATTCGCCTGTGTCCTTCGAGAGTTCGCAAGAGTCGTAGGCATTTCGTCGAAAGGCCCTCTGTTTGGTCCGGCCGGAATTTAATGCAAACGTTCCGTGCACCACCACGGCGGAATGCCGCTCACGTGGTTCTTTCCTGCCCGCTTCGAACCGTTCTGGAGTGCCCATGCGTCGAACCACTGCCCGTGCGGAAGAAGCCGCCAGTGGCGCGGGGGACCGTTGCCCCTTGATGAGTGCGGAGGAGCTGGCCGACTTCCTGGGCGTACCTCTGAATACGGTCTACATATGGAATCACCGACACCAGGGTCCGCGAGCCCACAAGGTCGGCCGCTATTTGCGCTACCGCTGGCCGGAGGTAGAGGCATGGCTGGAAGCTCAAGCGGTGAATCGCGCGACCTGATCGGCCAAGATTGGCTGGTGCCCTTGTCCTTGGTCGGGCGACAGAACCCGGCGTACAGCCCGACTCGTCTGCCGCCACCTGCGGCTTTGCCTCGGAAAGGGCCTCTGACCTGCGTCGGAGGTCCTTTCTGATCTTTCGTGGGCTTGTCGCGTTAGGCAGCGAAAAGTCCCCCGGAAGTCCCTCGGACAGTGCTGAAAGTCCCTGATAAGTCCCTGGGATGGAGAGGTGTGAAGCTCGGGTGGCCGCCGGGTGATGGTGCCGTTCTTCACTCGCTGTCCTCCAGGTGAGTCGGTATTTTCAGGCTCTCCTGCCGCATGAGTGGGTCACTCTGTGGCGACTTGGCGACTTGGCGACTTGGCGACTTGGCGACTTGGGAGGGTGGGGCGTTCTCCGGCGAGGGTGAGCAAGACGAGGGCGATGATCGATTCGGCGGAGTGGAAGCCGAAGCCGCGGCGGATGATCAGGCGGGTCTTGGTGTTCGTCGACTCGACGAGCCCGTTGCTCATGCCGGTCATCAGGGCGGCGCGGATGGCTTCGTAGTGACGGCGGATGCGGCGTTGCAGAAGGCGCGCCGGGGCGGTCCGCTAGAACTGGATCTGGCTGACCATGTCCGTCACGCCGGAGACGAACCTGTTGATGTCCGGCGCCATCGATGTGCTGGCCAGGAAGAACCCGAAGAGCACGCTCACGACTGCGGGGCCGGCCTTCAGGGAACCGCCTCGGATCAGTACGACCAGGATGATCCCGAACAGTAGGGCGAGGGAGATGCTCAGGGACATCAGGAATCCGCAGCTTCCGCCAGCCCGCTCCGCTCCCTGCGCGCCCGGCCGAGTGCTTTGCGGAGGGGGCCGGGCTGTGTCAGGGACCTCGGGCCGTCGGGGAGAACGTGCCAGTGCAGGCCGGGCGGTTCCGTGGTCCCGGCGGGTGGTAAGACGATGTGGCACTTCTGTCCGAGAGGAACTGTCCCCGGCTCTTCCCATTCGGCAGCCGTGCCAGGTGGCACAAGGAAGTACACGCGAGGCTCCGGCCCTCCGGGGTCAACGATGACCGGACCGACTGCTGCGCGGTCCTCGCGGAGAAATTCGATCGCGCGCCGGCCGGTGACCTCAACGGCGCGTATGGCATCCCACCAGGTGCCGGCCGAGCACAGTTCGGGATCGTCGCCTATCGGCATCCACCGAGGCGGCAGTGCGGGAACGCGTGGGGTGACATCGGACATGGAATAGGCCTCCTCAGAACCATCTGTGAGGAGACCTTTCCACTCCGTCGGCTCCGTGCGCGGACAGACTGTCCGTGGCATTTCTTCGCGAAGCGCCTTGACTTGCCGTCAGGTCGTGATAACTCCCGCCCAACTACCGAACGCAGACATCTCGTTGGAAGGGCGGGCGTCCATCCGGAGGAGCGCCGCGACGGTCTCGCGGGCCGATGGATGGAATCGCGTGTGGTTGGGGGCGACCTTACGCGCACGACGCAGGTACCCGAACGCACCTGCTCTGTCGGACGCGGCCAACTTCGCCGAGGCCACGTCGATGAAGTGGTGGCTCGATCGCTCACCCACTGTCGAAGCCGGAGGCGCCCACTCCTCGCCTTCCACAGCGGACCACTCCGTGAGGCGGGCGAGAGCCTGCTCCGTGTCCCCGATGTCGATCATGTTGTGCACTTCGTGGATGCGGATGTTCGTCGGCCCGAAGGACATCTCGTAGGCGAGGGAGTCACGGTTGCCCGCCATCCCGGCCACGACCTCGGCCTCGCGCAAGTAGTCGTCTGCTCGGTCCGGATTGTTCTCCCTCGCCTCCAGCACGGCCAGCTTCAGGAGCAGTGCACCGTCGACTGCGAGTGCGTCGTCGGTGAAGGAGCGTTCTGGCTGGAGCCGTTCGAGCTCGTGGCGCAGCGCCTGGAGTTTGCGGCGGGCGGATGAGTAGGCCCCCTGGCGAAGCATCGCGCCGGCGACCAGGTATCCGGCTGTGAACTTCATCAGCGGATCCCCGGACTGGTCCGCTGCCCACCGCACCCTCTCCAGCGCCGTGTTGGACAGGTCGTGGTGTCCCATCTTGTGGGCCAGGGAGTTCGCCGCTCGGTAAGCGCGGGCGAGGTGCCAGAACGCCTTGGCCTGGTCGCCGTTGCGGCTGGTGAGGGCGAGATGCGTCAGCTCCGTGATGACGGCCGGCAGGAGCGGACCCATGGGGGCGTAGCGTGCGTCGCGTCGAAGAGCGGCCACTTGGTCGACCTCGGACGCCAGGACCGACAGCGGCCTCGGGGCGATCTCGAGTTCGTCTGGGGTGTCGTAGCACAGCATGATCCTGCGGAGGTCTGGGATCACTGCGTGTACCCGGTCCTCGGCCTCCGGCTCGCCGTAGTACGGCTGGCCGGTGAGGACTTCGGGGCCGAAGTGGAGCGCCTTGGCCAGCGCCAGGACCAGTGAAGGCGAAGCCTTGCGCGCGCCGGACTCCAGCTTCTGGACGTAGCTGGGCGATATCGCGACCTTCTGTGCCAGTTGAGCGGCAGACAGTTTCCGTGTCCGGCGGGCTATACGGAGACGGTCTCCCAGCGTCAGGTTTTCACTCATCGGTGGATCGATCCCTTCGCGACGGAGCACTGCGTTCAGCGTACGGACGATGTCCAGTCCCGCAGAGCTGCCCGGCGAGTGTTAACAGCAACGTCGTCGGCCGGTGCGCTCTCGGACACCAGGCGGCCCCTGCGTGCAAGTGGGTCGGATTCGATATGAATCGCTCAAATCTCCTCTCCTGTCGACCTCTTGTCAGCACCAAGCGCTTTACCGAGGTTTGGCGCGTGCGTCAAGGCATGTGCACCAAGAAGGCGCGGACAGTCTGTCCGCTCGCGTGTTCTTCCCGATGGGATTGTTCTGTACACAACGCACGCCGCCCGTAGGTCAGTTCCGGGAGAGCACCCGCCCTTTCCTCGCTCGACGTTCAGCCCGTCGACGGGCCGTAGATACCGAGTCGGCCCGACGACGGGGTTCTGTACAAGATCGCCGATCTACTGATGGAGCCTCGCCATGCGATATCCGCCGACGAGCACCGCCTTACCGACGAACCTGTCCGCGATCAACACACACCCCGTGAGCGACGTCCTGTTCGGTGGCTCCCACCAGCAGACCTCCGCGCCTCGGGCTCCAAGGCCGACCGTGGTGGTACTCGATCTCTTCGGCACACTCGTCGCGGCGCCGAACGCGGTTGAACGGAGTGCGGCCGCCAGCCGGCTCGCCGGAATCATTCGTGTGTCGCCGGCGCTCACCGAGTCCGTGCTGTCCGGCAGCTGGCGGGCGAGACACGACGGGCAGCTGAGGTCGACCACCGAGGTCGCGTCACACCTCGTCTCGCGCTGCGACGCTCCCGCGTCCTGTGTGAACAAGCTGGAACAACTCCTGGCCGAACTCGCCCGCGACCGGCTCCAGGCCGATGCCACTCTCCTGCAGGCCCTGAAGGAGATTCGGCACCGCGGGGTTGGGCTGGCGGTCCTCAGCGACGCGTCCCCTGACATTGCCGAGGCGTGGAACGCCAGCGATCTCGCACCGCTCTTCGACACAGCGGTGTTCAGCTGCCGGGTGGGCGCGGTGAAGCCCGCTCCCCAGCTTTTCGGTACGGCACTCGAAGCCCTCGGCGTTGGTCCCAAGCAGGCCCTCTACTGCGGCGACGGCGGCGGTGACGAGCTCGCCGGCGCCGAGCGCGCCGGGATGCGTGCGGTTCGCGTGGACCGCCGGGGCGGACAGCACGGGCTCGCGTTCGGCGAGACCGCCTGGCCCGGCAGGGCGATACCCGAGGTGGAGGCACTCCCGTCCTTACTGAGCACGTGGAGGGAACGATGAACGTCCCGTACGCCTGGGCGATTGAAAGCGGTGCCCTCCGTCGGCTCCCCGCGCCGACCGACATGCTCCCGATGGGCGACACGACGATCGTCGAGGTTCGCTGTACGGGCGTCTGCGGAAGCGACATCGCGAAGCTCAACCACCCGTGGCAGGGGCGGCTTCCGGAGCCCTGGTATCCCGGGCACGAGATCGTTGGGACCGACACGCAGACGGGTGGCTGGGTCGCTGTCGATCCGCTGGTGCCCTGCCGCTCCTGCCACTACTGCGACCGCGGCCACATCCACCTCTGCCCGGAGCTGCGACGCATCGGATGGGACCTGCCTGGGGGGCTAGCCGACGCCGTGAGGGTGCCCCGCGACAACGTCGTCCCACTGCCCCACCTGCACGATCCCGTACACGGAGTCCTCGCGGATCCGATGGCGGTGGCCCTGCATGGGATCCGCTGCGGCCTCCGGACTCCTCTTGGGCGACTCGGCGTCATCGGAGGCGGCGTCATCGGGGTGTGCACGGCGATCTGTGCGGCGGAGGCGGGGTGGGACGTCCACATGCTGGTCAGAGAGCCTTCGCGATCGCATCAGCTGAGCTACGTCCTCGACCAGCGCATCAATCTCCATTCCGCCGGCCTGCCGCCGTGCGACGTCGTCGTGGATGCCGCGTCCGGCGACAGCGACTCCCCCATGCGCCAGGCGCTGAGCGCCGTTCGCGACGGTGGGACGGTTCTCGTCCAGAACGCCTACGCGCCCCGCGTGCATCTCTCGGTCGCCCTGCGGGACGTCTTCCGGCACTCGATCACTCTGCGCGGCTCCTTCTCCTACTGCCGCGCGGAAGGCCATGACGACTTCCGTGACGCCGTCGACGTCCTCGCGAAGGGCGGCGACTGGGCCGCCCTGATGACCAGGGACCGATTCGCTCTGAGCGACTTGCCGCAGGGGCTGGCGGCCCTGAAGAGCGGAGCCCGCCATCGCCCGTTCAAGGTCCTGCTCACGTCCGACATCTGAAGGAAAGGAGCCAACACCATGGCGGTGACAACGCCATTACTGGCCCAGAAGATCAACTCGCCCGCCGACATCGCACCCCAGGACGTCCACGACGGCATCGCGAGCATCCTCTCGTTACCGGAGGGCCACACGCGGGACGTGATGCTCGGGAGCGTCCTCACCGGACTGCTCCTGCGAGGACCGCGGCTGGAGGAGGTCGAGGCCGCGATCCGGGCCGCGACGGCCCTCGACCGAAGTGGCTGGGACTTCCACCAGCCGCCGGAGGGCATGCGGTTCGTCGGCTACACGGGCAGCGGAAAGAAGACCTTCAAGACGATCAACCTCAGTACCGCCGCCGCGCTGGTGGCGGCTACCGGGGGAGCACACGTCGCGAAACTCGGATCGCGCAGCGCGTCGTCGAAGACCGGATCGCGCGACTTCATCGACCTCGTGGGAGCAACGAGCGACACGGTGCCGCACCGGGAGATGGTGGACATCACGGCTGAGCTCGGCTTCGGGTTCTTCTCCATTGAGAACCGTGTCCCCGAGTTTGACCGCCGCTACGGCGGCAGGTTCCAGGCCGTGCACGCCCTCAGCCTGGCATTCCCCGCACTCCTCACCCCGGTCACCTGCTCCGCCTACGTGTACGGCCTCTCGCACCCCGCGGTCGGTGCTTCCGCCCGGCTGCTGGCCCGGCTCGGCCTGCCGGACGTGACGGTCATCAACTCCAGCGTCGGCCAGGCGGTCCAGGTCGACGAGCTGATCCCCGGAAGCACAGTGCGGGCCTGCCGCGTCAGCGCCGGCGATGAGGACTTGACCTTCAACGACGCGGTACGCAGGGGCGCGGCCTCGATGCCACAGGACCTGACGTCCGTCACCCAGCACGAGGACCCTCGGGAGAACGTCGCCGCCGCGGTCCGCGTGCTCGCCGGCCGGGACACCAGTCAGGCGCGGAACGCTGTCGCCCTCAACGCGGCCCTGCTCATGGTGATGTCCGAGGCGGCCCCCACCATCCGGTCCGGCATCGACAAGGCACTCACCATCATCGACTCCGGGGCGGCTCTGGACACGCTCCAGCAGTTCGTACGTCTCACGGGCGGCACCCCGCACCAGCTGCGCTCATTCCTGCGGCCCGTCACCCCGGCAGCTTTCCTGGTGAGCCCGGGAGCCAAGGAGGCGGCGTCATGCTGACACACGACGAACTCGCGATCGTCCACCTGGTCCTCAACACCGACTGCAACGCCTGGGACCTGGCACCGACCAGCACATCGCCGGGCGTGTGCCGCTTCTGCTACCGCGCGCGCAACCGGGTCGAGACCGACGCGGACACGGTCCGCCGTGTCATCGACCGGGTCGGTTCGGAGTCCGAGACCCATCGGTGCGTCTTCACCGGCGGCGACCCCGTCATGCCGTACGACAACCACCTGGAGGTCGCCCTTCAGCACGCCACCGAGGTCGGCTTCGAGACGAACCTCCACACCAACGGGCTGCTGCTGAGCGAACGCTATGCCGGCGTCCGCGACCACGTGACCGTGTACTCATTGGCGGTCGACGGCCCGGACTCCGAGACGGCTGACTGGTTTCGGGGGCAGGGGTACTTCGAACGCTTCCTGTCCAACGTCGCGTTCCTCGCCGCCGACCAGCGGCGGCTCGCGTTCAACACGTTCACCACGGCCGGCTCCGTGAAGGACCTGCCGCGCATGGCGCGGCTCATCGCCGGAGTGACTCAGCGAACGGACGTCGAGTACTGGCTGATCTCCCAGTACCGCCCCATCGGCCGCGCCAACACGCGCAAGGCGGAGATCTACGGCTTCGAGCGGGACGACTTCGTAAGGGCCGTGAATGACGTACGCGGCGACGTCAACGGAGTGACGATCTACGCGCAGCCGACCCGTGCCTCGGAGGACCCGTACCCGTTCCGCGTCTGGGTCCTCGCCGACGGAACGGTCACGGCGGACCTCGGCAGCGTCGCGGCACCTCGCAACGCGGAGCTCGGCAACCTGCTGACCGACGGCTTCGAGCCACTGGTCCGTCGGGCCTTCGCCCTCCGTGAGCAGACTCAGATGGAAGGAATCGCATGAAGTTCGACACCGCGTACTACGAGAGCGTCATCGACCAGCACAGCTACGAACGCCTGGGGCTCGGCGCCATCGACTTCGGTCTCGCGGGGATGAGCCCCGACGACCTGCACACGAAATGGGTGTGCCACACCGGAGCGCGCCAGTTCGCGGAGGCGGTCGCGGACGGTCAGCCCACGATCGTCACCACCGGTGTCGGACTCGGGGGGCCGCCCCACGCCGGCACCCTCTTCCAGCTGCTGCGCGCGGTCAAGCTGCAGCAGTGCGGGCTCGACGTGCAGATCGTGCTGGGCGATCTCGACTCCTACAACGCGCGCCGTACGCCCCTGGACTCGGTGCGGAAACTCGCGGACGGGTACGAGGAGTTCGTCCTGCGTCTCGGGTTCGACGCCGAACGGGGTGTGCTGCGCAGGCAGGAAGGCGAGGCCGATGTCCTGGCCACCGCGTTCCTGCTGTCACGTCACCTGGACGACGACGACTTCCAGTGGGCGGAGGAGGACCTCGCCGGGCTCTACCGCAACCACGGTGTCTTCGACCACCTCAACTACGGGATGAAGCAGGCCACCCTGCTCATGGCCGCGGACTTCGTCCATCTCCTCCGCGAAGGGCGTCACGTCCTGGTCTCCCTCGGGGTTGACGAGCACAAGTACGTCGCGCTCGCCCGGCGCGGAGCGGAACGCTGGGGCCTGCCCGCGGAACGGCTGTCCGGCATCTACACCAAGATGATCCCGGGTCTCGGCGGCCTCCCGAAGATGAGCAAGAGCATTCCCGGCTCAGGGATCGACGCCTCTATGTGTACCGAGGACATCCGCGCCCTGCTCAAGGCGGACATCGACACCGCGCCCACGGACGACGGCTCGGCACTCCTTCAGATGTACGCGTGCCTGCCCGAGGTCGACGGCCGAGAGTACGACTGGGCCTCGGCCGCGCGCCGCGACGGCGGTCCCGAATGGCACGCCGTACGCGAGCAGCTGGTCGAGCGGATGCTCTCGCTGTTCTCCCACTGGCCGAAGTAAGCAAGGAGTCTCTCGTGCACGCAGACACCGCGACCAGCCGCCAACCCATCGGCGGCGCCGAGACCTACTTCATCAGGAGCGGCTACCGCAGCCGGGACCGGGTGGAGTACTTTCTCGACGAGACGGACGACACCGTGACCTGGCAGCCCGACGTCTACCCCTACGCCGCCGCCCGCGCCCTGGAACTCGGCCGCGACGTCGTGATCGACATCGGCTGCGGCCGGGCGGGCAAGCTGGCCTCGCTGGCCTACGAGTACCCGGCCTGGTCCTACATCGGTGTGGACTTCGGGGACAACCTCGTGTGGTGCCGCGACAACCACCCCTTCGGCGAGTGGATCGAGGTCGACCTCGAGTCGACCGAGCGGCTGCCCATCGCCCCCGCCCTCGTACGCCGGTCCATCGTCGTCTGCTCCGATGTGATCGAGCACCTGGTGAACCCGAGTCCGGCCCTGTCCCTGATCCGCAGCCTCCTCCTGGAGGGCAGCGCCGCCGCCGTACTGTCCACGCCGGCACGCGAGTGCCGCAGCGGTTACGACACTCCCGGACCGCCCCGCAACCCCAGCCATGTCCGGGAGTGGGCGAGCGACGAATTCCAGGCGCTGATGAAGGCGTCGGGATTCAAGATCCGCCACTCCGGGCTCACACGAAGCGACGACGCCTCCAACGGCATGTCCACCCAGCTGCTCCTCGTGTGCACGGAAGAGGCGGAGGGGGAACAGCAGTGACAGCGGTCTCCCGGCCCGAGGGCATGCGTGTCGTCCACCTCCCGGCTCGTACCCCGTACGCGTGGAAACTGCGGAGCCGTGACTTCCATATCCTGAACGGAACCGAGCTCCCCAGCGGCGACATGGTGCCGACGGCGGTCGACGCCACCTGGCTCCTCGAACACGGCCCTCTCACATGGCTCGATGTCCTGCACCTGCACCACATGGACTTCGAGGACCCTGCCACTCTGGAGCGCCTGCTCGACGCGTGCCTGGGCGACGGAGTCAAGGTGGTCTTCACCGCCCACGACACGCGGCCCATGGTCGGCAGCGCCCAGGACTTCACTACGCGGCTGCGGATGCTCCACTCGGCCGAGGTGGGCTGGGTCTGCCTCACGGAAGGCTCTGTCACCAAGCTGACCGAGGTCCTCGGTCAGCGTCCCGACGCGGCCGTCATCCCCCACGGGTACGTCGCGGCCCCGGAGGAACTGGCCGGCCTGGAGCGCGAGCCCCGCGGCTCGTCCCGGTACCTCATGTTCGGGGCCTCACGGGCCAGCCGGGACCAGCTGTCCCCCATGACCAACTGGAGCCTGGGGATCACGGACCCCGACAGCACCCTCCACGTCCTTCTGCGCGCGTTCAGCCCTGCCGACTTCGCCGACGGGGGCCGTGCTCCGCTGCTGCTGGAGACGGCTCGGCGCGATCCCCGGATCCGACTGACCATGCGCCCGTACCCCACAGACGCGGAAGTGATCGAAGCCGGACTGGCCTCGGACGCGCTGCTGCTCCCCTACCTCTGGGGCAGCCACTCCGGCCAGCTGGAACTGGCCTTCGACCTGAACCTGCTTCCGGTCTGCTCCCTCACGGGGCACCTGACCGAGCAGTACGAGCAGCACAAGGGACTCGTCGAGGAACCCGAATGGTTCGACTGGTCGCAGGGTCACCCCAATCTCTTCGGAGAGAAGTTCCTGACTGCGCTGGAGAACGCGGCGGCTCGACTCGACTCCAGGCCCCGCCGTCTGGATCGTGAGTTCCTCGACTACAGGACTCAGGAACACCAAGCGATTCTGCGACAGTACGCCCGCGTGTACGGAGGTGCCCGATGAGCGGCCCACCTCAGATTTCGTGCGTGATCCTTTGCCACAACTACGGCCGGTATCTCGACCGAGCCATAACGAGCTGTCTGGAACAGGAACCTGGAGACTTCGTCCTTCACGAGGTGATCGTCATCGACGACGGTTCCAACGACGAAACCGAAGACATGTGCCTGCGCCACGAGGGCAACAGCAAGGTCAAGGTCATTCGGAGGAACCAGCAGGGATTCGGGCAGACCCTGACCGACGCCTTTCTCGTCAGCACTGGTGACTGGGTGGCTCCGCTCGACGCCGACGACTGGTTCCACCCGTCGAAACTGCGTACATGCGCCGAGGTGATGACGGATGGGACGCTGTTCGTCGAGCACTGGGAGCACGTGGTCGACTCCGACGGGGACCCGATGCTGAAGGAGCCGCATCCGGGCGGAAACACGAGCACACTGGTGGTCCACCGCGATGCCGCCCTCAGTCTCCTTCCGGTGAGCAACGAGATCTTCTTCCACGCCTTGCGTGAGGCCGGCCGAGGAATCGCCCTTCGCGATCCGCTGACCTTCTACCGGGTCCACCCCCGCAGCATGACCGACCGGGGTACGCCCGGCGTCTCACAGGACTACCGGGCCGACGTCTGCATTGCGCTGTCGAACCGACTCCGTGCGATGTACGGGAGTCCTCCCGCGTGGGCGAATGCGCGCCGGCTCCGAAAGATCTCCTGGCATTTCCGCACACTCGCTTTCGGCCACAGGGTGGAATCCGCCATGCAGCGGGAGAGGCGCCTGTCCGCGATGTTCCTGATTCCAGGAATGCTCATTGGCACACTCCTCGCACATGACCCGATAACACCGTGGCTCCGATCCCTCTCCAGCACGGTCGTGGGACGGCCGCTGGTGCGGCTGACGGCGGCCCAGGGGTAACAGGGTCATTCTTGATCAATCCGACGATGTGCCGGGGGCGGCGATGATAAAGTCGCCGCTTCCAATCCCATACTGGTCAGGCCAGTTGTCCAACGCAGGAGCGTATAGGCGCCATGAGCCGTTTGAGTGAGTCCGTCACCCGTGTCATGCACATCCTCGATGGAGCGGACCTGGGCGCGGACTATACGGTCACGCACCTCCTCGGCGAGACAACAGCAAGGCGCTCCCTTGACCTCTCCGACCTCTCCCCCCAGGAGCAGGCCGCCCTGGTCGAGGGGCGCACGCTCAACCTGATCCCCTCGGCTGCCGTGCTCGCCGAGAAGATCGAGGCCGCGAAGGCGGCGGGACGGCCGTTCGTCGTCAAGTACGGCATCGACCCGACTTCGCCCGACGTCCACCTCGGCCATGCGGTGCCGATCATCATCGCCAGCCGATTCCAGCGGATGGGGCACCACGTCGTTTTCATCATCGGCGACGTCACTGCCAAGATCGGTGACCCGTCTGGCCGCTCCTCGGACCGGCCCGCCCTCACCGACGAGGACATCACCCGCAACCTGAGCGGCTACCAGCAGCAGGTCACACCCTTCATCGACTTCGAACGTGCCGATCTGCGTTTCAACGGCGAGTGGCTGAACAAGGTCACTCTGCCGGAGCTCGTCGGGGTCCTTGCCCGCGTGCCGGTCTCCATGTCGCTCCAGCGTGAGGACTTCCGCACCCGACTCGCCGAGGGCCACGGACTGTCCGTCGCAGAGTTCGTCTACTCCGTCGTCATGGCGTGGGACTCGGTGGCCATCGACGCCGACGTCGAGCTTGGCGGCGTGGACCAGCTGTTGAACCTCCAGATGTGCCGCAAGGTCATGGAGATCTCGAACCAGACCCCCGAGGTCGTCATCACCACCCCGCTCATCGAGGGCACCGACGGCACAGGCACCAAGATGAGCAAGAGCAAGGGCAACTACGTGGGTCTGACGGCGTCGCCGGATGACGTCTACGGCCGGCTGATGTCCATCCCCGACCACCTCACCGAGCCGTACCTCCAGCTGCTCACCGAGTGGACGGACGACGAGATTCGTGTGGTCTCCAAGCGCCTGGAGGAGGGAACCGCGCACCCGATGGCGATCAAGCGGATCCTCGCCGGCGAGGTGGTGGCCGCTCTCCACGGCCTGGACGCCGCTGCCGCCGCCCGCGCTGAGTTCACGGCGCGCTTCTCCAAGCGCTCCTTCGGGGACACCCAGAACCTCCCCGCCGTCTCCCTGAAGGACCACGCCGAGGACACGCTGGGGGCGCTGATCAGCCGCACGCTGGACTTCGCTCCCAGCATCTCCGCCGTGCGCCGCGTGGCCCAGCAGAAGGGCCTGCGCCTCATCCGCGAATCCGACGGAGAGCAGCAGACCACGCAGCTCACGGAGGCTTCCGTCCAGCAGGCGCTCAGCGCGGTTGTGGGCGAGGTCGGGTCACTCGACGGCGTCGAGCTGTACCTCAAGGTGGGCCGTAAGGTCGCCCGAATCGACGCCTGAGATTGAGATATGGCGTCGGCTCACCTTCGTGGGTCGGCGCCGCTCGAACCGAGCGATTACGTCAGGACGGGCAGCGACGCCAGACCGCGGACCAGCCGGGGCCGGCGCCAGTCCAGTTGGTCAGGTGGTTCGGCAAGCCGGATCCTGGGGAAGCGGGCCGACTATCGCCCTTCCGCCCAGCGGCAAGGTCCCCAGCGGCGACGATGCCTCGCGGGCGCGGGTGGCGCCCGTGTCCATTGTTGGCATTGGGTCTTGCGGGGCTTCAGGATGACATCGATCATCAATATCGACTGGAAGGCCCGTCAGGTCCGCTGCCCGCAAGGCCGGGCGTCCGCCTTGACGCCTACTGGATCGAACACGACGACCCCCGCCACCCCGAACCAGCCGCCTCACCCGGCTCAGCTACAAGCTCACGGCCTGAACCCCAACCGCCGGAATAGCGCAGCAGAGTCAGCTCGACCGCCAGGCCACATGATTGATTGAACTACGGCTTCTCAATCCTTAGCGTTCAATGCTGGGCGAATGTCGGCGGGACCCCTGATACTCCCCGCCCCGCCTCGTGGCCGCCTTCCTCTCCCTTCTCGAAGCCACGGGCGGGCTGGACTGGCAGCGAGCATGCCCTGGGGATCATGGACACGTGAGCGAAGCACGAAGGGCTTGGGCACCATGACAGAGAAGACCTCCCGCACATCGAACGAAGAGGCCGTCCGCGATACCGGCCCAGTTGGCGCTCCGGTCATCCTGAGCAACGAGCCCGGCTCGTTCGCCTGGGGTGTGCTGGCCAAGCGCCATCCTGCCCTCATCCAGCAGGTACGAGACGCCTTCCCGTACGGCCGCCGACAGCACGAGGCCCTCGACGCCCTGCTGGGCGAGATCAACGACGGTGTGGTCGAGCCGCTCGGCCCCGCGGAACACGACCACGAGCGCTGGGCGGACTGGGGGCAGGAGCACTTCGGGCGCTCGTGGTACGACGCCCCGTTCCTGTGGGCGGAGAGCTACTTCTACCGCAGGCTCCTCGGCGCGGTCGGGTACTTCGGTAGCGGCCCTTGGCAGGGGGTTGATCCGTTCTCGCCGTTCAAGCAAGCCGAACTGCGAGGCGACGCGGTGGAAGAGGAACTGCGGGCCCTCGACGCGCTCGCGGCCATGCCGGCCGAGGAGCGGGCCACGGCCCTGCTCCACGCCTCGCTCTGGGGCAACCGCGCAGACCTCGGCTTCCGCGTCTCGGCGGGGGAGCCGGCGATCGGTGACGCCGCTGTCTCCACGCTGGTCGCCGACGACAGCGCCGTGCTGTGGCACATCCTGCCCGCCGGAGCACCGTCCACTGTCGCCGTGGTGGCGGACAACGCGGGACGAGAGCTCACCCCGGATCTGATCCTCATCGACCACCTCCTCGAACACCGGCACGCCGAACGGGTCGTGCTTCACGTCAAGCCCTACCCCTACTACGTCTCCGACGCGATGACAGCTGACGTCGTCGAATGCCTCCGTCGCCTCACTGAGGCGCCCGGCGAAGCCAGTAGAATCGGCGGCCGACTGTGGAAGGCCATGGCGGCAGGAAGCCTGGAGGTCCGCACCCACCCGTTCTTCTGCGCTCCGCTGCCGTACGAGGAGATGCCCGAGGACCTTCGCGGCGAGTTCGCGGGCGCCACGCTCACCATCCTGAAGGGCGACCTCAACTACCGTCGCCTGGTGGGCGACCAGTTGTGGGACCCCACGGAACCCTTCGCCGATCTCGCCGCGTACTTCCCGGGGGCCGTCGCGGCACTCCGGACCCTGAAGTCCGACGTCATCGTCGGCCTGGAGGAGGGAACGCTGGACGCCCTCGAACGGTCCGGGGCCGCCTGGCGTACGAGCGGAACTCACGCGCTGATTCAGGTGCGACCATAGAACCGAGGCGGAGTGAGCTCCCGCGTATAGGTCTCCTACCTGGAATGGTCGGCCACGTGGCTCGGCTGCTTCTGCCATTGCCTGCGTGGTCAGACCATCAGGAGTTGCCGCCGCCAGGGATGCTCTGGAGCTACTGCCTTGATCGCGTTCGCCAGCCAGGCGCGTGCCGATGCGTCCAGAACGTGCCGAGGGAGCGGAACGCTGCTTTCGTCGGACACGGCTGCACAGCCCTGATGTTCCCCGTCATGGGCAACGGCATGGCGGTCGATACACCAGAGGATCTCGCGCGAGCCATCGCGTAGCTGTCTCAGCGTGCCGCGCTAATCAGCTGCTCACGGAGCCGTGCCGAGGACTTGTGAGGGCGGGCCGAGAGCTGGGCGGCCTCACCGAAGGAGCCCGAACGTGACTGCCGCCGCTGCCGCCCCCAGGGCGGCGCCCGCGATCGTCTGGGCCGTCGTGTGGTCGCGTAGGGCAACGCGCGACCAGCCGATGGCGGCCACGGCAAGGACCAAGGGACACAGAACGAGACCGTAGACCTGGATGAGGATCACTACGACACCGCCTGCGACCGCGGTGTGTACGGAGACTTTCCACCAGACCGTGACCGCCATGGTCGCGGCAAGGCCCACGAGCATGGCCGTGACGAGGGCGAAGACCTCGCGGGGTGCGTCGAACACCACGAGCAGGGTGATGCCCAGGAGGACCGAGGCCATGGTGGCACTCAGGGGAATTGCACGCTGACTCCGCACCTTGACGTGCTTGTCGGTCCAGTGACCGAGCTTGACGCCGAGCAGGATGACGGCGAAGGGGATGCCTCCGCAGAAGAGTGCGGCCAGGAGGCCCCAGCCGAGTCCCGCCCAGTCATCGGTGCTGTGCCAGCCGACAACGAGCAGGATGCCCATCACGAGATAGGCCGGGGCCAGGGCGTCGGTTATCACGCGGGCCAGGCGCACGGGCGGATGGGGAGTACTCATCGAAAGTCCTGACGGTTGGATAGGGCGAAGCCACGCACGAGGTCGGACTGGTAGGCCGCGGACAGCTGCTTCAGGGCCTGGATTTCGGTGTAGAGGTCTGGGCCGCCGCTGGCGGGTGGGACGACACCTCCGGAGGCGGAATGATCACCGGCGGCGTGGCTGAGCCGCGCGGTGAGCACCCAACAGGCTTCGGCGGCGACCGCCGCCTGGGCGCCGACGAGCCCCTGCCGTGCGACGTACGCGTGGGCTTCTTCACGGAGACTCGTAGGTGCGTGGGACCCGAGCGCGAGTACCGCATCGCGGATCTCGATTCCCCGGCGATAGAGCCGATCTCGACTACGGCGGACATCGAGAGCTTCGGGGATGCGGCCTCGTGGAGCTTCGTAGCGAACTGCGGGCGTCACGCTGGTGAGGTCGAACCAGAGAGGTCGCAACAGCACGAGATCGCGATGCGTGGGGTACCAGGCGCCCAGACGGCGCCCAACGGGCAAAGTGCTTCCGGCGATGATGAACAGCAACGCGCCGAAGAGGAGAGCATTGCTGATCGCGCTGTCCGCCTCGGGAGAGAGTACGTCCACTCCGAAGAACCGCAGGGCGAGGGCGAGTACGCGGTGTGCGGCGTAGACCATGCCGATCGTTGTGCCGATGCCGGTCAGCCGTAGTCCACGCCCCAGCAGGCCCGCGTCAGGATGGCGTCCCCACTGCCGGCAGAGGCGTGTGGCACTGAGCAGAGCTGTCGCCAGGAAAGCGCTCCAGATGACCCCGTAGATCGCGATACGCCAGTCCGTGGCGTACTCGGTCAGAATGTCCTCTGCCTCCTGCGGTTGCGGAGCTGAGAGGAACAGCACGGTGAGGCCGACAGCGGCCGTCACAGGAATGGCGATGTGCTGTCTGGAGCTGGGCAGTTCAGGTCCGCGTTCGTCAGCCATGTCGTGAACGAACGTGAGGACCGACTGGGCGGCAAGGACACCGGCCAGATGCTTGCAGAGAGTCGCGATGTTATGAACGCCGAGCGCTCCGTCGAGTGCGGAGGCTATGTCTACCGGCTTGATCGTCATGGCGACAGCGAGAGCGACGAACGCACTCCACAGCGGGCGCTTACGCTTATCGCGCATGGCGGAGGGTGCTCGCCACAGGGCGACAGCCCACAGGAGGGCTGCCGGAACGAGGAAGATCATGGAAATTTCTCAGGTATCGCTCAAGGCGTCGTCGAGTCTCTGAAGGACGGACTCTCGGTCGCGGTTTTTCTTCGTTGTCAGGTCTGTTTTGGAGGCGATGAGCCCGGCCAGGTATTCGGCACTTCGCTCATCTTCAGTGTTGTAACTGGCCCGTTTCATAAGGCTGGTTACCATGTTCGGCGAGAGGCTCGGGAACAGACTTGCGCTGATTCCCATTCCGGAGCCGTCCAGAGCTGACTGGTGTCCCAGAAGCATGTGACCCAACTCGTGCAGGATGATGTGCGTCCGGTGCAGTGGGCTGGTCGACTGCTCGTGAAAGATGTGGTCAGCCTTCTCCGTGGCGATCCACGCACCGCACGGAATGTCTGTACCGGTAACGCCGGGAGTGCTGTGCAGATGCAGAGGACGCCCGCGCTGTTCGGCGATGCTCCTGCACAGGGCCTCTACATCGAAGGGAGCCTGAATGTCGAGGGACCGAACCAGATCCTCGCAGCGCTCCCGGCTTCGGGGTGCGCGGCCGACAGATTCACGACGACTACGCAAAGACAAGGCGCCTCCGCAGGTATCTCTTAGCCCGTTCTCAACGTGAGTCGGTGCGATAAATGGTGCGTCCCCCGCACACGCAACGTTAACGGATGTAGGGTGCACTCAATCGCAAATGTGGATGAATCCGCAATTACTTTCATGATCAAATGACTGTTGGTCAATTGATCATGCGGCCAAATTGGATCAAACGGCCACAAGAGCCTGCGTTCCGCGTAATTCAGCGTCCTAGAGTCACGAATCTGGGGTCTGACCTGCGCGGACATGGGTGAGGGCGCCTGAGAGACGTTTCTCTAGG
>NZ_JBITER010000040.1:0-57473 GCF_044455345.1 Streptomyces sp. NPDC051286 | reverse complement strand
CCCGATACTGGGCGTATCGGGGTGAGCCCGACAACGCGGCGAGCGTGCGTGCCAGGCGTCGCCAGGCAGGCGGGACTTTCGAAACACGCCCTAGTAGTCGTCTTCGCTCTCGTTGTTGATTCCCAGGCCTGGGAGCAGCCCGGGGAGCAGCGGGGGCAGGGTGACGTCCGGGGTGGGTGAGGTGGATCCCCTGCCCGTTGTGGACGGGGTGGCGCCCGGTGACGGGGGGTTCAGGAGGCCGTCCGTGCCGCCCGCGATCAGGCCGTCGGCCGGGGTGGAGGCCGAACTGGACGGGTCCGGGGTGCCGGTGTCGCCCCGTCGGCCCTGTGAGGCTTCGGGGGACGAGGGCGCAGGGCTGTCCGTGAGGGACGGGTCGTCGGATTGCTGCGACGACCCGGACTGTTGCGAGTCGGTGTTCCGGTCCGGGGTGCGGGGCAGCAGCGACTGCAGCGGTGCGACCTCTTCGTCTATGGCATCGAAGACCGAGCTGACCTCGTCCCCGACGTCCGTCAGCTGGACCGGCAGCCGGTCGCGCAGGGTGCTCCAGCTCCCGCGGTGGTTGCGGGAGAAGGAGTCCAGGGTCTGGATCGGGCCGAGTGCTCCGTCGCGCTGGTACGCGGCGTGGAGGAGGCGGTGGCCCTCGGTGGCGTCGTGCGTCATGCCGTTCAGCGTGCGCCTGATCTCGCCCAGTGATTCGTGGTCCAGATCGCCCGCGCGGTCGCGTTCCATGAGCCTGCGGGCCTCGCTCAGCCGCGTCGATGCCTGGTCGAGGTAGACCTCGCCGCGGTCGGTATCGCCGTTGGCCATACCGAGGTGGATGTCCTCCATGCCGCGCTTCAGCCCGTACAGCGAATCACCCGGAAGGGCGTCGGAACTGGCAGCGGCTACTCCGCCGAAGGCTCCCGCGGCGACGCCGACGGTGAGCCCGCCGGCGGCGAGCCCCTTTGTCCAGCGGGAGCGGGGGCGCAATTTTTGGAGCGGAGAGGCCCGGTGGGCCCCCTTGCTCCGTTGTTCGGGCACCGTAGGGCCCGTGGATGCGCCGCCCTCGGCAAACATGGCCTCCATGGCTGCCACGAGCCGCGCTCGCTGCACCACTTTGACCTCGGGATCCAACTCCGGTCTCGGCAGCTCACCGAGGCCGTTCGCCAGGGCCAACAGCGTTCCGTGGTCGGCCGGTTCGGCCGGTTCCTCGGGCTGTACGGCCGCCGCACCCTGGAGCTCCTGCTCCTCCAGCGCCTGGGCGAAGGCGTTCGCCCGCCGGTGTGCCGAAACGTTTGCGATCACTGGCGGCACCTCCTCTCGTCATGACGGTCGACTCCCCTGGGGGTCCGGAAGGTTGCACACCTTGAGCGCTTCCACACGAATGAGTGAGTGTAGGCGGACATGGAGTGACGACAGGGGGCCTGCAACCGGCACAACGAGTGGCGCGGCACTTGGGTTACGCAGGAAAGATGATCGGACCAGTGCGTGATCGGGGAGTCGCCGAGGATGTTCTCAGCGGGCATCGTCCGGCAGCAGCCGGGCGAGGGTGCGGACGGCGCGGTACTGCAAGGTCTTGATCGCGCCCTCGTTCTTGCCCATCGCACGGGCTGTCTCGGCGACCGAGAGGCCCTGCAGGAAGCGCAGCGTCACGCATTCCTGCTGCTGGGGGTTGAGTCGGCGCACGGCCTGCAGCAGTGCGGCGTTGGAAAGGGACTCCAGGACGGAGTCCTCGGGGCTGCGCTCGACCTCGTTGGCGTCGAGCATTTCGCCGGTGGTCACTTCCAGTCGGAACCGGCTGGACTTGAAGTGGTCGGCGACCAGGTTGCGGGCGATCGTGACGAGCCAGGCGCCGAAGTCGCGGCCCTGCCAGGTGAAGGTCGAGATGCGGCGCAGGGCGCGCAGGAAGGTCTCACTGGTGAGATCCTCCGCCGTCGCCTTGCCGCCCACCCGGTAGTAGATGTAGCGGTAGACGGTGTCGCTGTACTGGTCGTAGAGACGGCCGAAGGCGTCAGCCTCACCGGCCTGTGCGCGCTCGACGAGATCCATCATGCGCGCGCTGTCGCTGTCGGCGGTCGGCCGACGAACGGTGGACGCGGTCGTTGCGCCGCGGTTGCTGCGTCTTCCGACCGCCGCACCGCGTTCGGCCAGGGCGTAGCAAGGGCCGACAGGTGCAGGGGTGGCAAAGGCGGGTACGGCGTACGCGGTGGGGACGAAGCCGCGCAAGCGGTCGGCGACCGTTGCGCGCAGCGTAGCCAGGCCCGAGGCGTCAACCCCGACGTGTGGGTACACGGGACTCCCAGAGGCAGAGCTTCCATCACGTGCAGTGCGAACCGTCACTCGTCGTAGTGAGTGGGCGTTCCGGAATGCGTCTGAGGAGAATAACGCTTCGTACAGGCAGCGCTACACCCAGTTGCTCAAATCATCGATTCCGTCGCTTCTGTGGCGACTATGAGGCGCATCAAGTAGCACATCGTGACCAGTTATTGATCGGAATACTTCGTGATCTGGCTGCGGCCGCAACGGGTTGTGGTCGGGTGCGCGCAATCCGACTGGCGGGAGCGGTCGGTGGGTAAGGGGTCCCGATTGGCGGCGCGGCCGGGCGTGGCCCGGCCCCGGGGCGGGGGCCGGGCCACGTGGTCGGCGTGTCGGGCCACGTGGTCGGCGTGTCGGCGCGTCCGGGGTCAGCGGCGGCGGCGGTGCAGGGCGACCGCGGCCGCGGTGCCGCCCGCGAGGGCGCCGACACCGGCGGCGGCCGGGATGCCGACCTTGGCCGCCTTGCGGCCCGTGCGGTAGTCGCGCAGCCGCCAGTCCAGGGCCCGGGCGTGCTTGCGGAGCTTGGTGTCCGGGTTGATCGCGTACGGGTGTCCCACCAGGGACAGCATCGGGATGTCGTTGTGCGAGTCGCTGTACGCCGCGCAACGCGCCAGGTCGAGGCCCTCGGCGGCGGCCAGGGCGCGGACCGCCTCGGCCTTCGCGGGCCCGTGCAGCGGTTCGCCGACCAGGCGGCCGGTGTAGACGCCGTCGACGGACTCGGCGACCGTGCCGAGCGCGCCGGTCAGGCCGAGGCGGCGGGCGATGATCGTGGCCGTCTCCACCGGGGCGGCGGTGACCAGCCAGACCTTCTGCCCGGCGTCGAGGTGGGCCTGGGCGAGGGCGCGGGTGCCGGGCCAGATGCGGTCGGCCATGTACTCGTCGTAGATCTCCTCGCCGATGGACATCAGCTCGGAGACCCGGTGGCCCTTGACGATGGACAGGGCGCTGTCGCGGGCGTCCTGCATGTGTTCCGGGTCCTCGACGCCGGCCAGCCTGAACCAGGCCTGCTGCCAGGCGAACCGGGTCAGCTCGCGGCGCTGGAAGAACTTGCGTTTGTACAGGCCGCGGCCGAAGTGGAAGATCGCCGCGCCCTGCATGACGGTGTTGTCCAGGTCGAAGAAGGCGGCGGCTCGTTCGTCGCCGACGACCGGGAAGGCCGGTTCCGGCTCCTCGGTCCTGGCGGGGGCCGTGCCGGTGGATCTTCCGGCGGGCTGTCCGGCGGGGAGTGACGACTTCCGCGCTGCCTCGGCTGCTGCCTCGCCTGCCAGCACGCTCAGTGCTGTCGCGGAACGCCTGCGGGGTGTGAGCCATCCAAGAGCGGCCATGTCGTGAGCATAGCCAGTCCGTTCGGCCTTTCCCGACGTGCCGGGATGCGATGGCGTGAACTCTCGCGGACCGAATTGTTAAGCGGGCGATTCCGGACGTAACGGATCGGCGCCCGACAGGCTCCGGAAACGGCGGGCGGGCGGCGCAGAATAAAGGCATGAGTGCCTTGCTGCGTCGTACGAAGAAGAAGCCTGCGGACCGTGTCGTGACCCTGGTCGGGAAGCCCGGTTGTCACCTCTGTGACAACGCGCGGCTCGTGGTGAGGGAGGTCTGCGAGGAGACCGGCGCGTCCTGGGAGGAGAAGGACATCACCCAGGACGAGGAGCTGCACCGGGAGTACTGGGAGCAGATTCCGGTCGTCCTCATTGATAACGAACAGCACACGTTCTGGCGGGTGGACCCGGCGAGGCTGCGCAGGGCGCTGCTTTCCTGAGCGAAACCCGGTTACCATCATGGGCGTTTTGGGTGATCTCGGGGGTGTAGTTGTGAGGAGTGTGTACCGTCTTGCCCCCTTCGGGCCTGCAACGGGCTGATGCGATCCATGGTTCCGGGATCGCGCGACGCATGTGCGTGACGCCGGTCACTTTGACCGGACAAAACGGACACTATCTTTGTGCACACGTTCACAAAGACATAGCCTGCATTCGACGGGGCGGTCTTGGAACATGCGGCCGCCTGCAGCCCCGCTCATCCCGCAGGAGCACCGTGGCAACTGGCCGAACTCACCGACCGGCGACCCGTAGCCGAGGAATTCCCGAGGCCACCGTCGCCCGGCTTCCGCTGTATCTCCGCGCACTGACCGCGCTCTCCGAGCGCTCGGTTCCCACGGTCTCGTCCGAGGAACTCGCCGCGGCGGCGGGGGTCAACTCCGCCAAGTTGCGCAAGGACTTCAGCTACCTCGGGTCGTACGGGACGCGCGGCGTCGGTTACGACGTCGAGTATCTCGTCTACCAGATCTCCCGCGAACTCGGGCTCACCCAGGACTGGCCGGTCGTCATCGTCGGTATCGGTAACCTCGGCGCCGCGCTCGCCAACTACGGCGGCTTCGCCTCCCGTGGCTTCCGGGTTGCCGCGCTGATCGACGCCGACCCCGCGATGGCCGGTACGCCCGTCGCCGGGATCCCCGTCCAGCACGCCGACGAGCTGGAGAAGATCGTCAGGGACAACGGCGTGTCGATCGGTGTCATCTCGACCCCCGCCGGTGCCGCACAGCAGGTCTGCGACCGGCTCGTCGCCGCGGGCGTGACCTCCATCCTGAACTTCGCGCCGACGGTGCTCTCCGTGCCCGACGGCGTCGACGTCCGCAAGGTCGACCTCTCGATCGAGCTCCAGATCCTTGCTTTCCACGAGCAGCGGAAGGCGGTCGATGAAGCCCCCGGCGGGAACAGTGTCGACCCGGCCGAGCCGCCCGTGCGTGCCGCCACGGACAGCAGCCGGAAGGGACCCGACGGGGACGTTCCCGCCGTGATGCCGGCATGAGTCTTCTTGTCGTCGGACTGAGCCACCGCAGCGCCCCCGTCTCCGTACTGGAGCGGGCCTCCCTGGCTGCCGGGACGCAGGCCAAGCTGCTGCAGGACGTCCTTGCCGCGGAGCCCGCGGCCGAGGCCGCCGTGCTGGCCACCTGCAACCGCATCGAGCTGTACGCCGACGTGGACAAGTTCCACGCCGGTGTCGCCGAGCTGTCCACGCTCCTCGCCCAGCACAGCGGGGTCGGGCTGGACGAGCTCACTCCGTATCTCTATGTGCACTACGAGGACCGGGCCGTCCACCACCTCTTCTCGGTGGCGTGCGGGCTGGACTCGATGGTCGTCGGCGAGGGCCAGATCCTCGGCCAGATCAAGGACGCGCTCGCGCTGGGGCAGGAGCTCCACACCGCCGGCCGGCTGCTGAACGACCTGTTCCAGCAGGCCCTGCGGGTCGGTAAGCGTGCCCACAGCGAGACCGGGATCGACCGGGCCGGGCAGTCGCTCGTCACTTTCGGTCTGGAGCAGCTCGCCGAGGGCGCCGATGTCGCCGTCTGGGCGAAGGGCAAGCGCGCCCTGGTGATCGGCGCCGGTTCGATGTCCTCGCTGGCTGCCGCCACGCTGGCCCGTACCGGTGTCGCCGAGATCGTCGTCGCCAACCGGACCCGGGCCCGCGCCGACCGGCTCGTCGAGATCCTCCAGCAGCCCGGTGGAACGGGAGTGACTGCCCGCGCCGTGGAGATGGCCGCGGTTTCCGGCGAACTGACACGTGCCGATGTCGTCGTCTCCTGCACCGGTGCGACCGGTCTCGTGCTGACCGCCGAGGCCGTCGCCGGAGCGCTCGGGCTGCCCTTCGACGCGGCCGTCACCGCGCCCCCGGCGCCCGCCGTGCCCGCCGCCGACCTGGACCAGCACGCCGCGTGGGTGGAGAACGGCTCCGCCACCACGACCGCGCAGGTACAGGCCGTCCGCCGGGCCACCGTGCCCGCGCAGTCCCAGTCCGCCGGACCGGTCAGGCTCGCCCTGCTCGACCTCGCGATGCCGCGCGACATCGATGGCGCCTCGACGCGCCTCGACGGTGTCCGCCTCGTCGACATCGAGTCGCTCGCCGAGGCATCAGCGGATGCGCCGATGGCCGCCGATGTGGACCAGGTGCGCACCATCGTCGCCGACGAGGTCGCCGCGTTCGGTGCCGCCCAGCGCGCCGCCCACATCACACCGACCGTCGTCGCCCTGCGCACGATGGCAGCCGATGTGGTGGCCGGCGAGATCGCACGGCTCGACGGGCGCCTCCCCGACCTGGACGAGAAGCAGCGCGCCGAGATCACGCAGACCGTGCGCCGCGTCGTCGACAAGCTCCTGCACGCGCCCACCGTGCGGGTCAAGCAGCTCGCCAGCGAGCCCGGCGGCGCCGGGTACGCCGATGCGCTGCGGGAACTCTTCGACCTCGACCCGCAGACGGTCGCCGCCGTCTCCCGGGCAGACCTGAACGACCCGAATAGAGGGCGGTCATGACCGACAACTCATCCCAGCGCGCGCAGTCCGACGCGCCGCTCCGGCTGGGCACCCGGCGCAGCAAACTCGCCATGGCGCAGTCCGGCCTCGTCGCCGACGCGGTCAGTGAGGTGACCGGGCGCGCCGTCGAGCTCGTCGAGATCACCACGTACGGAGATGTCTCCCGCGAGCACCTCGCGCAGATCGGTGGCACCGGTGTGTTCGTCGCGGCGCTGCGCGAGGCGCTGCTGCGCGGCGAGGTGGACTTCGCCGTCCACTCGCTGAAGGATCTGCCGACCGCACAGCCCGAGGGCCTCGTCCTCGCCGCCGTGCCGGTGCGCGAGGACCCGCGCGACGCGCTGGTGGCGCGGGACGGGCTGACCTTCGAGCAGCTGCCGTCCGGTGCCCGCGTCGGCACCGGTTCGCCGCGCCGCATGGCGCAGCTCAACGCGTACGCCCGCAGTCACGGCCTCGACATCGAGACCGTGCCGATCCGTGGCAACGTCGATACGCGTATCGGATTTGTACGAAGCGGTGAACTGGACGCGGTGGTTCTCGCCGCGGCCGGGCTCAGCCGCCTCGGCCGGACCGGTGAGGTGACCGACTTCCTGTCGGTCGACACCGTTCTGCCCGCTCCCGGCCAGGGAGCACTGGCGATCGAATGCGCTGCAACCAGCGCGGACCTCGCCGCAGCACTCGCCGAGCTCGACGACCCGTACACCCGGGCCGCCGTGACCGCCGAGCGCGCCCTGCTCGCCGCCCTGGAGGCCGGCTGCTCCGCACCTGTGGGTGCGCTGGCCGACCTCCTGGTCGACGGACAGGTTGTCAACGAACTGCGCCTGCGCGGTGTCGTCGGTTCCACCGACGGTTCCTCGCTCGTACAGATGTCCACCACCGGTCCCGTCCCCACGTCGCCCGACGACGCGGCGGCCCTCGGTCGCGAGCTCGCGACCGAGATGCTTGCCAAGGGTGCGGCCGGTCTTATGGGGGAGCGAGCACTTTGAGCCCCACCGGCCCCGCCGCATCCGACTTTCCGGTCCTGTCCGCAGGGCACGTCACCTTCCTCGGCGCCGGTCCCGGCGATCCGGGACTGCTGACTCTGCGCGCTGTCGAGGCGCTCGCGAGCGCGGACGTCCTTGTTGCCGAGCCGGACGTTCTCGGCGTCGTCCGCGGCCACGCGCGGGCAGGCGTCAGCACGCCCGAACTGACTGTTGTTGACATGACGTCAACAGCCGCCGGGGTACCCGTTCTCAGGGACGCGGCCAATCTTGTCATGGAGGCCGCGAAGGGCGGCAGGCGGGTCGTCCGTGCCGTCTCAGGGGACCCGGGCCTGGACGGGAACGCAGGCGCGGAGATGCTCGCCTGTGCCGCCGCCGGCATTCCCTTCGAGGTCGTGCCGGGTGTCGCGAACGCCGTGGGCGTGCCCGCGTACGCCGGCGTGCCGCTGCGTGATACGCAGGGGGCCGACGTCCGGTTCGTCGACGCCCGGACCGCCTCGGACCGCTGCTGGACCGAGGTCGGCGCGAGCGACGCCACGGCGGTCGTCTCGACGACGCTGGACTCGGTCGCGGCCGCCGCGGGCGAGCTGGTCTCTGCGGGCCGCAAGCCCGACACCCCGCTGACCGTGACGGTCGCCGGCACGACGACGCGCCAGCGCACCTGGACGGCGACCCTCGGGACGATCGCTCAGGTCCTGAAGCAGGCGAAGGTGCTGCCGTCGCCGGACGGGCACCAGCCGGTCATAGCCGTGGTCGGTGAGTGCAGCTCCGCCGCCCAGCGCGACCAGCTCTCGTGGTTCGAGTCCAAGCCGCTCTTCGGCTGGAAGGTGCTCGTGCCGCGGACGAAGGAGCAGGCGGCGTCGCTCTCCGACCAGCTGCGTTCGTACGGCGCCGTGCCGCACGAGGTCCCGACGATCGCCGTCGAGCCGCCGCGTACGCCCCAGCAGATGGAGCGCGCGGTCAAGGGCCTCGTCACGGGCCGCTACGAGTGGATCGCCTTCACCAGCGTCAACGCGGTCAAGGCGGTCCGGGAGAAGTTCGAGGAGTACGGGCTCGACGCCCGTGCCTTCGCCGGGATCAAGGTTGCCGCGGTCGGCGAACAGACCGCCGCCGCACTGATCGATTTCGGTGTGAAGCCGGACCTGGTGCCGTCCGGTGAGCAGTCCGCCGCCGGTCTGCTGGAGGACTGGCCGCCGTACGACCCGGTCTTCGACCCGATCGACCGCGTCTTCCTGCCGCGCGCCGACATCGCCACGGAGACGCTCGTCGCCGGCCTCATCGACCTGGGCTGGGAGGTCGACGACGTCACCGCGTACCGCACGGTCCGCGCTTCGCCGCCGCCGTCCGACACCCGTGAGGCGATCAAGGGAGGCGGGTTCGACGCGGTGCTCTTCACCTCGTCGTCGACCGTCCGGAACCTGGTCGGTATCGCGGGCAAGCCGCACAACGTGACCGTCATCGCGTGCATCGGCCCCGCCACGGCGAAGACCGCGGAGGAGCACGGCCTGCGGGTCGACGTGCTCTCCCCGGAGCCGTCGGTGCACAAGCTGGCCGAGGCGCTCGCAGAGTTCGGCGCGCAGCGCCGGGAGGCGGCGAAGGAGGCCGGTGACCCGGTGACGCGGCCGAGCGAGCGGCGTCCGGGTGCGCGCAGGCGTCGTACGACTACCTGACCGGCCGGGTCGGGAGTGTTCAGGGGTCCGGTTGCTTCGGCAGCTGGGCCCCTGCCCGTACTCCGGTCCGATTTTCCGGCTCTTGGTAGACCAGCCCGGGTGAGCCGCTTTTCGGGCAGCCGAACCGTCGCAGATGGCTCACCTTCACCGCACCGGGCACTTCAGCGGGCAGCCGGTCTCGACCTGCCTACTCACTGTGAGGTGACCGCTCCGGCCATGGGGCCGAGCCAAGTAATGCGGGAAAATCCGAGCGCGATCCGTCAGCGACACCGGCGGGCGTTGAGCCGGGCGGCCTGGCGCGTCAGGTAATCGCGCTCGGCGAGGTTGGGTGCCTTTCGGGCCGCCTCGGCGTACAGCCGTGCCGCTGTCGCCAGGTCGCCGTCGCGCTCGTGGAGGTACGCCGTCACCGCGGCGTGACGGGGCAGTGAGTCGTTCAGCGCCGCGAGCGCCGCCAGCCCGGCGCGCGGTCCGTCGGCCTCGCCGACGGCCACTGCGCGGTTGAGCCGGACGACCGGGCTGTCGGTCAGGCGCGCGAGCTCGTCGTACCACTCGACGATCTGCACCCAGTCGGTCTCCTCGGCGGTGGGCGCGTCGGCGTGGAGTGCCGCGATGGCGGCCTGGGCCTGGAACTCGCCCAGCCGGTCGCGGGCGAGGGCCGCCTGCAGGATCTCGACGCCCTCGGCGATCGCCCCGGTGTCCCACCGGCCGCGGTTCTGCTCGGCGAGCGGCACCAGGCTGCCGTCGGGCGCGGTCCGGGTGGCGCGCCGGGCGTGGTGGAGCAGCATGAGGGCGAGCAGCCCCGCCACCTCGGGGTGGTCGATCGCGGCCGCGAGCTGCCGGGTGAGCCGGATGGCCTCGGCGGCGAGGTCGACGTCGCCGGAGTAGCCCTCGTTGAAGACCAGGTAGAGGACGCGCAGCACGGTGGCGACGTCGCCGGGCCGGTCGAACCTTCCCCGAGCTCTCGGCTTCGCTCGAGCAGGGGATACCCCATTGCCGGAGACGGTGCGCTTGGCACGGCTGATGCGCTGCGCGATGGTCGCCTCGGGCACCAGGTAGGCCTGGGCGATCTGGCGGGTGGTCAGCCCGCCGATGGCGCGCAGCGTGAGCGCGACCGCGGACGACGGCGTCAGCGACGGGTGCGCGCACAGGAAGTAGAGCTGGAGCGTGTCGTCGGCTGCGGGCGCGGGCCCGGGCGCCGGCTCCTCGTTGACGAGGTCCTCACGCCGGCGGCGGGCGGCGTCCGCCCGGGTCGCGTCGAGGAACCGGCGCCAGGCCACGGTGACCAGCCAGCCCTTCGGGTCCTGCGGCGGGTCGGCCGGCCAGACGCGGACCGCCTCGACCAGCGCGTCCTGCACGGCGTCCTCGGCCGCCGCGAAGTCGGCTCCGCGGCGGACGAGGATCCCGAGCACGCTCGGCGTGAGGCTCCGGAGCAGGGCCTCGTTCATCGATGAGGTCACTCCGTGATGGTGGGCGGACAGGCCAGGAACGGGCGCACCTCGAGCCACTCGTGGATCGGCTCTCCGCCGGCCCCGGGGGCGGCCGACAGCTCCCCGGCCAGCTCGACGGCGCGCTCGTAGCTGTCGACGTCGATCACCATCCAGCCGGCGATGAGGTCCTTGGTCTCGGCGAACGGGCCGTCGGTGACCGGCGGGCGCCCCTCACCGTCGTACCGGACGAACGTCCCCTCGGGGGCGAGCGCCTGACCGTCGACGAACTCGCCGGTCTCCTCGAGCCGGGCCGCGAAGTCGTGCATGTACTGCACGTGCGCCGAGATCTCCTCCGGCGTCCACTGGTCCATGCACACGTCGTTGACCGGAGCCGGGGCGCCGCGGTAGTGCTTGAGAAGCAAGTACTTGGCCATCGTGTTCTCCTCGGTGCTGGTGCGACCCATTGTGGTCGCGTTCACCGCGGGGACGGAGCCAGTCACGGGTTCTCGACATCGCCGTCCGTTTTTTGGCTCTCGTGGGTGAGCCCGGGTGAGCCGTCCCGTGGTGTCCGGGTCCACGGCGTGGCGCGCGGGCGAGACGGAACGAGGCCTTCCAAGATCAGCAGCGACCAGTCAACTGGATCAACGCCGACCAGGGCTGATCCACGAAGAGCCGTTTTTCCGGCACGGGTGTCGGTAAGACGGTGATGTGTACGGGTCTATCGTCGAAGGATGACTGTGTACGGAAACTTCCCCGGCTCCCGCCCCCGGCGGCTGCGGACGACCCCCGTGATGCGACGGATGGTCGCCGAGACACGGCTCGACCCGGCAAACCTGATCCTGCCCGCGTTCGTACGCGAGGGCATCACGGCGCCCGTCGCCATCTCGGCCATGCCCGGTGTCCAGCAGCACACCCTGGACACCCTCCGGAAGGCCGCGGTCGACGCGGTCTCGGCCGGGGTCTCCGGGATCATGCTCTTCGGTGTCCCCGCGGACGAGAAGAAGGACGCCCGGGGGACGGCGGGCACTGATCCGGAGGGCATCCTTCAGGTCGGTCTGCGCGCGGTGCGCGAAGAGGTCGGTGACGACCTCGTCGTCATGTCGGACCTGTGCCTGGACGAGACCACGGACCACGGTCACTGCGGCGTCCTGACCGCTGACGGCCGCGTCGACAACGATGCGACGCTGGAGCGGTACGCCGAAATGGCCCAGGTCCAGGCGGATGCGGGCGCCCATGTCGTCGGCCCCAGCGGCATGATGGACGGCCAGGTCGGCGTCATCCGTGACGCGCTCGACCAGACGGGCCACGAGGACGTCTCGATCCTCGCCTACACGGCGAAGTACTCGTCGGCGTTCTACGGGCCGTTCCGTGAGGCGGTCGGCTCCTCGCTCAAGGGCGACCGCAAGACGTACCAGCAGGACCCGGCGAACAGCCGTGAGTCCCTGCGCGAGCTGGCGCTCGACCTCGAAGAGGGCGCCGACATGGTCATGGTCAAGCCGGCCGGACCGTACCTGGACATCCTGGCGAAGGTCGCCGACTCGGTGGACGTGCCGGTCGCCGCGTACCAGATCAGCGGCGAGTACGCGATGATCGAGGCCGCCGCCGAGAAGGGCTGGATCGACCGCGACGCGGCGATCATGGAGAGCCTGACCGGGATCCGGCGCGCGGGTGCGCAGATGATCCTGACGTACTGGGCGACGGAGGTCGCGCAGCGGCTGCGCCGTTCGTAGCAGCGGACACCTGGAACCCGCGCCGACTCAGGCCGCGGGTTCCAGGCCCCAGGACGCGAGGATGCGGGCCGCTTCATGGCCCAGCGTCGTGTCGTCGGACAGCCGGTGCAGTACCTCGATCCGCTTGTCGCTGGGGCCCGTCTCGTTGAGCGCCGCCAGGGCGTTGTCCCGTACGAGCTGGTCGAAGTCGCGCACCAGGCCGGAGTCTCACCCCAAGATCGACAGTGGGGCGATTTCGTGGCTACCCAGAATTTTTAGCCCTGCCCTGTCCGCGCCCGCATCCTCGTCCTCGTACCCGATGGCCAAACCCGGCTACGGCAAGCGATCCGTGCCGGACCAACTTCCCCGAAGCGCCGACGACTACCTGCGCGATCTGCTCAAGGCGTCTTGACAGGACCCGGGTCAGGGCCAGTCGACGAGGGCCAGGAACGCCACGAAGGCGACACACACGACGGCCGGCGCGACCACGGCCAGGAAGACGCGAGTTGCGGCGTGTTGTTGGCGTCGCGGGAGGAACCAGCTCACGGCCAGCACCGCCAGAGACAGCAGCAGGCCGGTGCAGAGCACCGTCCACGCCGGATCGAAGCCGGCATCGAAGCGGTCGGAATCGGCTTCCGAGCAGGAGTCGCAGGCCATGGGGGCCAGTGCACCGCCGCCCAGGGCGAAGAGCGCCAGCGGCAGTGTGACGAACGTGGAGATCAGCGGGGCGACCCAGGCGTGCGGGGTGCGAGCGTTGGAGGCGTCATCGGTCATGGGTGTGATTGAAGTCAACTGCCCGATGATGCACATGAGTTCCCGTACTTAGAGTGCCCGGCAGTAGGCGGCGCGGGTGAAGGAGCGGGGCTGGGGTGCGTGCATCGCAAGGCGGAGGATTGAGCCAACGCGGAGCGTTGGTGATTGACGACAACGCCGCGAGGTGCGTGCGCCGGCCCCGCGACGCCGCGAAGCCTCCTGCCGGGCACTCTTACTTGGTCAGTCCCACCAGGACGGCCAGGACTTCTCGCCCAGCACGTACCGGTCCGCGTAGCCGCGCAGGGTGTCCGGGGCGTTGTGGGCGATGTTGTCCGGGCAGAACGTGACGTGCTCGGCGGCGACCGCCACCGCCTCGTCGACGGTGCTGGGCGGTGTTGGTCACCGAGACGGTCAGGTGGTCGAGGCCGAGCGCCACGCCCCGTATGCCGAAGCCGTCCTCCCAGGGCCGGAGCACCTTGGCGGGTGTGATGCCGACGCGTTCGGCGAGTTCGCCCACGGACGTCTTCCGCTTGGCGAGCATGACGTCGATGCCGACGGTGATCGTCTTCAGAACACCTCGTTCAGCTCGGCCCGCATCTGCGCGGCCTCGGCGTCGCGGGCATCGCCGGGCGACGCCCCCGCCGCTCTGTGACTCAGGTCACATGCGTTTCCTGTCAGTAATCGGGGCGCTGTTCCGCTCAAGTCTCCGGGAGCAAGCGAACCGACAGGAGCATCACATGAAGCACCGCATCGTCGTCCTCGGCGCCGGCTACGCCGGGACCTACGTGGCCGGGAACCTGACCCGCCGGCTGTCCCCGGCGGACACCGAGATCACCGTGGTCAACGCTGAGCCGGTCTTCGTCCAGCGGCTGCGGGGGCACCAGTTGGCGGCCGGCCAGAAGATCGAGGCTCCACAGCTCGCCGACGTGTTCGCGGGCACGGGGATCCGGCTGCGCCTGGCCCGTGTCACCGCCGTCGACCCCGAGCGCCAGGTCGTCGCCATGGCCGACGCCGACGGCGGCGGCGAGCTCGGCTACGACACGCTTGTCTACGCGCTCGGCAGCCACGTCGCCGACCACGGCGTCCCCGGCGTGGCCGAGCACGCCTTCGACGTCGCCGGCCGGCCTTCGTCGCTGCGCCTGCGCGAGCGCCTGGACAACCTGGACAGCCAGGGCGGGCGGGGCGGAGGTGGGAGTGTGCTGGTCGTCGGCGACGGGCTGACCGGCATCGAGACCGCCACCGAGTTCGCCGAATCCCGGCCCGGCCTGTCGGTGGCGCTGGTCGCCCGCGGCGAGCTGGGCGCCCGGCTCTCCGCCGGAGCCCGCAGCCACCTGCGCCGGGCCTGCGACCGGCTGGGCATCACCGTCCTGGAGCACACCAGCGTCGAAGCCGTCGAAGCGACGCGGGTGCTGTGCGCCGACGGCACCGCCCTGGCGTCCGACGCGACCGTGTGGACGGCCGGGTTCGTGGTCAACCCCATCGCCGCCGCCGCCGGGCTGGAGGTCACCGAGAACGGCCAGATCGTCGTCGACCGCACCATGCGGTCGGTCTCGCACCCGAACGTCTACGCCGTCGGCGACAGCGTCCACGCCATCGGCGACAACGGCCGGCCGCTGCCGATGTCCTGCGCTTCGGCCGGCTACACCGGCATGCAGGCAACGGTCGCGATCGTGGGAGGCCTGACCGGCCGCAAGATCCCGAACACCAAGCTGGTCTACACGTTCAACCACATCAGCCTCGGGCGGCGGGACGGGATGCTGCAGCCGGTCGACGACGAAGGGCTGGCGAAGCCGAAGTACATGGGCGGCCGGAAGGCCGCGCGGATCAAGTCGGGCATCCTCAAGGGGTCGCTGTGGGCCACCTCGCACCCGACCTTCGGTCTGCCCAAGCGCCAGCGCCACCTGGCCGCCGCGCCGGACGCGTCCGCCGGGAAGGCCGCCGCGTCAGGCGAGAAGGCCGTCGCGTAGACGCCTGACTAGGGTGGTCCGCGTGGACAGCACCGCCACTGATCGCTTCGACACCAGTCGGTTCGAGGCCAGCCGGAACCGGCTGGCCTCGCTGGCCTACCGGCTGCTGGGCTCCGCCGCCGACGCCCAAGACGCCGTGCAGGACGCGTTCCTGCACTGGCAGGGTGCCGACCGGCAGCGGATCAAGGTGCCGGAGGCATGGCTGACCAAGGTCGTCACCAACCTGTGCCTCGACCGGCTCCGCTCGGCACAAGCCCGCCGCGAACGCACCGTCGGCGCCTGGCTGCCCGAACCGCTCCTCGACGGCGACCCGATGCTCGGCCCGGCCGACACCTTCGAGCAGCGCGAATCGGTCTCCCTGGCCGTGCTGACTCTCATGGAGCGCCTGTCACCCCTCGAGCGGGCCGTCTACGTCCTGCGCGAAGCGTTCTCCTACAGCCACGCCGAGATCGCCGGGATCCTCGACATCACCGCGTCCGCGAGCCAGCAGCACCTGCACCGGGCCCGGCGCCGCATCACCGCCGCGCGCCGCCGCGGCGGCGAAGTCGACCCGGCATCCGCCCGCAGGATCGTCGAGGAATTCCTCGCCGCCGCCTCCTCGGGCCGCACCGAACGCCTGGTGGCGCTGCTCACCGACGACGCGACCGCGATCTCCGACGGGGCCGGCCTGACCGAGAAGCTGTTGCGGTACGACACTGCGGAGCGCATCGCCGCTGTCGCACGGGCCGGCTTCAAATCCACACCCGCGAAGCGGCGACTTGCCGGCGGCACGTCCGCCGTCCACTACGCGCTCGTCAACGGCGCCCCGGCCATGCTCTTCGTGCTCGGCGACCGGATCGCCGGCGCCGTGACGTTCGACATCGCAGGCGGCAGGATCGCGACCGTGCGCGGCATCGCCGCCCCCGCCCGCCTCGTCCGCCTCACCGAAGCCTGGCGGCAGCACGAACCGGACACCCCGCTCATCACCCAGTGGTGACCCGACGCCGACCGCGGCCAGGCGCAGCACCCGGGTTTCATGGGTGGTCGCCTGTGAAACACGCGATCGTCTGTGCGGAAGACGCCGACCAGTCTGCCTACGAGTTTCATGGCCGACGTGTTCCTGCGCTGCCGCTTCCTGGAGTGCGGGAGCCGGAGGGGGAGTCGGGGCGGGGGCTGCTGATCGTGGAGGCGCTGGCGGATCTCTGGGGTGTGGGGGAGCGGGAGCCCGGCAAGGTGGTGTGGTGCGAGTTCGGTCAGGGCTGATCGGGCCGGGTGAGCTCGACGGCCTCGCGGACGTCCGGGTGCGGATCCTGTCCGAGCCGGTGGAGGAGTTCCTGGACGCCGGGCGTCGACCATCCGGCGACTGCTTCGACCAGCGCGACGCGGACCTGTGGGTCCGGGTGGCCGGCGAGGTGTGCCAGTTGGTCGACCGATCCTCGCCGGCGGGGGCCGAACCAGTGCAGCGTCTCGCAGAGCTTGGTGGCTTCGCCGGGGTCGCCCGCCGCGGCGATCTGCCGCAGGAGGACCAGGGCGGCGGGGGCCGGACCGTCGAGGGGGTGCGGGCGGCGTTCGCGCAAGCGTTGCGAGCCGTACTCCCCGCGCACTCTGCAGCGAAGATCACGCTGCCCAAGAGTGAACCACCAAGGCATCCCTGACTCAGGTCACTGGCCGGTGACAGGCACGTCCCAGGACCGGGGTCGAGTGAGCGCCTGCCACTCGTCCCGGAGCAGGGCAAGCACCGCGACGTCGTACCGTTGGCCCCGATGCAGGCAGGCGGAGCGGCGCACCCCCTCCTGGACGAACCCGGCCCTGGCCAGGACGTCGAGGGCCGCGGTGTTGGTGGTGTGGGTGACAGCCTGGACGCGGTGCATGGGCAGTTCACCGAAGGCGAAGTCGACCAACGCGTCCACGGCGTCCGCGCCATAGCCCCGGCCCCGGTGGTCGGGGTCCAGCATCAGCATGATCTCGGCTGTGCCGTCGACCATGTCCTGGTCCGTCAGGGCGATGTGGCCGATCGGCGTGCCGTCGGGGAGCAGAACGAGGAAGTCATCGCGGTCGTGCTCGTCGCGGTCACGCTCGATGCGCTCGCGCACGGCAGAGAGGGAACGCGGCCAGATGCCGACCTCGTGGGCGGCCACGGGGTCGGCGCGCCAGACATGGACCAGCTCTGCGTCGTCGACGTCGAGCGGCGCGAAGGCGACACCCCTACCCCGCCAGCAAACCTCCCGGGGCGATCCCGCGTTCCCGTCCTCCGATTCCTCCCCGGCAACGCGCCCAGTCACAGCTTCGGTCGTGTCCTCGATCATGGGCGGATGTTACGGCCGCTGGGACCGGTGGACCAGTCAATTCTGCCCCCCCCGGACGGCCTGCTCACCAGCTAGAGCTTGGTGGCGCAGAGTACCTTGTCGTTCTTGACCGGGTCCGAGTCGTACATCGAGTTGATGGTGATCACCGCCTCGTCGTACTCGCAGGGGTTGCCGAGACCACCTGGCACCGCGGCGATGTCGAGGAGGATCTTGCGGACCCTGTGCGTGGCTCGGTCCTTGCCCTTCTCCGTGCAGGCGACTTCGTGCACCGCGTTGTCGGCCTTCGGATCCGTGTGGACACAGTCGCCCACCTGGATGCCGGGGCCGCCGCCCCCGCCGGGATCGCCGGGGTGCGGCGGCCTGAGATTGCGCATACAGGCGTAGCCCTCGCCGCTCGGCGGGGTGCCCTCCAGCGCCGCGAGGCCGGCCGACACGTCGATGGCGAAGTCGGATTTCTCCGGGCACGAGGTGGCTTCGAAGGGGTCGGCGTGACCGTCATGGAAGCGGCCGGCGACCTTGGCGACGGCCTGGGAGTCGCCACACGCCACTTCCCGGTAGATGCCCTTTCGGCCGGACTCCGGAGCCGCGCATTCGTGCAGGGCGAGGTACTCCACGCCGTAGGAAGGGGTCGCCGAGGGGCTGGGACCGGAGGAGGGCGACGTGTCGGGTCCGGGTTCGGCGTAATCCTTGGCCTTCCCGCAACCGGTAAGCAGCAGCAGGGATGTTGCGGCTGCCGTGAGCCACACCGCCGTTGCCGTCGAGCTGCTGCCGTACGGATTCCGCACGTCGTCCCCTTCGTCGAGATGTCCTCCGATTCTATGATCAACTGCCCTTCCTGGAAGGGGAGATCGCAGGCTTCGTGCGGCCCGTGCGGCCCGTGCGGCCAGTCCGCTCAGTCCGCTCAGTACGTGAGGGCGTCGGCCATGTCGCTCTGCCAGTAGGTGACGAAGCCGTTGTCGCCCCAGGAGGTGCCGGCGGGGAGCGTCAGCTCGGCGGGGGCGCCCGTGGAGCCTTGGTTGCTCTTGCCGGTGAAGTACACCGTGAGGCGGGTGCCCTTGTGCAGCTCCTGCCCGTCGGGCTCACCGGACAGCCCGATGGAGGCATAGGCGGACTGGCCCGGCGCAAGGGTGACCACGGCCTGCGGGATGCTGTCGCGGAGGACCGGGAAGGCGGCCTGGGCGTCGTCGAAGCGGAGCGCCGGCGCGTGGTACGCGTAGCAGGGGCGGTTGCCCGTGTTGGTCGCGGTGAGCAGCAGGTGGTTGATGGGGCGGCTCACCTTGCTGACGGTGACCTTGGTGTTCTCGCCGATGCAGGTGACGGGGGAGCTGTTGCCGGTGCCCTTGTTGCCGGTGTTCCTCTTCTGGCCGCCCGTGCCGGAGGTGGAGCCCTTGGAGTGGGCCGCCGTGTTGTCGGCAGGGGCGTCGGACGTGCTGTCGGTGTCCTTGGCGTCCTTGCCCGAGTCCGGCGCGGCGGCCGCCGGGGACTGCTGGTCGGCGGTGCTCCCTGCCGGAGCCGCCGCTCCCGCCTTGCCGTTTTCACCGCCGTTGTTGTCGCTGCACGCGGTGAGCGAGAGGGCGGCCAGGAGGGCGGTCGCGGCGAGGGCGGTGGTGCGGATGCGGTTGCTGCGCATGATGGTGGTACTCCCCGTGTGCGTTGGTGAGGCTGTTCAGTCAGTGCCGGCAGATCAGAACCGTGAGGATCGCGGTCGACAGGATCACTACGACGATCGCCACGGCATCGATCAGCTCGATGCGGAAACGGGTTCGCACTGCGTCGTCCCGATGGTCTCTGCGGTGTGATCACAGACTGTGGGACGCCGGAATTCGGACGCAACGCCGACTGGCCCATTAGGGAAGCCGGAATGCTTGCGCGTACCGTGACCTGGGCAGATTCCACGTCCCTGGAACGGTGTTCCGGGACGGACCAGGAGGGGGAACGCCGCAGTGGCGACGCCGGAAGCCGTGGAATTCGCGGCTCTGCTGAAGGAACTGAAGGACCGTTCAGGGCGCAGCTACGGGGTTCTCGCCGGAAGACTGCACGTCAGCACCTCGACGCTCCACCGGTACTGCAACGGTGATGCCGTGCCCAATGAGTACGCCCCGGTGGAACGGCTGGCGCGGCTGTGCGGGGCGAGCGCGGATGAGCTGGTGGAGCTGCACCGGCGGTGGATCGTGGCCGATGTGGCCCGACGGCGCCGCGCCGCCGCTGCGGAGCCGGTCCCGGAGCCGGTCCGGGGCGCCGTTTCGGGCGTGGCTGCGGAGTCGGTTCGGGATGCGGTTTCGGACATGGTTCCGGGTGCGGTTCGTGGCTCCGAGGTGGGGGACGGGGTCAGGGCCGGGGCCGGGGATTCGCCCGAAGGCCGGGACGTGGAAGCGGGCGGGCACGGTGGCGGCACGCCCGCGACGGTGCCGGCGTCGATGCCCACGCCCGCACCTGTGCCCGCTTCCGAAGCCGCGATCGTGGCCGGTGGGGCGAGCCGGCCCCGGCGGTTCCTGTCCTCCCCGCGGGCGCGTGTGCTGCTCGCGGCCGTCGCCGTCGTCGCGCTGGCCGTGCCCACCTCGATCGTCGTCAGCAAGATGTCGGGCACGGACGCCGACGAGCTCAGCAACGCCGCCGTGGACGGCAAGGAAGCGGACGAGCCCGCGTCCGCCCTGCCCCGCCTCGGTGCGAGAGTCACCGCCTCGCCCGGCGGGGCGAAGAAGTCAGGTAAACCCGTACCGTCCGGCTCGGCGAGCGCTTCGTCCCCGGCGCGCGGCGATGCCTCCGCCCCGTCCGGCGGACACGGCGCGGGAGCCGGGCCGGGTGGGCAGCAGAGCGGGGGCGTGCCGCTGACCGCCACCATCAGCTCGTACAACTGGGAAGAGCCCTGCGGCCAGTACTACGTACTGGACCAGCAGCCGGACGACGTACCTCCGCCCCCCGCACCGCAGGACACCCGTGGCTGGGCCAGGGCGCTCGGCGGGGTGGACGGCGGCAGCATGCTGCTCGAACTCACCGTGCAGGGGAAGTCGGGGCAGGCTGTCGTGCTGAACGGACTGCACGTGCGGACGCTGTCCCGGAAGGCGCCGCTGCCGTGGTCGGCGTACTCGATGGGGGATGGCTGCGGGAGCGGCATCACGCCGCAGTCCTTCGACATCGACCTCGACGACAGCCGGCCGATCCTCACCCCGGTGGCGGGGCAGCAGAGGGACGAGCGGGTGCCGCCGAAGGACTTCCCGTTCCGGGTGTCCTCCACAGATGTGGAGGTGTTCGACCTCGACGCCCATGTCGAAGGGCACGACGTCAGCTGGTACCTGGAGCTGGAGTGGAGCAGCGGCGGCCGGGAGGGGACGCTGCGCATCGACGACGGCGGGAAGCCGTTCCGTACCAGCAGCATCAAGGTGCGGCCGCAGTACGTGTACCGGCACGACACGGCCCAGTGGGTGACCAAGGAGTAACGGGTCACAGCCACCGGGCCGGTGCGTACGGGCGGGTGTCCCGGTCAGAGGCGCTCGGGGGTCCGGATGCCGAGCAGCGCCATGCCCCGGTGGAGGGTGCGGGCGGTCAGGTCGCAGAGGAAGAGCCGGTTCTCGACCACCTCGGCGGGGTTGTCGTCGCTCAGCACATGGCACTGGTCGTAGAACGTCGTGTAGAGCGAGGCCAGCTGGTAGAGGTACGCGGCCAGCTTGTGCGGCTCGTACGTCGACGCCACCTCGGCGAGGTTCTCGCCGAACTGGTCCAGGTGCAGCCCCAGCGCCCGCTCGGCCGGGGCCAGCGCCAGCTCCGGGTGCGCGACCGGCCGGGTCTCGCCCGCCTTGCGGAGGATGGACTTGATCCGGGCGTATGCGTACTGGAGGTACACGGAGGTGTCGCCGTTCAGCGACACCATCTGGTCCAGGTCGAACTTGTAGTCCCGGACGGCGGACGTGGAGAGGTCGGCGTACTTCACCGCGCCGATACCGACGTACTCGCCGTTCTCGACGATCTCCTGCTCGGTCAGGCCGACCTTCTCGGCCTTCTCGCGCACGACGGCCGTCGCCCGCTCGATCGCTTCGTCGAGCAGGTCGACCAGCCGGACCGTCTCGCCCTCACGGGTCTTGAACGGCTTGCCGTCCTTGCCGAGGACCGTGCCGAACGCCAGCTGGTGCGCCTTCACGTCCTCGTTCAGCCAGCCTGCCCGGCGGGCCGTCTCGAAGACCATCTTGAAGTGGAGCGACTGCCGCACGTCCACGACGTACAGCAGGGTGTTCGCCTTGAGGTTCTGGACCCGGTCACGGATCGCGGAGAGGTCGGTCGCCGCGTAGCCGTAGCCGCCGTTCGTCTTCTTGACGATCAGCGGGACCGGGTTGCCGTCCGGGCCCTTCACGTCGTCGAAGAACACGCACAGCGCACCTTCGGAGCGGACGGCGACGCCCGTCTCCTCCAGGATCCGGCAGGTCTCCTCGAGCATGTCGTTGTAGCCGGACTCGCCGACGATGTCGGGGTCGCGGACCTCCATGTCGAGCTTGTTGAAGACCGAGTAGAAGTAGATCTTCGACTCGTCGACGAACCGCTGCCAGAGCGTGACCGTCTCCTCGTCACCGGCCTGGAGCGCCACCACCCGGTCCCGGGAGCGGGCCTTGAACTCCTCGTCGGAGTCGAAGAGCGCCCGCGACGCCTTGTACAGCCGGTTGAGGGAGGACATGGCGGCCTCGCCGTCCGCCTCGTCGGCGCCCTTGTGGTCCAGCTCGTGCGGGTGCTCGATCAGGTACTGGATGAGCATGCCGAACTGGGTGCCCCAGTCGCCGATGTGGTGGCGCCGGACCACGCTCTCGCCCGTGAACTCCAGGACCTCCACCATCGAGGCACCGATCACCGCGGAGCGGAGGTGCCCGACGTGCATCTCCTTCGCCACGTTCGGCTGCGCGTAGTCGACGACCGTCGTGCCGGCGTTCTGCGCGTACGGCACACCGAGCCGGCCCTCGTCGTCCGCGGCGCGCGCGGCGAGGGTCTCCATGATGGCCCTGTCGCTGAGCGTGATGTTCAGGAAGCCCGGGCCGGAGACCTCGATCTCCTTGATCAGGTCGCCCGCCGGGATCGCGGCCGTCACCTGGGACGCCAGCTCGCGCGGGTTGCCCTTCAGCTTCTTGGCGAGGGCCAGGATCCCGTTGGCCTGGAAGTCGGCCCGGTCGCTTCGGCGCAGCAGCGGGTCCGCGGTGCCGGCATCCGGCAGTGCTGCCGTCAGGGCGTCCGCGAGCTGCTGCTGGAGCGTGGAAGCGAGGGAATTGACCGAGGCCATGGGATGGCTGCCGTTTCCGTAGGGGTACAAGGGATCACGCCCAGTATCCCACGCACCGTAAAGCCGTTTTCGCACTGCCGGGTGGACCTGGGAGAATGGGTAGTGCCCCTACGAGCCCTACCAGAGAGAAGGACGTGCCGACCGTGGCTCAGAGTCAGAGCAGCACCGAGGCCGACTGGGTCTCCCGCTTCGCGGACGATGTCATCGCCGAATCGGAGCGTCGTGCGCCTGGCAAACCGGTCGTCGTCGCGTCCGGTCTTTCCCCGTCGGGCCCGATCCACCTCGGCAACCTCCGCGAGGTCATGACCCCGCACCTGGTCGCGGACGAGATCCGCCGCCGCGGGTACCAGGTCCGCCACCTGATCTCGTGGGACGACTACGACCGGTACCGCAAGGTTCCGGCCGGCGTCCCCGGCGTGGACGAGTCGTGGGCCGAGCACATCGGCAAGCCGCTGACGTCCGTGCCCGCACCGGCCGGGTCCGCGTACCCGAACTGGGCGGAGCACTTCAAGGCCGCGATGACGGCTTCGCTGGACGAGCTCGGTGTCGAGTACGACGGCATCAGCCAGACGGAGCAGTACACGGCGGGGGCGTACCGCGCGCAGATCCTGCACGCCATGAGGCACCGCGCCGACATCGACGCGGTCCTCGACCGGTACCGCACGAAGAAGGACCCGGCGGCAGGCGCCGCGGGCGGCAAGAAGCCGCAGCAGCAGAAGAAGGTCGACGAGGCCGAACTGGAGGCCGAGGCGGGTTCCGGCGCCGCGAGCGAGGACGACGGCAGCGGCGGCTCGGCCGGCTACTTCCCGTACAAGCCCTACTGCGGCAACTGCGAGAAGGACCTGACCACGGTCACGTCGTACGACGACGGCACGACCGAGATGAACTACACCTGCAATGCCTGCGGCTTCGCCGAGACCGTCCGGCTCAACGAGTTCAACCGCGGCAAGCTGGTCTGGAAGGTCGACTGGCCGATGCGCTGGGCATACGAAGGAGTGATCTTCGAGCCCAGCGGCGTGGACCACTCCTCGCCCGGTTCGTCGTTCGTCGTCGGTGGCCAGATCGTCCGTGAGGTCTTCGACGGTGTGCAGCCGATCGGCCCGATGTACGCCTTCGTCGGCATCTCCGGCATGGCGAAGATGTCCTCCAGCAAGGGCGGCGTGCCGACCCCGGCCGACGCGCTGAAGATCATGGAGGCACCGCTGCTGCGCTGGCTGTACGCGCGCCGCAAGCCCAACCAGTCCTTCAAGATCGCCTTCGACCAGGAGATCCAGCGGCTGTACGACGAGTGGGACTCGCTGGCGCGCAAGGTCGCCGACGGCTCCGTGCTGCCCGCCGACGCCGCCGCGTACGCGCGTGCCATCGGCACGGCCGCCGGTGAGCTGCCGAGCACGCCGCGCCCGCTGCCGTACCGCACGCTCGCGTCCGTCGTCGACATCACCGCCGGCCACGACGAGCAGACGCTGCGCATCCTGAGCGAGCTGGACCCGGAGAACCCGATCGGCTCGCTCGACGAGGCGCGGCCGCGCCTCGACCGCGCGGAGAACTGGATCACCAACCAGGTCCCCGCCGACGCCCGCACCATCGTCCGCAGCGAGCCGGACAAGGAACTGCTCGGCTCGCTGGACGACCAGGGGCACCGGTCGCTGCGGCTGCTCCTGGACGGGCTGGACACGCACTGGTCGCTGGACGGGCTCACGACGCTCGTCTACGGGGTGCCGAAGGTCCTCGCGGGGCTGGAGCCGGACGCCAAGCCGACGCCCGAGCTGAAGGCCGCGCAGCGGTCGTTCTTCGTGCTGCTGTACCAGCTCCTGGTCGGCCGTGACACCGGTCCGCGACTGCCCACGCTGCTGCTGGCCGTCGGCGCGGACCGGGTGCGGAAGCTGCTGGGCGCGTAGGAGCCGGTCGTACAGAGGGCCGTCACCCGGTGATGCGGGTGACGGCCCTTTGTTCTGCCGGTCCAGGTCCGTTCCCGTGCGGCGGACGGACTGGGGGCGGTTACGCGATGTGGTTCTCGGCCATCTCGTTGTCGAAGCGCTGCTTGAAGCCCGGCAGCAGGCGCCGGAGCAGGGCCGTGCTGCGCGGGTGACTGACGCCGTGGACGTCCGAGAGCGTTATGTCGAGGACCTCGACGCTCGGGTGGACCTGGTGCTCGTGCGTGAGGTCGGAGAACACCTTGTACGCGATGTTGCCGAACTCGACCTCCGCCTCGGCCCACTCCGCCGGATCAGCTTCCTGCTGGGGCTGCGGCTCCTCCTGGGGCGGGCCCTGCGGCTGCTCCAGCTGCTGCGGCAGGGGTTGCTCGCCGCGGGGACGAGGAACCGCGCCGATCGTGCCCACGTCGCCCAGGGGACGGGTGCGGCCGCCCGGGCCCGACGGGATCATGACCGGGGCGGGCTCCGGGTCCTCGGCGTACGTGGGGTCGTAGGCGCCCTCGTACGTGCCCTCCGCGGCCTGCGGCGCCGCGAACCAGGGGCTCTCGTGCGCGCCGGGGCCCTCCAGGGGCCACTCCTCGGCGGGCGGTTCGGAGGGGTGTGCGTACTGCTGTTGGGGCTGCTGCGAGTGCTGCCGGGGCTCGGCGTACTGCTGCTGTTGTGCGGCGTACGGCAGCTCGGGCTGAGCGTGCACCGTCTCGACGGCTGCCGCAGCCGGTGGCAGCAGGGCCGGTTCGATGCCTGCCGCGGCCAGCCCGGCCGGGCCGGTGTCGGCCAGCGGGACACCGAACTTCGCCAGCCGCAGCGGCATCAGGGACTCGACGGGCGCCTTGCGGCGCCAGTTGCGCCCGAAGCGGGCCTGGAGCCTCGCCTGGTAGATCAGCCGGTCCTGTTCGAGCTTGATGACCTGCTCGTACGACCGCAGCTCCCACAGCTTCATCCGGCGCCACAGCTTGAACGTCGGGACCGGGGAGAGCAGCCAGCGGGTGAGGCGGACACCCTCCATGTGCTTGTCGGCCGTGAGGTCGGCGATCCGGCCGACCGCGTGCCGGGCGGCCTCGACGGCGACCACGAACAGCACCGGGATCACCGCGTGCATGCCGACGCCCAGCGGATCCGGCCAGGCCGCGGCGCCGTTGAAGGCGATCGTCGCGGCGGTCAGCAGCCAGGCCGTCTGGCGCAGCAGCGGGAACGGGATCCGCATCCAGGTCAGCAGCAGGTCCAGCGCCAGCAGTACGCAGATGCCCGCGTCGATGCCGATGGGGAAGACCAGGGAGAAGTTCCCGAAGCCCTTCTGTTCTGCGAGCGCGCGCACCGCGGCGTACGAGCCCGCGAAGCCGATCGCGGCGATGACTGCCGCGCCGGCGACGACGACCCCGATGAGTATCCGGTGGGTGCGTGTCAGCTGAATCGCGGCCACCCGCGATCCCCTCTCTGTGTTCCCGACTTCAACTTCTGGCGGGCACAGCCTGGCACATGCGCGTGGGGTGCGGTGCGCGGGGAGGGGCGAAGCCCGGCTCTCGGGGGAGGGCCGGGCTTCGTAAAACTGCTTCTGCGCAGGGGTGTTGGGGTACCTGCCGTGGGCCTCGCGGGAATGGCCGGCGGGCGGTGGTCCGGTGTTACGACGTGTGCGACGCGGACTTCGTCGACTTGGGGGAGCTCGCCGACGCTGTCGACTTCGGAGACGCCCCGGACTTCGCGGACGCCGCGGACTTCGTCGCCGTCGGAGACTTCGACGTGCTCGCGGACGGGCTCGACTTCTTCTCGTTGGCATTGGCGACCGCCGAGACGGTCTCCTTGGCGGCCTTCTCGGCGCCCTTCAGGATGTCGTCGCCGGACGGCGTCTTCGCGCCCGCGTAACCCGCGCCGTTGTAGGTCAGGGTGATGACGACGTTCCCCGTACGGGCCACAAGCGTCGCGTACTTGAAGTCCTCTTTTGTCTTGGTGAGGTCGTACGTGACCACGGTGGCCTGGTCGCCGATACCGCTGACGGGGGCTTCGGCGACCTTCTGGGCGCCCTCGGTCGCCTTGGTCTTGGCGACCTGGTTCGCGAGGTCCTCCTGGGCGCGCTTGGCGCCGCTGCCGAGCGCCTGGTCCGATTCGAAGCGGGTGAAGCCGACGTCGAGCCAGCGGTACTGCGAGCCCTTGACGCCGTTGTCGTCGAGGCCGTTCCAGGAACAGCCGGCGCGCGCCGACGTGTCGCTGGACCGGGCCGGCGTACCGGCCTTGCTCTTGGCCTTGGGCACCAACGAGGTGATCGTCTTCGAGGTGATCGCGTCGCACGGGTCGGGCAGCTCGGCGAACTTCGCCGGCTCGACCGTCGCCTCCGTCTTCTGTGCGCTCGGATTCTGTGCGTTCGGAGCGGAGGACGAGGACGAGCCCGACTTCTCCTTGCTGTCGGAGTCCGACGAGCAGCCGGAGGCGACGAGCATCACCGGAACGGCGGCGCAGGCGAGTATGCGGGTGAGTCGCGGGGCTGATCGGTGCATGGTTCCTTCACTCGGGTGGCGCGACGGGCGGGTGGCAAGGTGCTCGGCAGGTGTTCCGGAGGGCCACGGTACGACGGACGGCGACCGGATGCCGCCTCGGCCGGACGCTCCGCCGACCGGCGCGGTGCGGGTCGGGGGCGCCCGGCGGCGGGCTATTCGCTGAACTTGTCGACCAGCTTCCGGGCCAGTGCCTGGGCCTTCTCCTGCAGTTCCTTGCTGTCCGGGACCTGGCTCGCGAAGGCGGGCTGCTCGGTGTACCGGACGGTCACGATGACGTTCGATGTGCGGAATACCACGCTCACCGTGCGGTGTTGTGCGCTGGATCCTGCCCGAGTGAGCAGATCGTCCAGAAATGCGGCATCTCCGAGGTTGTCGAGGGTGCGCGGACGGAGGTCCTCGGAGCCCGCGCCCGTGTCGCCGCCGGTGTCCTGTGCCGAGCCGGAGGGGGAGTCCGACGGTGAGGCCGTCACCTTCTCCGCGTCGCCGGGGGCGAAGGTGCCGGACGGCAGGTGGGCCGCGGTCTCCTTCTTCCCGTACACCTCGCGGGCGCGGTCCTCGTCGCTGACCGAGGTGTCGTACGAGACGATGCGCTCGAAGTCGAGCACGACGGAACGGGACGACGCCGCGGTCTCCGACTTCCACTGGCAGCCGACCCGGCGGTCGGTGTCATAGGTGACGGCGGCCGTGCCTGTGAACGCTTTCTCCTGCTGGTTCTCCGGCAGTTCGGCGATGCCCGGAAGCAGGTCTTTCAGCGTGGATCGCGTGATGGAGCGACAGGGTTCGGGAAGCGTACGGTACTTGCCCGCCGGAGCGGCGGAGCTGCTCGGGCTGCCGGGTTTGCTGTCGGCGGCGGGGTCTTCGGTGCCGGTGCCACCGGTGCAGCCGGCGGTCAGCACTCCGAGAAGTGCGACGCCGGGTACGTACGCCATGCGTCGCACGATCCGGGCTCCCTTCGAGCGAAAAGAAGTTGCCGCTCGATGGCGGCCGGTGGACACAATGTGTATCGCACGCGCCGCTGTGATTGCCGATCGGCCGACTCTTTTGCCGATCTTGGCACCGGTTTTGCGCTTTCAGACTTTTCGGGGGAATCGAGGAGCTATGTCGTACGTAGAGGTACCTGGGGCGAAGGTCCCCATCCGCATGTGGGCCGACCCGGCTTCGGTCGAGGACGGTGCGATGCAGCAGTTGCGGAATGTTGCCACGCTGCCCTGGATCAAGGGGCTGGCCGTCATGCCCGACGTGCATTACGGCAAGGGCGCGACCGTCGGTTCGGTGATCGCGATGAGTGGTGCGGTCTGTCCGGCGGCGGTGGGAGTGGACATCGGGTGCGGCATGTCCGCGGTGAAGACCTCTCTGACGGCCAATGACCTTCCGGGCGACCTGTCGCGGCTTCGGTCGAAGATCGAGCAGGCCATTCCGGTGGGCCGGGGCATGCATGGCGACGTCGTGGACCCCGGCCGGCTGCACGGCTTCCCGACGGCGGGCTGGGACGACTTCTGGGGGCGGTTCGACGGGATTGCGGATGCGGTCAAATTCCGTCATGAACGTGCGACCAAGCAGATGGGAACGCTTGGATCCGGAAACCACTTCATTGAGTTCTGCCTCGACGAGTCGGGTTCGGTGTGGCTGATGCTGCACTCCGGGTCCCGGAACATCGGCAAGGAGCTCGCCGAGTACCACATCGGGGTGGCGCAGAAGCTGACGCACAACCAGGGTCTGATCGACCGTGACCTGGCGGTCTTCGTCGCGGACACCCCGCAGATGGCGGCGTACCGGAACGACCTGTTCTGGGCCCAGGAGTACGCGAAGCACAACCGCGCGATCATGATGGGGCTCTTCCAGGACGTCGTCCGCAAGGAGTTCAAGAAGGCCCGGGTCAGCTTCGACCCTGTCATCTCCTGTCACCACAACTATGTGTCGGAGGAGCGGTACGAGGGCATGGATCTGCTGGTCACCCGCAAGGGGGCGATCCGTGCCGGTTCGGGTGACTTCGGCATCATCCCGGGGTCGATGGGTACCGGCTCGTACATCGTGAAGGGTCTCGGGAACGCGAAGTCGTTCAACTCGGCCTCGCACGGGGCCGGCCGGAAGATGAGCCGCAACGCGGCCAAGCGGCGCTTCTCGACGCGGGACCTGGAGGAGCAGACACGGGGTGTGGAGTGCCGTAAGGACTCCGGCGTCGTGGACGAGATCCCGGGTGCGTACAAGCCGATCGAGCAGGTCATCGAGCGGCAGCGGGACCTGGTGGAGGTCGTCGCGAAGCTGAAGCAGGTGGTGTGCGTGAAGGGCTGAGTGCTCTTGACGCCGCTACGAAGACGAGCCCCGGACCCTGTGGTGGTGGTCCGGGGCTCTTCCGTGCGGGCCGATGGCTTCAGAGCGTGCGGTGGACCTTGGTGTTGGACGCCTGGGCGCGGGGGCGGACCACCAGGAGGTCGATGTTGACGTGGCTGGGGCGGGTGACGGCCCAGGTGATCGTGTCGGCCACGTCGTCGGCGGTGAGGGGGGCGTCGACGCCGGCGTAGACCTTGGCGGCCTTCTCGGTGTCGCCGCGGAAGCGGGTGGTGGCGAACTCCTCCGTCTTGACCATGCCGGGAGCGACCTCGATGACGCGGACCGGGGTGCCGACGATCTCCAGGCGGAGGGTTTCGGCGAGGACGTGTTCGCCGTGCTTGGCGGCCACGTAGCCGCCGCCGCCCTCGTACGTGGACAGGCCTGCCGTCGAGGAAAGGATCACGATCGTGCCGTCGCCGCCCGCAGTGAGGGCGGGGAGCAGGGCCTGGGTGACGTTGAGCGTGCCGATGACGTTCGTCTCGTACATCTGGCGCCAGTCGGCCGGGTCGCCGGTGGCGACCGGGTCCGCGCCGAGCGCGCCGCCCGCGTTGTTGACGAGGACGGCGAGAGAGCGGAAGGCGGTGGCGAAAGCGTCGACCGCCTCGCGGTCCGTGACGTCCAGGGCGTACGCCGTGGCCTCGTGGCCCGCCTCGTTGATCTCGGCGGCGAGCGCCTCGATGCGGTCCTTGCGGCGGGCGGTCAGGACGACCCGGTAGCCGGCGGCGGCGAGCTGCCGGGCGGTCGCGGCACCGATGCCGCTGCTCGCTCCGGTGATGACGGCGATGGGGGTGGCGGCCATGCGGACTCGACTCCTCGGACAGCTGATCGGTACGGGGTCAGGATAGGCAGGCGGCGCGAGGTCCCGTTCGGCGGCCGCGTTGTACGGGGCGTCCGGGGGCCGCGTTTCCCAAGGCGGCCGGGGCGAGGGGAGCGGCGCCGCCCGAGTCCGCGGGAGTCCGCTCGTTGTCGGCGGTCGGCGCCCGGTCGGTGGGGCTGCCGGCCCGGTGGGGCTGTCGGTGTGGTCGGCCGTCGGCCGGTGGTGGGTGTCGACGAAGCCGGTGGGGGCGCTTTTCAGTGGTTGCGGGGGGCGTACATGATCACGGCCATACCGGCCAGGCAGATCAGCGCGCCGGTGACGTCCCAGCGGTCGGGGCGGTAGCCGTCGGCGACCATGCCCCAGGCGATCGAGCCCGCGACGAAGACACCGCCGTACGCGGCGAGGATGCGGCCGAACTCACCGTCCGGCTGCAGCGTGGCGACGAAGCCGTACACACCCAGGGCGATGACTCCGACGCCGATCCAGATCCAGCCCCGGTGTTCCCGCGCGCCCTGCCAGACGAGCCAGGCGCCGCCGATCTCGAAGAGCGCGGCAACGGCGAAGAGTGCGACAGAGCGGGCGACGACCATGGGAGCAGCGTTTCATGCGGGGCGGGTGGGTTCGGATGGGTGGGGCAAGCGGGTGGACTGGAGCGCGGAAGTGGTGTGTAAATACGGATAATTCGGGGTGATCGGTATCTTCGGGGCATGGTAGTCACGCGTAAGGCTCGGCTGGCGGTCTCCGCCGTGGTGGCGATGGCGGCAACGGTGTCGACGACGGCATGGGGGGCGGGGCAGGCGGTCGCGACGGGGCCTGTGCCCGCGCCGGTGGACCGGCGGGTGGCGCGGGAGGCGGACGTCGCGCACCACGGGCATGTCTCGCTGTGGGGCAGGGGGCTCGGGATCTGGCTGCACAGCGAGAACCACGGCCCGTCGAATCTGGCGAGCGTGACCGTACGGTTCCGCTTCTCGGTGCCGCTCAGTGGCCGGCAGGAGATGCCGGTCGAGTGTCTGCAGGCGAGCGCCCGATCCGTACTCTGCCGGACGGGCTCGCTGAGGGCGGACGGGTGGGCGGGCCGCCAGCTCGCGCTCGAGCTGCAGCTCGCGGGACGGCCGAACGAGGTGGTCGTACGGATCGACACCGTCTGGAACGGTGGTGCGACCGACCGGAACCCTGGCAACAACCGGCATGAGGTGCTGGCGCCCGCCACCGATGACGAGTATGTCTTCTGACGCCTGGTGGCGCGAGGGGCCGGTGTGACGTGCGCGGTGTGCGGGCCGGCCGGTGGCCATCGGGTGAGAGCGGCCTGCAGCGCCGCCGGGTCGGGCCGGTTACTCGCCCAGGCGACATTGCCGTCGGGGCGGACGAGCGGCGTGGTCGCACGGTCGCTCGTCCAGTGGGCGTGCACCAGCGGGGTCCGGGACGTCGGTGTGGGGGTGTCGGCGGGGGTGACGAGGACGAATGCGCCGTCGGGGGTGTCGGGGCCCGTGGGGATGACGCAGGGGCAGTGTCTGCTTCGTACACTCTCTGTATGCCGCAGAAGTCCCCGGTCCGGCGCAATGCTCTGCTGGCCGAGCTGTCCACCGAGTCGCGCCGCTATATGGCTGCGTACGCCCTCTTCAATCAGGCCGTCGCCGACCATCTGCGGATCCACCCGACCGATCTGCAGTGCCTCAACCTGCTCGGCCTCGAAGCGGACCCCGTCACTATCGGGCGTATCGCGGAGCTGACCGGGCTCACCACCGGGTCGGCGACCCGGCTCGTCGACCGGCTGGAACGGGCCGGCTATGTGACACGCGAGCGCGACAGGGCGGACCGACGGCGGGTGCTCGTCGCGACCGTGCCGGAGCGGATGGCGGAGTTCGGCGCGGTCTGGGAGAGGCTGAGTGGGGACTGGGCGGCGATGTTCGAGGCGTACGACGACGACGAGGTGGCACTCCTCATCGCTCATATGCGGCGGACGGTCGAGCTCGGTGCGGGCCAGATCGCGCGGCTGCGGAGCGGAGAGTTCGATGCGGCGCAAGGCGGGCTGTAGGGCGATTCGTCAGGTGTGTCGCGCGGATGGTGCCAGGCCGTGCCCTGCCGCACAGCCCTACCGGACCGGACCGGACTGATCCCGGGCGCCGAACTCGAGCACCGCGTCGGCGACGATGGTCTCCAGGTGGGAGTGGTGGGCGCCGCGCCAGTACACCCGGCCGCACTCCGTGCACTGCGCGAAGACGTCGTACGACTGCTGTGTGCCGTGCTCCAGCTGCTCCCGGACGGATTCCTTGTCCGCGTCGGTCAGCGGCCCATTGCAGGCCGTGCACCGGGTCCACGGGGCCAGCTCCGGTGCGAACCGCTCCAGCACGTCCCGCAGCTGATCGTCCGGACGGTCGCTGTAGACGTACGCCCCCGCCCAGATCTCCCGCCGCCGCAGCAGTCCCCGGTCCCGGGAGAGAAGTACCCGCTGCTCCCTCGCCGACAGGGCGGCCAGCGCCGGGTCGCCGAGGTCCTCGCTCTCGTACGCCGCGTCGACGCCCAGCAGCCGCAGCCGCCGGGCGAGCGTGCCGAGGTGGACATCGAGCAGGAAGCGCAGCGGCGCGCCTTCGACGCGCTGGGGGCGCGCCACCGCGCGCACCTCCACCAGTTCGCCCGCGCCCGGGATGTGCGAGACGGGGACGGGGCGGCCGTCCACGAGCAGTTGACCGGCCTCGGTGAGCGGGACGCCGAGCGATTCCACGACATGGCCGAGCGTCGAGGCGCCGTCGGTGGTCACTGACGTGCGGCCGTTGCGGCGTTCATGGGCAACGAAGAGCCGCAGTTCAGGGTCGACTTCGAGGTGGATCTCCGGTCCGTTCACTTCGTCAGCATGACACCGGGCGGTCTGCGTGAGCCAGGGAATTCACGGGCGAGGGGCAGCCGGAGGCGGGTGGGCCGGCTCAGAGGCTGTCGGGCTGCCTCTGATCGGGCGATCGAAGGCAGCCCGACAGCCTCTCAGGCACGGAACGCGTCGGCGTGCTCCTCGGCCCAGGCGGCGAACGTACGGGCAGGGTGGCCGGTCAGCCTCTCGGTCTCGCCGGTCACCTCGGCGGGTGAACCGTCCGTTGACGCCCAGTAACTGAGCAGCCCCTCGGCGACCTCCTCGGGGAGGTACGGGGTCACGGATTCCTTCCAGGCCGACCGGCTCACGGTGTTGACCGTGACGGGGCGTCCCGAAGCCGCCGCCAGCAGGCCGATCTGTTCGGCGGCTGTGAGCGATTCGGGGCCGGTCAGGTGATACGCCGAGCCCTGCAGCCGGTGCTCGGTGAGCACCGCGAGGGCGGCCTCGGCGATGTCCGCCTCATGGATCGGGCTGGTGTGGCTGCGCGGGTAGGGCAGGTCCACGACGCCGTGACTCTGTACCGCCGCGGACCACTGGTACGCGTTGGCCGCGAAGGCGCCCGGGCGCAGGAAGGTCGTGGTGAGCGGTGAGGCGGCGAGCGCCTGCTCGACCGCGTGGTGGGGGCGGGCGATCGGGTTCTCCTGCGCGTCCGGGTCGAGTACCGAGCTGGAGGAGAGCAGCACGATGTGCCGGACTCCGGCTGCTTCCGCCCGGGTGAGGAACGAGTCGATCCCGGCCGGTTCGGCGTACAGGAAGACGGAGCCGACGCCGTCCAGCGCGGGGGCGAAGGTGGCGGGATCGGTGAGATCGCATGCCGCGGCCGCCACTCCGGCGGGCGGGTCGAGCCGGGCGGGGTCACGGGAGGCGGCGCGCACGGCGTGGCCGTCGCGGTGCAGGCGCGAAACGAGTGCGGAACCGACGCGGCCGCGGCTTCCGGTGACGAGAGTGAGCATGACGGGGTGAGCTCCTTCAATCATTTTATGCGTGACGCATAAGCTGCGTCGCGCAGATGAATATCCATGAGGAGGGCCCGCCCGTCAAACGTTTTGGGCGGGCCCGCGGGTCACACCAGGCTGAGGGCTGCCGGTTTCGGCGCGACACGGTAGTGCGGGGTGATGCGGCCACCCGCGCGGGTCGCCTTCGTTCAGGACATGGAAGGCGACCCCGGGCGGCGCCTCCGGATCGATCAGCCCCTCGCAAGCCCCCCGGGGCTTGTGCCCGGTGCCGTGACCGGCAATGTTTGCGACCGGGCAAAGCTTGCCGGGAGGGGCACTACAGTTCCCGAATGAAGATCACCGACCTCGAACCCGGCGACCCCCGACTGACCACAGACCTTCTTCCCGTGCTGCGCGAATTGCGTCCGCATCTGACGGAGGATCTCTTCCGCGAGGTGTACGACAAGGGGTACCCGCAGGGGCTCCGCTTCACCGCCGTCCACGACGGCGACGGCGCATGCGTGGGCGTGGCCGGATGGCGGATCGTCGACAACACCAGCCAGATCCGCAAGCTGTACGTCGACGATCTGGTCACCGCCGAGCACGCCCGGTCCACCGGTGTCGGCCACCGGCTCCTGGGGTATCTGGAGCAGCGTGCCCGGGAGACCGGCTGCCTGGACCTGAGTCTGGACTCGGGCACGCATCGCACCGATGCCCACCGCTTCTATCTGCGGGAGCGACTGGACATCGTCGCGTTCAGCTTCAACAAGCCGCTGGCCCGGAATTCGGACTGATCCCGGGGCCGGACCCGGAACCGAGCTCCGGAGTGAGGTCCAGTCGCCAGTCGTTCGTCAGCAGCGCATGGCCGGGCGGGTACTCGAAGTCGCACTCGCCGATCAGGATGAAACCCGCCCTGCGGCACACCGCGTTCGACGCGCCGTTGTCGACGGACGGGTAGGCGTGCAGATAGCGGTGCTTGCGCTCGGCCCGCGCCTGCTCGACGACGGCCCTGGTCGCGGCCGTGGCGATGCCCCGCCCCTGGTGGCCGGTGAGGACGGCCCACCCCGTCTCGTACACCTTCTGGCCCTGCCAGGTGCGCTCCCAGAAACCGATCGTCCCCACAGCCTCGCCCCCGCTTCCGTCGGCCAGGGTGATCCGGAACATCCTGCCCCGGCCCGTCCGGTCCGCGCTCAGCTCCACATAGCGTCCGTGGCGCACCATGAGCTGCTCCTCCGACTCGGGACCGCCCAGATGATCCATCAGTTCAGGCGCGTTGACCCGGCGCAGGAGCTCCAGGTCGCCGTCCGACCAGGGCTCGATCCGCACGGGAGACGCCGATGACGGGGGAGTGTGCTCCATACGGCAACAGTAGGACGCGGCACTGACCATCAGCGCCCGGCGAGTGCCGTCGGCGGCACTCCGAGCGTCGTCGTGAAGTCCCTGACCAGGTGCGCCTGGTCGCTGTAACCGAGTTCCGCCGCGAGCGTGGCCCAGTCCACCCCGGGGTCGGTCTCGGCGCGTTCCAGCGCCTCGTGGATGCGGTAGCGCAGGATGACCCACTTGGGGCCGACGCCCACATAGGTGGCGAAGAGCCGCTGCAGCGACCGCGCCGACACCCCTTCGGTGCGGGCGAGTTCGTCGACGCGGCGGATCGTGCGGTCGGTGCGGACGCGCTCGACCAGCGCCATCACGCGCTCGGCCTGCGGGTCGGGTTCCGGGGCGAGCGCCAGCAGGTACGCGTCCAGCGCCGCGACCCGTGCGTCCTCCTCGGCCGGGTCCAGCACGGCCGCCACGGGCGCGGGTGCGGCGAGGACCTCGTCCGCCATGAGCCGTCGGCCCGACCACCGCGACACCGGGTGGTCCGGTGCGAACGGCCGGAAGCCGCCCGGCCGGAACTTCACCCCGCAGACCCGTCCCCGGCCCTCCAGCTTCTGGCTGAAGAGCTGGAGCCCGATACCCGCGACCTCCGCGAAGGCGGGCTCGCCGGTGCTCTCGTAGCGCTGGAAGACCAGGTTCACCGAAGGGTGCGGCACCACGTGCGAGATGTACGGCTCCGGCAGGTCCCAGTCGATCAGCCAGTAGTTGGCCACCTGTGTCCGCAGCCCGGGGGCCGGCTCGCGCCGGCGGAAACGCACGTGTGAGAGGAGTTCGTGGGCGTCGACGATGCCCCGGTAGTCGCGTCGAGGACCTGACATGGCGGCGATTCTATGCCGAACAAAAGTTCGAGTCATCCGTGTCGCGTTTCTTCAAGACGCGGGCGATTGCCGGATGCATGGTTGAAGGATGAAGAAGATCACTGATCTGCTGGACGTGGCCGCGCAGCGGGCGATTCCGGTGGTGCGCGGGATCGACGACGCCCAGCTGGGCGACCCCACCCCGTGCACGGAGTACGACGTGCAGGCACTGGTCGACCATCTCTTCCAGGTGGTCGTCAACTTCCAGGCCCTGGCGGCCAGGGAGGAGCCGGACTTCGGCGCGAAGCCGACCGCGGTCACCGGCGACTGGCGCAGCCGCTTCGGCGAGGAGACGGCCAAGCTGGTGGCGGCGTGGGGCGCGCCGGGTGCGGACGAGGGAACCGCGGGTTCCATGGGGTTCCCCGCCAGAACCGTCGCGCAGATGGTCCTGGGCGATCTGACCGTGCACGCATGGGACTTGGCGCGCGCCACCGGGCAGGAATTCGTTCCGGACGAGGCCGTGGTGCGCGAACTGGGGCCCGGCGTCGCCGACATGGCGCCGAACGCGCGGAAGGCGAAGGTGTACGGCGAACCCTTCCCCGTACCGGACAGTGCTAGCCCTTTTGAGCGGATGCTGGGTACGACCGGCCGCGACCCGGGCTGGCAGCCGCCCCGGGCGTGACCCCGGGGACGTCCGGGGCGTCTGGGGCGCCGATGGTTTCCGACGGCGTCGGCCCCTGCGCGGCCGGTTCCGGTGCTCCCGTGGCGTCGTAGAGCGCACCGAGCGTCGCGTACGCCTCGTCGACGATCTCCCTCGCCGCCTCGGTCATCTCGCGCTCGGCGAGGCGGGCCGCCTGATGGGTGTACGGCGACGGCGGCGCCGGGTGCCGGCGCCGCCACCAGCTCTCGCAGCCTGCGTAGATCCCGCCGGCGAAGACCAGCAGGGGGATGGACAGGGCCAGCAGCGTGTCACCCATGGCAGGCCTCCTCGATGTCGATGCCCTGTACGCGACCGCGTGGGCTGTAGGGGGCATCGGCAGGCCCGGCGGGCCGGCTGAAGATCATTCTTCGGCCAATGAATGGCCGGATGCGGGCGTCAATCGGACACCCTCCGGTTGTCCGGAGTCCACACGTGCAGGGCATCCCCGTCCCTGGACACCGTGTACCAGGTGCCGTCGCTGAGCGCCGTGGGCGTGCCGCAGACCGGCCCCGACAGGCCCTCAGGGCCAGACCAGGCAGTACGCCTGATGCCCCGCGTCATGCAGACGATGGCTGAAATCCTGCCACTCGTGCAGCAGTTGGTAGACGTTGAACGCGTCGCGCGGGCCGCCGCGGTCCGGGACCGTGGACCAGATGAAGGCCGCGGCGCCGACCGATTCCTCGCCGACGCCGCGCAGCGGGTCGACGACCGTCATGGGGAGTTTGACCACGGCGTAGTCGGGGTGCAGGACGACCAGTTCCAGCGGGGGGACCCTGTGCAGGGGTATGCCCTGGATTCCGGTGAGGACCATGGCCGCCACCGTCTCCGGTTTGATCTTGGTGAACATGCCGCCCATGCCCAGCTCGTCGCCGCCGAGCTCCTCGGGGCGCATGGAAATGGGCACCCGTGCGGCCGTGGCCCCGTCGGGGGCCCCGAAGTATTTGTACGTCACCCCCACCCGGCCACCACTCCCGCTTCCGGACTGCGCACTGCCGGCCTGTATGCCCTGCCGGCGCTCGGCCTTACGCCGGTGCCGACCCCGGCGGGCAGGCTCGGGCCCCAGGTCGCCGGTCCCTTCGCCCACTTCGCCACCGCGATGCATATCTCATCCACCCGACTACTACTTAGGAGACACAGCCCCCGCCGCGCAACCCGATCATCGTGCCAGTGACCTCCCCCGCGGGCTTGGTGTGAAACACCTGTCCGCAAGATCGCCGGAGGCTCTGACACCATGGCTTGTGTGAGCTTTCCCTATGACGCCCCAGTTTCGCAGACGCTTTTCGACCGCGCCTCCCTCGTGACGCCCGGCGGCGTGAACTCTCCGGTACGCGCCTTTCGGGCCGTGGGCGGTACGCCCCGCTTCATGGTGTCCGGCAGCGGCCCGTACCTCACCGATGCCGACGGCCGTGAGTACGTCGACCTCGTGTGCTCGTGGGGGCCGATGATCCTCGGCCACTCCCACCCCGAGGTCATCGCCGCAGTTCAGGAGGCTGTCGCCCGCGGCACCTCGTTCGGTACGCCCGGTGAGGGCGAGGTCGCGCTCGCCGAGGAGATCGTGGCCCGGATCGAGCCCGTGGAGCAGGTGCGGCTGGTGTCCTCCGGCACCGAGGCGACCATGTCCGCGATCCGGCTGGCCCGCGGGTTCACCGGCCGGGCGAAGGTCGTGAAGTTCGCCGGCTGCTATCACGGGCACGTCGACGCGCTGCTTGCCGCCGCCGGGTCCGGGGTCGCGACCTTCGGTCTGCCGGACACCCCGGGCGTCACCGGCGCGCAGGCCGGGGACACGATCGTGCTGCCGTACAACGACCTGGAGGCCGTGCGGGCCGCGTTCGCCGCGCACCCCGGTGAGATCGCCTGTGTGATCACCGAGGCCTCGCCCGGCAACATGGGCGTGGTGCCGCCGCTGGACGGTTTCAACGCCGGGCTCAAGGAGCTCTGCGCCGAGGGCGGCGCGCTGTACATCTCCGACGAGGTCATGACCGGATTCCGTACCTCGAAGGCCGGCTGGTTCGGCGTCGACGGCGTGCGGCCCGACCTGATGACCTTCGGCAAGGTCATGGGCGGGGGCTTCCCGGCCGCGGCCTTCGGCGGGCGCGCCGACGTGATGGCGCACCTCGCCCCGGTCGGCCCCGTCTACCAGGCGGGCACCCTCTCCGGGAACCCGATCGCCACCGCCGCCGGTCTCGCCCAGCTGCGGCTGCTCGACGACGCGGCGTACGCGAAGGTCGACGCGGTCTCCGCGGAGATCCGGTCCCTGGTGAGCGAGGCGTTCACCAAGGAGGGCGTCGCGCACACGGTGTCCGCGGCGAGCAACATGTTCTCCGTGTTCTTCACGGAGCAGCCGGTGCGCAACTACGAGGACGCCAAGAAGCAGGAAGCTTTCCGCTTCACCGCCTTCTTCCACTCGATGCTGTCGCAGGGCGTCTATCTGCCGCCGTCCGCGTTCGAGTCCTGGTTCGTCTCCACCGCCCACGACACGCAGGCCGTCGAGCGGATCGCCGCGGCCCTGCCCGCCGCCGCCCGCGCCGCCTCGGAGGCCACCTCATGAGCGAGACCAGCAGTACCAGCCGTGCAGACAGCGCGCGTCAGGACATCACGGTCGTTCATCTGATGCGGCACGGGGAGGTGCACAACCCCGAGGGCGTGCTCTACGGACGCCGTCCCGGCTACCACCTCTCCGAGCTCGGCCGGCGGATGGCCGACCGGGTGGCCGAGCACCTGGAGAAGCGCGACATCACCCATGTCGTCGCCTCCCCGCTGGAGCGCGCCCAGGAGACGGCGATGCCGATCGCCAAGTCGCACGGCGTCGACCTGGCCACCGACGAGCGGCTGATCGAGGCGGCCAATGTCTTCGAGGGCAAGACCTTCGGGGTCGGCGACGGTGCACTGCGCAAGCCGGACAACTGGAAGCACCTCACCAACCCCTTCCGCCCGTCCTGGGGTGAGCCGTACATCGAGCAGGTCGTACGGATGATGGGTGCCCTCGACGCCGCACGCGACGCGGCCCGTGGGCACGAGGCGGTCTGCGTCAGCCACCAGCTGCCGATCTGGATCGTCCGGAGCTTCGTCGAGCGACGACGGCTCTGGCACGACCCGCGCAAGCGGCAGTGCACGCTGGCCTCGCTGACCAGCTTCACGTACCAGGGCGACAAGATCGTCTCGGTCGGCTACACCGAGCCGGCCCGCGACCTGGTTCCTGCGCACCTGCTGGCCGGAGCGAAGCCGGTGAAGGGGAAGTCCAAGGCGTTCGGCGCGTAGCCGGGACTTCTCGACCCGCACGGGCCCCTGCCGATGTGTCGGCCGGGGCCCGTGGTGCGTTCGGGTCAGGAACAAGGTCACGTCAGGAGTGGAGTCTGGTCACGCACAGAATTGTGTGTGAGCCAGCGGAACCCCCGCGTTGTTTCGCGCATCTAAGCCTTCGTTAGTTTGTGTGCAGTTGGGTCGGAACGACCGCAGATGGGGACGCCATGCGCGACATCAGCCGAAGGAGTCTGCTCGGAGCCGGACTGGGGGGCGCGGCTGCCATCGGGATGGCGGGCTGCGGTTCCCGCCACTCTTCCGAACGGGGCCGGCCGGAACCCGGCCCCAAGGAGAGGGCGGACGGCAAGGCCGAGGGGGACGGCGCCAAGGACGAAGAGGTCCGCGAGATCGGGGACGGTTCCACCGCGGACACCGGGGAGCAGCCGAACCAGCCTTCGGCGCCGGTCCCGCTGGAACCCGGCCAGACCCCGCCGCAGTTCGTGATCTTTTCCTGGGACGGGGCGGGTGAGGTCGGCACCGGGCTCTTCCCGCGCTTTCTCGAACTCGCCAAGGAGCACGACGCGGCGATGACCTTCTTCCTCTCCGGGATCTACCTGCTTCCCGAGTCGAAGAAGTCCTTGTACCGGCCGCCCAACAACCGCGTCGGCGCCTCCGACATCGGCTATCTCACCGATGCTCACATCAAGGAGACGCTGGGCCACATACGCAGGGCCTGGCTCGACGGTCATGAGGTCGGCACGCATTTCAACGGGCATTTCTGCGGCGGTTCCGGATCGGTCGCCCACTGGACGTCCGCCCAGTGGGAGAACGAGATCGATCAGGCGGTCTCCTTCGTCACCGAATGGCGCACCCATACCGGCTGGACCGACCTCGACCCGCTGCCCTTCGACTACCGCAAGGAACTCGTCGGCGGCCGCACCCCCTGTCTGCTCGGCCAGAACAATCTGCTGCCCACCGCGCGCAGACTGGGCTGGCGCTACGACGCGAGCTCGCCCGGCGGCACCCAGGTCTGGCCCAGGAAGCGCCAGGGCATATGGGATCTTCCACTGCAGGGCATGCCGTTCCCCGGGCACACCTTCGAAGTGCTGTCGATGGACTACAACATCCTCGCGAACCAGTCACGGAACACCACCCGGGGAATGACCTCGCGCTATCCGGAATGGCGCACCCAGGCCACTCGGTCGTACCTCGCCGCTTTCAACCGCGCGTACGGGTCGAATCGCGCACCCTTCTTCATCGGCAACCACTTCGAGGAGTGGAACGGCGGCATCTATATGGATGCGGTGGAAGAGACCCTCAAAAGGATCGCCGGGAAGCCGGATGTGCGGCTCGTGTCCTTCCGGCAGTTCGTCGACTGGCTCGACGTGCAGGATCCGGCCGTGCTCGCGAAGCTCCGCACGCTGGAGGTCGGCCAGTCGCCCGACGGTGGCTGGAACACCTTCTTTAAACGGGCCTGACAACGGGCTTTACGGGCACCGAGGGGGGTGAACAAGATCCCCGAAACAGCCATGCGAAACTTTTCACATGAGCTCTGGCCGCGCACCCCGACGCCGCTTCACCCTGCTCGCCGCCCCCGCAGCGGCCGCTGCACTGGCGCTGACCCTGACTGCCTGCGGCGGTGACGGCAACAAGGCCGGCGGTGGCGGTAATTCGCACTTCGTCACCGGTAGTGGCGGGATCTCCACCGTGGCCAAGGCGGACCGCCAGGACGCGCCGAAGCTCGACGGAACGACTCTGGACGGCAAGCCCCTCGACGTCGCCGACTACAAGGGCAAGGTCGTCGTGCTGAACGTATGGGGCTCGTGGTGCGGCCCCTGCCGGCTGGAGGCCAAGCACTTCGCGAAGGTGTCGAAGGAGACCGCGAGCCAGGGCGTCCAGTTCATCGGGATCAATACCCGGGACGCCGAGAAGGGCCCGGCGGTGAACTTCGAGAAGGACAACGACATCACCTACCCGAGCTTCTTCGACCCGATCGGGAAGCTCATCCTGCGCTTTCCCAAGGGCACGCTGAACCCGCAGGCCATTCCTTCGACCGTGGTCATCGACCGGGACGGGAAGATCGCGGCCCGCACCCTCGTCGCCCTCGACGACGTCAAGCTCCACAAGATGATCGACCCGCTGATCGCGGAGAAGTGATTCCGTGCTCACCCTTGCCGCGCTTCCGGGGCAGAACGAGACCGTGATGAACGGGGCGCTGATCGTCGCCCTGCCCATCGCCGTACTCGGCGGGCTCGTCTCGTTCTTCTCGCCGTGCGTCCTGCCTCTCGTGCCCGGCTATCTCTCGTACGTCACCGGCGTCAGCGGCACCGATCTGGCGCAGGCCAGGCGGGGGCGCATGGTCGCGGGAGCCTCGCTCTTCGTGCTCGGCTTCACCGCCGTGTTCGTCTCCGGCGGCGCGCTCTTCGGCTTCTTCGGCCAGACGCTCCAGGCTCACAGCACCACGCTCTCCAAGGTCCTCGGTGTGCTGATGATCCTGATGGGGATCTTCTTCATGGGCCTGATGCCGTGGATGACGCAGCGCGAATTCCGTATCCACAAGAGGCCGGTGACCGGACTGGCGGGCGCACCGCTGCTGGGCGCCCTCTTCGGGATCGGCTGGACCCCGTGCCTCGGACCGACGCTCAGCTCGGTCAGCATCCTCGCGATGGACCAGGGCACCGCCGGACGCGGGGCGATACTGACCATCGCCTACTGCCTCGGGCTCGGTGTGCCCTTCGTGCTCGCCGCGGTCGCCTTCCGCAAGGCGCTCGGCGCGTTCGGCTGGGTCAAGCGCCACTACGCATGGGTCATGCGGATCGGCGGCGTCATGATGATCGCGACCGGGCTGCTCCTGCTGACCGGTGTGTGGGGCAGCATGATGCAGGAATTGCAGGGCTGGTCCGACGGCTTCACGGTGGGGATCTGAGTTCCAATGAGCAACACCAAGTCCAACGCGGCCGAAGAGCGCGCGAACGAGCGCGAGCGTGAGAGCCGGCAGGAGCGGGAGAACGCGGCCGAACTCGGCGCGGCCGGCTCGCAGCTCTCCACCGCCCCGCGTGAAGAGGCCCTGGCCACGCTGCCCGCCATGGGCGTCATCGGCTGGGCGCGCTGGTTCTGGCGCCAGCTCACCTCGATGCGGGTCGCGCTGATCCTGCTCTTCCTGCTCTCGCTCGGCGCCATCCCCGGCTCGCTGATCCCGCAGAACAGCGTGGACGAGCTGAAGGTGCAGACCTTCAAGGAAGCCCACACCACCGTCACGCCGATCTACGAGAAGCTCCAGTTCTTCGACGTATACAGCTCGGTGTGGTTCTCCGCGATCTACATCCTGCTGTTCATCTCCCTCATCGGCTGCATCGTGCCGCGCACCGGCCAGTTCATCGGCCAGCTGCGCAGCCGGCCGCCGGGCGCCCCCAAGCGGCTGACCCGGCTGCCCGCCTACACGACGTGGCGCACCGACGCCGAACCCGAGCAGGTCCGCGAGGCCGCGCTCGCGATGATGCGCAAGCGGCGCTTCAGGGCGCACGTGGACGGCGATGCGGTCGCCGCGGAGAAGGGCTATCTGCGCGAGGCCGGGAACCTGATGTTCCATATCGCGCTGATCGTCATGCTGGTGGCCTTCGCCACCGGGCAGCTCTTCAAGTCCGAGGGCGGCAAGCTGATCGTCCAGGGCGACGGCTTCTCCAACACGCTGACGCAGTACGACGACTTCAAGTCCGGTTCGCTGTACGACCCCGACTCGCTCGCCCCGTTCAGCTTCACCCTCGACAAGTTCGTCGGCACGTACGAGCGCAGCGGCCCGCAGATCGGCACGCCCCGCACGTACGAGGCGCACGTCACGTACTCCGAGGGTGCGTACGGCAAGCCGAAGAAGGCGGTCATCAAGGTCAACGAGCCGCTGGTGGTCGACGGTTCCAAGGTCTATCTGATCGGGCACGGCTACGCCCCGGTCGTCTCCGTCAAGGACGGCAGGGGCAAGGAGGTCTACAAGGCCGCCGTGCCGCTGCTGCCGATCGACTCGAATGTCACCTCGACCGGTGCGATCAAGGTGATGGACGGCTACAAGGACGGGACCGGCAAGAGGGACCAGCTGGGCTTCCAGGCGTTCTTCGTGCCGACGTTCGCGGGCAACGGCAAGGGGACGATGTTCTCCCAGTTCCCGGCCGCCGACTTCCCGGTACTGGCCCTCAACGGGTACCACGGCAGCCTCGGTGTCGACTCCGGACTGCCGCAGAACGTGTACCAGCTGAACACCTCGAAGATGGAGCCGTTCGAGGACAGCAAGGGCGACAAGCTGAAGCAGCGGCTGCTGCCCGGCGAGACGATGAAGCTGCCGGACGGCGCCGGATCGATCACCTTCGAAGGCGTCGAGCAATGGGCCAGCTTCCAGATCTCGCAGCAGCCCGCCAGCGGCTGGGCGCTCACCGGAGCCATCGGGGCCATCGCCGGTCTGGCCGGGTCGCTGTTCATCCAGCGGCGCCGGGTCTGGGTCCGGGCCGTACGGGGAGCGGACGGCGTCACCGTCGTGGAGATGGCGGGGCTGGGCCGCAGCGAGTCCGCGAAGCTTCCCGAGGAGCTGGCCGATCTCGCGGTCACCCTCCATGACGTGGCGCCCACCGCGCCCGACGACGCATCTGCCGAAGCACTTTCCGAAGAACCTGCCGAAGGGGCTGAGAAGTGAATCTCGCCGCCGCAACCAACGAGAATCTGGCACACACCAGCAATGTGCTGATCTATTCGTCGATGGCCGTCTACACCCTGGCCTTCTTCGCGCACATCGCGGAGTGGGTGTTCGGCAGCCGCAGCAAGGTCGGCCGCACCGCCGCCGCGCTGACCGGGGACGGTGCCGCCGCCTCCCCGGCGAAGATCCAGGTCCAGGTCGCGCAGAAGGGCGGCGCCACCGCCGTACTGGACCGGCCGAAGATCATCACGAGGTCCGCCGCCGGCTCGCGGGACGTCCCGGACGGCCCCGGCGCCGCCGGGGGCACGTTCAAGGGTGACCTGTACGGGCGGATCGCGGTCTCCCTGACCGTCGTCGCCTTCCTCGTCCAGGCCGGTGGTGTCATTGCCCGCGCGATGTCCGTGCAGCGTGCCCCCTGGGGCAACATGTACGAGTTCTCGATCACCTTCTCCACGGTGGCCGTCGCCGCGTACCTGATCCTGATGGCGCTGAAGAAGAACGTCCGCTGGATGGGCCTGCTGCTGGTCACCACCGTCCTGCTGGACCTCGGCATCGCGACCACCGTGCTGTACACCTCCAGCGACCAGCTGGTGCCCGCACTGCACTCGTACTGGCTGTGGATCCACGTCTCCACCGCCATCATCTGCGGCGCCGTCTTCTACATCGGCGCGGTCGCCACGCTGCTCTACCTGTTCCGCGACAGCTACGAGAGCAAGCTGGCGAACGGCACCGAGCCCGGCTCCTTCGCCCAGTCCGTGCTGTCCCGGCTGCCCGCCGCGGCGACCCTCGACAAGTTCTCGTACCGCATCAACGCCGCCGTCTTCCCGCTGTGGACGTTCACGATCATCGCGGGTGCGATCTGGGCGGGCGACGCCTGGGGCCGCTACTGGGGCTGGGACCCCAAGGAGGTCTGGTCCTTCATCACCTGGGTCGCGTACGCCTGCTACCTGCACGCCCGCGCCACCGCGGGCTGGAAGGGCCGCAAGGCCGCCTACCTGGCGCTGATCGCGTTCGGCTGCTGGCTCTTCAACTACTACGGCGTGAACATCTTCGTCACCGGCAAGCACTCCTACGCCGGCGTCTGACCGTTCCCGCGTACGGGTGCGGAACGCGCCCCACCGGGCCACGCTGGAACCATGACCGACGCGCTCCCCGTGATCGAACGTGGTACCGCCGAGACCCACGGTGACCATCACCTCCTGCGGTTCGTGCTCCGGCTGCCCCACCCCGTCCCACGGGTGTGGGCAGCCGTTGCCAGTTCCGAGGGGCTGCGGGGCTGGCTCGCCGCCGCCGACCCGTTCGAGCCACGCATCGGCGGGGCGATCACACTGCGCTGGCTCAATACCGACCCGGACGGGAACGCCACGGTCGCCTCCGGCACCGTCACCGCCTGGGACATCGAGCGCGTCGCCGAGTACACCCTCGCAGGGGTGCATGGCCGGATCCGCTTCCACTTGGAGCCGCCGCGCGGCGACCACGTGCTCCTGCGCTTCAGCAACGAGTTCCACGGCGACGACGCGCTGCGGCTGGACTGCCTCGCGGGCTGGCACAACCACTTCGAGTACCTGGTGGACGCCCTGGACGGGCACCCCGCCGACTGGTCACGGTGGACCCTGAACCGATGGCGGGAACTGCGTGAGAGCTACGGTGCGGACGACGGCGGCAAGCAGTTCTGAGCCGGGGGCTTCCCCTCCGGCCAGGCGATCGCCGCGAACCGCTGGGAGTCGGCCCCGGGCGCCAGTTCCACCACCGGCACCGCTGTTCGGTACCGATGTCCTCGTTCCACAGGTCGGGGTGGTCGCGGATGAACTCTCGCATCAGGGCGGTGCATTCGGGGTCGTCGAGCAGTACGACCTGGACGCCGTGCTCGGCCAGCCAGCCGTGGCCGCCGTGGAAGGTGGCGGCCTCGCCCTCGAAGCGCCCCGCAGGAGCGGACAGCGCGGCTGCCCCGGCCCGAACGGCCGGGGCAGCCGCTGTATCCGTGAGCCTGCGCGCTACGAGGCGGGCGGAGCGGACTCCTCGGGACCGGCCCCGCTCTCCCGGCGCTTGAGCTCCTCCTCGCGGCGGCGCAGATCCGCCTCCCAGTTCTTGAGGAGCGACTCGTCCTTCTTGTTCTCTTCCTTCAGCGTCCTCAGGAATTCCGGATTGTCGTCCGGTGCCACCCATTCGTGGCGGTGATTGCGGTGCCATTCGGAGGGCGTACGGCCTCCGGCGGGCACCTGACGCAGCTTGCCGGCGGCCAGCCACACGATCGGGCCGACGATCCAGAAGAGCAGGATGATGAAGACCCAGGCGATCTTCGGCAGGTGCTTGGCCTCGTCCTCCGGGGTGTTCAGACAGTCGATGAACGCGTAGATCGTCAGCGCCAGAGGCAGGAGATAGATCAAGGCCCGGAACATGGTGGAAGGTTCCCCCCGCGGAGAGATGGCGGGGCACTGTCCCGCCCCGGTGACGGGCCCAGGGTAGCCCGTGGCCGATACTGGATCGCATGGCTTACGACGATCTTCGTTCCCTCCTCCGGGCGCTGGAGCGCGAGGGCGAGCTCAAGCGCATCAAGGCCGAGGTCGACCCCTACCTGGAGGTCGGCGAGATCGTCGACCGCGTGAACAAGGCGGGCGGCCCGGCGCTGCTCTTCGAGAACGTCAAGGGCTCGTCGATGCCCCTGGCCATGAATGTCTTCGGGACCGACCGGCGGCTGCTGAAGGCGCTCGGGCTGAAGTCGTACGCCGATATCAGCGACAAGATCGGCGGCCTGCTGAAGCCGGAGCTGCCGCACGGCTTCGTCGGAGTGCGCGAGGCGTTCGGCAAGCTCGGCTCGATGGTGCACGTGCCGCCGAAGAAGGTGAAGTCGGACAGCGCCCCCGTGCAGGAGGTCGTCTTCACCGGGGACGACGTGGACCTGGACCGGCTGCCCGCACTCTTCACCTGGCCCGAGGACGGCGGCTCCTTCTTCAACCTGGGGCTCACCCACACCAAGCACCCGGAGACCGGCGTACGGAACCTGGGGCTCTACCGGCTCCAGCGCCACGACCGGCGCACCATCGGGATGCACTGGCAGATCCACAAGGACAGCCGCAATCACTACCAGGTCGCCGCCAAGCGCGGGGAGCGGCTGCCCGTCGCGATCGCGTTCGGGGCGCCGCCCGCGGTGACGTACGCGTCCACCGCCCCGCTGCCCGGGGACATCGACGAGTATCTGTTCGCCGGGTTCATCCAGGGCAAGCGGATCGAGATGGTCGACTGCAAGACCGTGCCGCTGCAGGTCCCGGCGCAGGCGGAGGTCGTCATCGAGGGGTGGCTGGAGCCCGGGAAGATGCTTCCCGAGGGGCCGTTCGGCGACCACACCGGGTTCTACACGCCGCAGGAACCGTTCCCCGCGCTGACCATCGACTGCGTGACCATGCGGAAGCGTCCGCTGCTCCAGTCGATCGTGGTGGGCCGGCCGCCGACCGAGGACGGGCCGCTGGGGCGGGCCACCGAGCGGTTCTTCCTGCCCCTGCTCAAGATCATCGTGCCGGACATCGTGGACTACCACCTTCCGGAGGCGGGCGGCTTCCACAACTGCGCGATCGTCTCGATCGACAAGAAGTACCCGAAGCACGCCCAGAAGGTGATGAGTGCCATCTGGGGCGCGCACATGATGTCGCTGACCAAACTGATCGTCGTCGTGGACTCCGACTGCGACGTCCACGATCTGCACGAGGTCGCCTGGCGGGCGCTCGGCAACACCGACTACGCCCGGGACCTCACTGTCACCGAAGGCCCGGTCGATCATCTCGACCACGCCTCCTACCAGCAGTTCTGGGGCGGCAAGGCGGGCATCGACGCGACGAAGAAGTGGCCCGAGGAGGGCTACACCCGGGACGGGGGCTGGCCGGACATGGTCGAGTCCGACCCGGAGACGGCGGCGAAGGTCGACCGCCGATGGAAGGAGTACGGGCTGTGAGTGCGGCCGAAGCGACGCTGGGCCCCGGGCCCGCGCAACCGACCGGCAGGGTCAAGGCGTTCTTGCGGCTCGTGATGATCGAGCACTCGGTCTTCGCGCTGCCCTTCGCCTACATCGCCTCGCTGACCGCGATGTTCCACCTCGACGAGAACATCCACTGGGTGCGCCTGCTGCTCGTCACCGTCGCGATGGTCGGGCTGCGCACGTTCGCGATGGCCGCGAACCGGATCATCGACCGCGAGATCGACGCCCGTAATCCGCGTACCGCCGGCCGTGAGCTGGTCACCGGTGCCGTCTCCGTGAGGTCGGCGTGGACGGGCGCGCTCGTCGCGGTCGTCGTCTTCCTCGGCGCCGCCGCGCTGCTGAACCCGCTGTGTCTGGCGCTCGCGCCGATCGCCGTCGTGCCGATGGTCGTCTATCCGTACGGCAAGCGGTTCACGCACTTCCCGCACGCCATCCTCGGCATCGCGCAGGCCATAGGGCCCATCGGGGCCTGGCTGGCGGTCACCGGGAGCTGGTCGTGGGACGCGGTGATACTCGGCCTCGCGGTCGGCGTCTGGATCGGCGGCTTCGACCTGATCTTCGCCTGCCAGGACGTCCAGGCGGACCGCGCGCACGGGGTGTTCTCAGTCCCGGCCCGCTTCGGGATCCCGGCCGCGCTGTGGGGGGCGCGGGTCTGCCATGCGGTGACGACCGGGCTGCTGGTCTGGTTCGGCCTGGCGACGGGTGCTGAGCTGCTCTACTGGATCGGGATGGTGATCGTCGCCGTGGCGTTCGTGTACGAGCACCGCGTGGTGCGGCCGCACGATCTGTCCCGGCTGAACCGGGCGTTCTTCTCCGTCAACGGATTCATCGGAATCGCGCTGTTCGCATGCGCCCTGCTGGACCTGCTGGTGCGCGGCCTCACACCGTGAAGGCGGGTGGTACGGGGCGGGGGGTACGGCGCGGGCGGCGGAACGCGAACGCTGCGCCCACCCCTCCGATCAGCCCGAACAGATGCCCCTGCCAGCTGATCCCGGAGTCGGTCGGCAGGACTCCCCACAGCAGTGAGCCGTAGACCGCGGCGATCACGACGCCCACCACGATGTCGAGCGGCCTCCGGTCGACGAAGCCGCGGACCAGCAGATAACCGAAGAGGCCGAAGACGACGCCGGACGCGCCGAGCGTGACGGTGTGCGGCGGCGCGGTCAGCCAGACGCCGAAGCCGCTGACGACGATGACGGTGAGGACGACGGCGGCGAACCGGCGTATCCCGCCGAGGGCGGCGATGAAGCCGAGGACCAGCAGCGGGACGGTGTTGGAGGCGACATGCTCCCACCCGCTGTGCAGGAACGCGGCGGGCACGATGTCGAGGAGTTCCGCCGGCTCGCGCGGGGTGATGCCATACGTGTCGAGTGCCTGGCCGGTCGCCGTGTCGATGCCTTCGAGCACCCACAGCAGTGCGATCCAGCCCAGCATCAGCGCGCCGGCCGTCATCGCCCGCGCGGAGGTGCCTGTACGGGTACCGGTCACGGCCGCCCCCTGTCCTTGGCCGTCGACGGCCTGTCCTTCATCTGTCGGAACGCGCGAAGCCCCTCGCTCGGTTCCGCAACTCCCGGGCCGGATAGGCTCGGGGGTGTGGAATCCGGGACTTCAGTGAGTCAGCAGCGGCGGCAGCCTTGGATTGTCGGGGTTTCGGGCGCCTCAGGTACACCGTTCGCCGCTGCTGTGCTGCGTGGTCTGCTGGCCGCGGGCGAGAGCGTCGACCTGGTGGTGAGCCGGGCCTCGCGGCTGACGCTGCTGGACGAGACCGGGATCGCCTTCCGCGACGCACGCTGGCAGGAGGACCTGCGGAGCTGGCTGGCGCGCGGCGCGGACGGGAAGCCGGACACCTTCGAGGTGGGCGATGCGGAGCTCGACGGGGTGCGGCACTGGGCGGCCGGTGATCTCGCGGCCGGGCCGTCCTCGGGGTCGTACCCGGCGAAGGGGATGCTGATCGTTCCCGCCTCGACGGCCTGTGTGGCCGGAGTGGCGCTCGGGCTCTCGAAGGATCTGCTGCAGCGGGCCGCGAGCGTGACGCTCAAGGAGCGGCGGAAGCTGGTCGTCGCGGTGCGCGAGACTCCGCTGAACGCATCGACGCTGAAGCATCTGGTGGCCCTGGACGAGGCGGGCGCCGTGGTGCTGCCCGCCTCTCCGGCGTTCTATGCGGGCGCGACGCACATCCAGGATCTGGTGGACTTCGTCGCGGGGCGGGTGCTGGACGCGGCAGGGGTGCCGCACCAGCTGTACCGCCGGTGGGAGGGGAAGCTCGGTGGCTCCCGTGACTGAGGCCGGGTTCGTCCCGGCGGGACTCAGCGCTTCTTCGGGGCGCGCGGGGTGCGGGTCTTGTCGATCCGGTGCGCGGCGGCGGGCTGGTGGGCACGCGAGCGGTTGGCCAGGTCCTGCAGCTCGCGCATCCGGGCGTAGGCCATCTCGATCGTGTACACGGTGTTTTCACTCCTGAGGATTCGAAAGCACTTTTTGAAATATCTGGAAGATTTACAGGGCGTGGGCCCTGTATGCCTTAGATTCTACACGTAAACTCGCGGTACTGCTGAACAATGGAAGGTTTCAGTCATATGGACGCGGTGGACAGGCAGCTCATCCAGGCCCTGAGGGAGAACGGCAGGGCCTCGTACGCCGAGCTGGGACGGCTCGTCGGGCTCTCCGGGCCCAGCGTCACCGACCGCATCAACCGGCTGGAAACCGCCGGTGTCATCACTGGTTACCGCGCCACTGTCGACGCCGCCTCGCTCGGGCTCGGGGTGACGGCCCTGATCGGCATCTCGCTCTCCGACGCCGCCGACCACGAGGACGTGGCGCGCCGGCTCAAGGACCTCGCCGAGATCGAGGACTGCTGGTTCATCGCGGGCGACGACTCGTTCATGCTCAAGGTGCGAGTCGGTGACGTCGACGGCCTGGAGAAGACCATCCGCCGGCTCAGCGGCACGAAGGGCGTCTCCCGGACCCGTACGACGATCGTGCTCTCCACCAAGTGGGAGAACCGGGTCGGGGAACTCCCCGAGGAGCCGTAGGCGTAACGTGGTGGAGCCCCCGGGGGACCGGGGGTTTCTGCCGGTGTCACGGCGGAATCCGGTGGAACGCACAGCACGTCAGAGACATCTGGGAGGCAGCCGCATGGACGTTGGGCTCAAGCGCGAGCTGGAGGAGAAGGTCCGCGCGGGGGAGCGGCTGACCCGCGAGGACGGCATCGCTCTCTACGAGTCGGACGACCTGGCCTGGCTCGGCGGCCTCGCCCACGAGGTGCGCACGCGCAAGAACGGCGACGTCGTGCATTTCAACGTCAACCGGCACCTCAACATGACGAACGTGTGCACCGCGTCGTGCGCGTACTGCTCGTTCCAGCGCAAGCCGGGCGAGAAGGACGCGTACACGATGCGCATCGAGGAGGCCGTCCGCCTCGCGAAGGCGATGGAGGGCGAGAACCTCACCGAGCTGCACATCGTCAACGGGCTGCACCCCACCCTTCCGTGGCGCTACTACCCGCGCTCTCTCAGCGCGCTGAAGGAAGCCCTGCCGCAGGTCTCCCTCAAGGCGTTCACCGCAACCGAGATCCACCACTTCGAGACCATCTCCGGGCTCTCCGCCTCCGAGATCCTCGACGAGCTGATCGAGGCCGGTCTGGAGTCGCTGACCGGTGGCGGCGCGGAGATCTTCGACTGGGAGGTCCGCCAGCACATCGTGGACCACAACACCCACTGGGAAGACTGGTCGCGCATCCACCGCCTCGCGCACGAGAAGGGGCTGAAGACCCCGGCGACGATGCTGTACGGGCACATCGAGGAGCCGCGTCACCGCGTCGACCACGTGCTGCGACTGCGCGAGCTGCAGGACGAGACCGGCGGCTTCCAGGTCTTCATCCCGCTCCGCTACCAGCACGACTTCGTGGACATGAAGGACGGCAAGGTCCGCAACAAGCTCCAGGCGCGGACGACGATGGCGACCGGCGCCGAGGCGCTGAAGACCTTCGCGGTCTCGCGTCTGCTCTTCGACAACGTCCCGCACGTCAAGGTCTTCTGGGTGATGCACGGCGTGCAGACCGCCCAGCTCGCGCTGCAGCACGGCGCGGACGACATGGACGGCTCGGTCGTCGAGTACAAGATCACGCACGACGCGGACAACTACGGCACGCCGAACAAGCTCGGCCGTGACGACCTGCTGGACCTGATCCGGGACGCGGGCTTCCGCCCCGTCGAGCGCAACACCCGGTACGAGATCATCCGCGAGTACCCGGGGCCGGACGCGGACCGTCGTGAGGCGCCGCAGCCGATGCGTGTCTGACGCCCGGCACGTCTCTGCGTACCGCTCCGTACGAAAGCCCCGGCCGCCGTCCCCGGCCGGGGCTTTCTCGCGTACCGGACGGATCTTCAGCCACCCATTCGGTAATAGATAGTCTGCCCTTATGGCGCTTACTTTCGAGCTCGATCCCAAGTTCGACGGCACGCTGCGGGACGGCATCATCGCGCTCTGGGCCGATGTCTCCAACGCGGGCGGAGCTGTCGGCTTCATACCGCCCGTCACCACCGAGGAGATCCGGCCCGAACTGGTCAAGCACCTCGTCTCGATGGCCGAGGGGCACACCCGGCTGCTGGTCGGGTACGACGAGGAGGGGGCCGTCGCCGCCACCGCCTTCCTCACCCGCAACACGCACCGGCTGATGACCCACTGGCTCTGGATCTACACGGTGATGGTCCACCCGCGACACCAGGGCAAGGGCTACGGCCGCGGCCTGATGTCCGCCGTGGCGGAGGCGGCCCGCGGGTTCGAGGGCATCGAGGCGATCCGGCTGACCTGCCGGGGCGGCACCGGCGCCGACCGTTTCTACATGTCGTGCGGTTACCAGGAGGTCGGGCGGGTGCCGGGCGCGATCCGGGTCGCCGACGGGGACGACCGCGACGACATCATCATGCTGCTCCCGCTGGGCTGACAGCAGGAGTCCTCGGGCTGAACCTGCCCGCCGAAGCGATCGATATCGGGGCATGCTTCACTGGTCGGGCAGGATTGTCGTACGTAGAGAGAAGGCCAGCCGTGCCCGCTGCCAAGCCGAGCGCAACGATCCGGTACACCCTGATGCGCCTCAGCATCTTCGTCGGCTGCCTCGTCGTCGTCGCCGTGGCTGTCACCTACGGTCTGCTGCCCTCCGGACTCGGCGGGTCCAACGCCCTCTGGATCGCCTTGCTGGCCCTGGTTCTCTCCGCGCCCCTCAGCTACGTGCTGCTGCGCAAGCAGCGTGACGAGATGTCCGCGCAGATCGCTCCCAGGATCGACCGTGCCAAGGCGCGGCTGGCGGCGAACCAGGGCCAGGAGGACGACGTCGCGTAGCGCGCGCGTGGAGCCCGTGAGGGCCGCGTGCGTATCGGGTAGGGGGATACGTAAGGTTCCTCACAGCCGCAGAGATCTTCTTCGGGCCCCAGTACCGAGCTTCCCGCTCATGTACTGGGGTTTCGTCATTTCCCGGGGCCGGGCAGGTCATGGTTCCCCAAAGAAGATCTTTGAGGCTCTCAAAGTTCAAGTGTTAACGTGTTCGGCATGAAGACAGCTGTGCGCCCCCGCCGTTCGGCGAGCATTCCGCTCGTGGCGCGCCTGCATGTCGATCTCTGCCGCTGTATGTCCGCGGTCTGTTAGCCGCAACGTCGAACCGGCACCATGCAGCGGCGCCGCCCCTGACGCGGGCGCCGCACCCCCGTCCCCCCCCCCGTCTCGCCCCCGTGCGCCCCGATGCGTCACATCAGGAGTGTGTCCGTGTCCGCGAATCCCGCGTCCGCCACCGCCGGCAAGCCGTCCGGCTCCGGATTCCGTATACCCAAGGTCCCGTTCTGGGCCCAGATCATCGCCGGTCTCGTCCTCGGCGTGCTGCTCGGGTGGCTCGCCCGCAGCCAGGACATCAACTGGCTCTACACCACGCTCGACAAGGTCGGCCACCTCTTCGTCCAGCTGCTGAAGCTGGCCGTCGCACCCCTCGTCTTCTTCGCGATCCTGGTGTCGATCACCAACCTGCGCAAGGTCAACAACGCTGCCCGGCTGGCCACCCGGACCCTGCTCTGGTTCATGATCACCTCGCTGATCGCGGTCGCCATCGGCCTCGCGATCGGTCTGATCACCAACCCGGGCTCCGGAACCGGCCTCACGCCGAAGGACGGCAAGCTGCCGGAGCACGCCGGCTCCTGGCTCGACTTCCTCACCGGCATCATCCCGGAGAACGTGATCACCCCGTTCACCGAGCTGAACGTCCTGCAGATCGTCTTCATGGCCGCCGTCGCCGGTATCGCCGCGCTCCAGCTCGGCGAGAAGGCCCAGCCGATCCTCACGCTCAGCGAGTCGATCCTGGAGCTCCTCCAGAAGGCCCTGTGGTGGGTCATCCGGCTGGCCCCCATCGGCACCATCGGCCTCATCGGCTATGCGATCGCCGACTACGGCTGGGACCTGATCGGCAAGTACGCGACGTTCACCGCCGACGTCTACATCGGCTGCGCCCTGGTGCTGTTCGGTGTGTACCCGCTGCTGCTCGCCACCGTCGCCAAGGTCAACCCGGTCCAGTTCTTCAAGGGTGCCTGGCCCGCGATCCAGCTGGCCTTCGTCTCCCGCTCCTCGGTCGGCACGATGCCGGTCACCCAGAAGGTCACCGAGCGTCTCGGCGTCCCGAAGGAGTACGCGAGCTTCAGTGTCCCGTTCGGGGCGACCACGAAGATGGACGGCTGCGCCGCGATCTACCCGGCGCTGGCGGCGATCTTCATCGCCCAGATCTTCGACGTGCAGCTGGGTGTCGGTGACTACGTCCTGATCGCGTTCGTCTCGGTGATCGGCTCGGCGGCCACCGCCGGTCTCACCGGTGCGACGGTCATGCTGACCCTCACGCTGTCGACGCTGGGTCTGCCGCTGGAGGGTGTGGGTCTGCTGATGGCCATCGACCCGATCCTGGACATGATGCGCACGGCCACCAACGTTGCTGGGCAAGTTGTCACGCCGTTGATTGTGGCCTCGCGGGAGAAGATCCTCGACCGCGACCAGTACAACACGGCGACGTCGTCCCCTGTGGACGAGCCGCAGGCTGTGGTTGCCGCCGCCTGACGTCCCCTGGCTCGTCCGGAACGTGTCCTGCACCCTTGGTTGGGTGTGGGGCACGTCCCGTTGACGGAGCTACTCAACTGGATGAGACCGTTCACCATGCGGTGGGGAGCCGGTGAACCTCCCCGGGAGTAAACGCGTCTGCCTGCCTGCTCGTGCCGCATCAGGCAACGTTCGCCCTGTTGTCGTCGGGCGGTGTCAGCTTGGGCTGAGTGGCTCGGTTTGCTCAACGTCGAGCTGGTGATCGGCCCAGACGTAGCTTTCGGGAAGCAGGTCGATGACGGAAAGGGTCCGGAGGCGGTCGTCTGCACCGACGATGACCTTCAGGGCAGGGAAGTAGTCGAGCAGGACCTGTCGGCACCGGCCGCAGGGGGGAACGACGCCCCGGTCACGGTCGCCCACGGCGACGATCGTGTCCAGCTCGTAGGCGCCTTGGGCGGCTGCCGCGCCGATGAGGACCAGCTCAGCACAGGGGCCTCCAGTGAAGTGGTAAGCGTTCACCGCGGTGATGATCCGGCCGTCCTGGGCGCGGGCCGCAGCCGCCATGGTGTGGTTGTCGCCCCGGCAGCGAGTGCGCGCGACGTGGGCCGCGGCCCGAATGAGTTCGTGGTCGACGTGGTGGGTTTGCGTGGTCATCGTCTCTGCCTTCGTAAGGTGTCAGACACCCCATGTCGTTGGGGTGTCAAGCGGGCTGGGGGTAGGCGTGGTGTGACCACGCAGTGGCTTCGTCGTAGGTGGTGCGGGTCTTGAGGCAGCCGTGGAGGATGCCGACGAGGCGGTTGCCGAGCTGGCGGAGGGCGGGGTTGTAGCCGGCCTCGCGGGCTCGTTGCTTGTCGTAGTAGCGACGGGCTCCTGGCGAGGCCCGCAGTGCGCAGAAGGCTTGGGTCTGGAGCGCGTCGGCCAGGCGGTTGTTGCGGACGTAGCGGGCCTGGACGGTGCGGGTCTTGCCGGAGGCCCGGGTGACGGGGCTGGTGCCGGCGTAGTTCTTGCGGGCCTTCGCAGAGGTGTAGCGGGTGGGGTCGTCCCCGAACTCGGCGAGCACCCGGGCGCCGGTGATCTCACCGATGCCGGGCATCGAGAGGTAGATCTCAGCGTCCGGGTGCGCGAGAAAATGCGCTTTCACCTGTACTTCCATCGCGTCGATCTGCTCGTTCAGCGCGATGATCAGGCGGGCGTGGGCGGTGGCTGCGGCCGCGTAGGCGGCGGTGACCGGCTCGGGCAGGCCGAGCTGCGGCTCGCGCAGGGCGGTCTGGACGGTGGCCGCTTTCGCGTCCCGGTTGCGGCGGCAGTGCCGGGCCAGGACGGCCGTGATCTGGGTGCGGGTCAGCTTCGCCGCTGTTGCAGGTGTGGGTGCCTTGATCAGCAGTTCCAGCGCGTCTGTGCTGGTCAAGGCCAGGTCAGCGTAGGCGGTCAGCGCGGCGGGGAAGTACTCCCGCAGCGTGGAACGCAGCCGCTGGAAGGTGCGGGTGCGTTCCCAGATCAGGGTCTGGTGGGCGCGGGCGACGACCTTGACGGCCTGGGCCGCCTCGCTGTCGCCGGCCACCGGCCGCAGCTGGGCCCGGTCGATCCGGACCATGTCCGCCAGCGCGTGAGCATCGCCCTTGTCGCTCTTGGCGCC
>NZ_JBITER010000039.1:0-57704 GCF_044455345.1 Streptomyces sp. NPDC051286 | reverse complement strand
CCGCCAGGGTGAGGAAGCCGCCGGTGAGGGCCAACGCCGTCGCGGTTGCCAGGGTAATGCGCAGGGGGCGTCTGGTTTTCATGTGCCTTCTGACTTGAGGACCCGCGAAGACGACTGCACAGGGGGACAGGCTTCGCGGACGGGTGGGAGTGAGGATGGCGTGGGGGGCTGTCATTGACCGTGATGTCGGCGGGGGAGCCGCCGGCGATTCCGTAGTTCCTGCAACAGAGCGACCTGCAGTGGGCGCCAAAGATTGTACGGGAGTTCAGGAAATCGTTGAGGTCAAAGAGCAAGACGGCGCATAGGAGGCGTTGATGCCACCGTGAAGTGCCGTCGAGCGAGACGGGCACCAGGGACTGAATCCCGGCGGGCCGTGCCAGATGCATGCCAGAACGACCGAGGCACACCGGTCAACAGCGGTCAGTCATTCGCGCTACGCGTGGCCGGGAGCACGACTGTTTCCGCAGGTCGCGGCCACAGCTAACCGATTCGGGCCGGTGACTCCCAAGCTCAGAGCGCACCGTGGCCTTGACCTCATCAGTCAGCCTTGATCGACTGTCTCCATGGCCACGGACCCGAGCGAGTACGACGAGGTAGTGCCGCACATCAGGGCACACCTGGCTCGGGTGGGGCGGGCCGTCAGTCGAACCTGGACCGCCCATGCCCGGCAGCCGTACGGGCAGGTCCGCCCGGCACTCCTGGAGGCCCTGGAGAGCGAAGACGCTGGACGGATGATGCCACAGCTCATCGACGAGGTCGCCCGACAGATCTCAGAAGGCGTCGAACCCCCGATCATGACATCTACACGTGACATCAACGACGGCGGACAGCAGTAACCGCCACCACTTCTAGACAGCCTCACGCCTCTGGTCTTCCGGCACTATCGGGCCCCCTGGCTCGAACTCCTAAAGCGGGTGTCGCAGGTTCGAATCCTGCCGGGGGCACCGGGCAAAAGGCCCCGGACCGATCATGGTCCGGGGCCTTTTGACGGCGCAATTTGACGGCAGTCGCCCCTCAGGCCGCCGGTAGAAGGCGCTTGAGCAGCCGATCCATGTGGCCAATCGTTTTCCCGCTGGGTGTCGTGCACGACGTGCGTGTACACGTCCATCGTGATGCTGATTTGGCTGTGGCCGAGGATTTCCATGATGACCCTCGGTGCGACGCCTGCGGCGGTCAGTAGCGTGGCGCAGCCGTGCCGGGCGTCGTGCAGCCGGACCACCCGCAGACGGGCGTCAGCGGCGACCCGCGTGAAGGACCGGTAGACGTTGCGCGGCTCTACCGGCCGGCCGTTTCTCGTCGCGAAGATGTATCCGTTCAACCACCCGGTCAGAGGGTTACTGAGTCACCAGGGGATCACGGCCAGGGCTTCCACCTCCAGCATGAGCTCCGGCCGGTACAGGGCGGCCACCTGTACTGCGGTACTGGCCGGCGCACGCGCGGTGTCGATGTACGCGTCGCGGGCGGCCCGCACCTCCGGCAGTATGGCGACGTCGGTTACGTAGAAGGTGAATTTCGCGACCTCCGCGAACGTAGCGCCGCCTGCCGCCAGACAGCGCCGCAGGTTCTCGAAGACCTGACGGGCCTGGGCGGCGGCGTCGTTCTCCCCGACCACATTTCCCTTTTCGTCCAGTGCGACCTGCCCGGAGATGACAACCAGTCGCCCTTCGCCCACAACCACATGGCTGTAGCCGTTTCCCGGGGCGACCCCGTCGGGCGGGATGTGGGTGAGCATGGTCTCTTCTGACTCATCCGACACAGGTGTCCTCCTCGAACGACAGTTAACGAGGTAACGGTATAGGGAACCAACTACTGCCATGTCGCAGCCCGTTGAGCCGTGGTCGCAGCCTGTACCGCGTCTTAGCCACCTCCACCGGCGGAAGCCCGATGAGAGGTGATCTTCGAGTGAAGCCGCCTGTGACTCAGGCATCGCCGCAGCTCAGGAGTTGTGGCGAGCGACATCGCGCGACGAATCTCAGTAGAGACGTCACAACTCGACCTGGCCGCACTCGCGTTTGCGCGCGCCCCTGCGCACTTGCGTGCGCTCCGTGAGCGGGACCTACAGTCCGCTCCGGTTCAGTCACATGATGTCTCGCGAAGGGAACCCAGTGGACGAGGACGCACCCAAGCACACTGCCGAAGTACTGGACGAACTAAGTACCCCCTCGCACGTGCAGGTCCGCTCCTCCTCAGAACTGGCAGACAACATCGCTCATGCGGCATCGGTCGAAGACAAGAAGCGAGTTGAGGACGGGCGCGACCGCATGCGCCGGCGGACCGGCTATGGGCGGGTTCGTGGAGTTGAGCGGCAGGATCGAGTATCGGGGCCAGAGGCTCGGCCGGCCCAAGTTCGGCCAGCAGGCCGTACGCCTCCGGCCCAACACGTATCCCGGCTGCTCAGGAGGACCACCCCGAGAGGAGTTCCGCCGGGCCGTACGCAGCGTCGAGCCCCGCACAGTCGGTCCCGCTGCGCGAGACAGCGATCACAGGCACGGGAGCAGGCGTGAGCGCGGCGCGGTGTTGGTGCAGCGCCGCAAGATCATGCCGGTCGAACGGGGATTTCTCCAGCCACTTCACCGAGCCGACGAACAACAGCTCCTTGGCGATCGGCGCGCGGTCCGCTCCCACGATGTCGATCTCCACATCGTTGGTACGGGTCCAGTAACCGCCGATGGCGGGGGCGGCAGGGAGGTTCGCGTCGGGCAGCAGCCGTGCCAGCGCCTCACGCACCAGAGGTTCAACGGCCCTGCCACGCCAGCTGGTCCAGTTGTCACGGATGCGCTGCAGCGTCAGGTCACCCCGGCCCCGCTCGATCTCCTCCATCGCCGGCCCCAGGAGCTTCAGCCAGAAACGGAGGTAGGGATCCGCGACCCGGTAGCGACGATCCTTCGAAGGCCGCGTGGACACGGGAAGCTCCGCCGCGATCACCCGCTTGTCCGCAAGGATCCCCAGCGACCGCTGTAGCGGGGTCGCCCCAATGCCGCCGGCGGCGCGGGCAATATTGGAGAACGTCCGCTCACCGCTGCCGATCGCCGAGAGGACGGTGCGGGCTTGGACCTGCTGGGGGAACTCTGCAGCGAGCGAGCGCTCCGCCGACACCAGCAAGGCCGAGACCGGATCACTGAGTGCCGTCTGCAGGAACTCCCACATCCCGGCGCCGTGCGTCCACTCTGCACAGATCAGAGGCAGTCCACCAGTGATCAAGGCCGCATCGAAGGCCGAGGCGGGATCGAGGCCGAGCATCTCGCCCACCTCCGCCGGGTTGAGCGGACCCAGCACCATCTCCCGTCCGCGCTGGTGGAACGGGCGTCCATAGCTGTTCAGCGCTTCCATCATCGACAGGTCGGAGCCGATGAGAACCAACAGAACCGGCTTCTTCTCCAGCACTCGGTCCCAGGCCCGCTGAAGCATGCCCTCGAAGGCGCCCTCCGCATCCATCAAATAGGGCACCTCGTCCATGACCACCACACTCGCCCGGTCGTGCGGCAGTGCCGCCGCCAGTACATCGAAGGCGGCGTCCCAACTCGCCGGGCGGGCCGCGGACAGCAGATTCGCCAGCGGAAGGCTGGATGACTGCGCATCCTGGCTGAGCCGCTCCAGGTCCGCCCCCGGCGACGCCCCTGTGGCGGCATAGAAGAGGAACGGCGCACCAGACCTCTCGGCGAACCGCTCCACCAACCGCGACTTACCCACCCGGCGGCGCCCCCGAAGCATCACGCACCGCCCGGGCCTCTCCCCGCCGACCCCGGCCGTCACCTTGCCCAGCTCGCGATCCAGCGTCTCGAGCTCGTGCCGCCTGCCCACGAAATCTGCCATGTCGCCGCCTTCCCGAGTGTTACCCAACATCCTATGGTTACTAACATTACAGTTAGTAACATTAATGTTAGTGACAGCTAGCTCGAAGGAGCCTACTCACTCCGGACACCCACGGGGGAAAATCAGCCTTCGGCGCCACAGCATGGTCCGCCACTGGAGGCCCCACGGCCGCCGAATGCGTGGTGCGAGGGTGTGGTACGTCTCGATCTGCAGGTTCGGCGGCGCCGCGCCCATGCCCAAGGTAGGTAACGAGCGCCTTGTTGCAGGTGCCGAGCAGGATGCGTCCTCCGATTCTTGGAGCCGTGGCCAGGTGGTGAGCCCAGTGGGCCGCCGTCGTCGTCTTGCCGCCGCCCGCCGTACCGAGCACGACGCAGTGACAGTGTTCGTTCAGGAGGACGACGCCTCCCTGGTGACCCTTCGGTTCCGGTAACGAATGCCCCCTCGTGTCAGCGTGACGCGTCCATGATCATCTGGCATAGATGAGGCAGCGCCTTGCCCGACAGGCTGGTACGCGCCGCGCCCGCCGGGAGGTGGTGCGTCCAGCGACAAGGCCCCGACAGGCGCCATGCGCGCGAGCGAGCAGCCTGATCCCCATACCTTCTTCAATCGGTTGGAGGAACCGCGCTGCTCTGCTTGGCCGCGGTGCCGGTAGTCCAACAGCTGCGCCAGCGCAGCCAGCCCGCTCCTTGTAGATCTTGCTGGGCTCGCGTGCGCCGGTGCCCGCTCCACCGTAGGCAAAGAGCACCCGGGCGCGTGAGCGAACAGTCCGGCACGAGGTGTCAACGAGCGGGACTGAGCACTAGGGCCTGTTCTGTCCACAGAGGTTGGTGGCGGGGCTCTTGGCTCAGGGATCTCAAGGTGGGCGAGGGCCTTCTGGCCCGGTGTGGATTGCCACATCTGCACCGGCGACCAGAAAGGCCCTCGTGCCGCACGCTGACCGAATTCCGGGGGCGCCGCCCCCTGTGTGGCGCCCTGACCGGGTGGCGCTAGGGCAGCCGCTTCTCGTGGTTCTTGTCCTCGTCGGAGTCGTAGACCAGCTTGCTGTCGGCGTCATAACCCTTGATGCGCGGGGCCATGGTGACCTGCTGGTTCAGGACACCAGCGGCGACGAACCAGCCGTGGTCCAGGGCGGCCTGGCTGGTGGCGCCGCCGTAGGAGACGGTCACCCGGGCCACTGACGGCTCGACGGTGCCGATGACACCCCACCGGAACGGCAGCTTCCAGTTGCCGCGGTCGAGGACCGACTGCTGGTAGAGCTTGCCGCCGTTGATGTCGGCCATCACGGGGCCGGCTCCCGGCACATCGTCGGAGCCTACGCTGGCGTTGATGCCGGTTGCCTTGCCGTCCTTCACGTTGCAGATCAGTCGGGTCTGCTTCGGTTGCTCCTTCACCGCGACGACGTACATGCCATCGCCGGGCGCGTTGGAGTCGCCGATGCTGTTCATCGCCAGGATGATCCGGTACTCCTGGGCCGCGCCCAAGTCCGTGCGGAAGCCGGACGAGCCGCGTGTGTGCGACTGGTCGTATGCGAGGCACTTCTTCAGCCCGTTGACGGCCTGCCCGAAGGTGATCCCGTCAAGGAGCTGGTCCTTCGTGGCCGGCCGCGCGGGCCTCGCCGGCGACGCGGACGGCGTCGGTGTCGGCTTCGCTGATGTCCGCGGTGTGGCGCTGACCGACGGTGTCGATGCCACCGTGTTCCCACCTGCATCCCCGTCGGCCAGCGCGTACGCCCCCACGGGCATCGCCGCCAGCGTCACCAGGGCCGCCCCGGTCGCCGCCACCCGGCGTCGCCGCTCGATCGTGCCCCGGCGGCGGATCACCGGATACGGCACCGGCGCGGGCCGGATTGTGTTCGCGTCCTCGGCGAGCAGCTCGCGCAGCTGCTCCTCGAAGTCCCCGCTGGTTCCAGTCCCCTGCTGCTTCTGTTCCTCGTTCACCTGCTGCCTTCCTGCCCGGACGACACTCGGCTGCGGACAGGTTCGTCCACGACCTGCGCGAGCCCCGGATACGTACGCAACTTCGCCAGCGCCTTGGACGCCTGACTCTTGACCGTGCCGGGCGAGCAGCCGAGCATCTCGGCGACCTCGGCCTCGGACAGGTCCTCCCAGTAGCGCATGACGATCACCGCCCGCTGCTTTGGCGGTAGTCCGGCCAGCGCCGCGAGCAGGGCGCTGCGCTCGTCGGCCCACGAGACGGCCTCGTCGTGCCCGGCCACCTCCGGCGGCGCCGCGGTGAGAGCCTCCGTAACCCGCCGCTTGCGGAACCGGTCGCTGTTGCAGCTGACCAGTATCCGCCGGACGTACGCATCCGGTCTGTCGCTGCGCGAGACGCGCCGCCATGAGCGGTACGCCTTGGCCAGCGCCGTCTGAGTCAGGTCTTCGGCGTAGTGCACGTCGCCCGTGAGCAGATACGCGGTCCGTACGAGATGGGACCACCTCGCTCTGACGAATTCTTGGAACTCGGCCTCTTGTTCGGCCTGCATCGAGCACCCTCCCTCGCCCTCCAGACCACAGTTTCGGCGGATTCGGTTGCCCGGGATCCGGTGCCTCTTCGGTCAGGTGAGCGGGGCCACTGACAACCATCAGCTGGGACCGAAATGTCAAGCATCTCCCGGTACCGGACACAAGGCTCTCCGTCGGTGAGTTGCAACCTTCTCTACGAGTTCAAGGCACCCGACTCTGGCTGCGCCCGCGCTCCTGCCTTCGGCCCGTCGGACCGTTCAACCGCGGGAACCTGACGGTTGAGAAGTCCAAGGCCGAACTGCCCGCCGACGCCCCGGAGGATGGGGCGTGAGCGAGGTCAGCATGCCGGACGGGCGGCAGACAGTACGCTGAAGCAAGCGGGATCGGGCCCGCAGCGCAATGTCCGGGAGGTGCTTCATGACGGCCGAGATGGTGGCCCCGGCGTGGATGCATGAGCAGATCACGGTGGAGGAGTACGAGTCCTGGTCCGAGGAGCAGTGCGCCGGTATCGAGATCGTGGACGGGATGGTCGTAGTCAGGCCGAGTGCGTCCAAGCGGCACAACCGGCTGGCCCGGATTCTGGCGAACGCCCTGGATGCCGCCGCGGGCCCGGACTGGAACGCCGACACGGACTTCGACGTCCGGCTTCAGGACGTCCCGCTCACCAATCGCCGCCCGGACGTCGTCGTGTACCACGCGGACACGATCGACATCACCCCCACCCGCCCTGAGCACGTGCTGCTGGTCGCGGAGGTGGTGTCGCCAGGCTCGGAGACCACCGACCGGATCGTGAAGGCCGACCAGTACGCCAAGGCAGGCATCGGCTTCTACTGGCGGATCGAGCAGGCCGCGACGGGCGTGCCTCTCGTGTACACCTACGTCCTCGACCCCGCGACGAAGACCTACCGGGACGGCGACGTATTCACCGACGTCCTCAAGGTAGCGGCCCCCTTCCCAGTGGAGATCGACCTCGGCCAGATCTGACCCACGCGCTGCTCAGCAGCCCGCAGTGCGTGAGCGATGCGTGAGCGGACGGCCCGATACAGGGTGGCATGAGTCGGATCAAGCGTGCGTATAGACGTGGAGTGTGCGGGACGTGACGACCTCTCAGGCGTCGAGGTTCTCGATGGTTTCCTGCACCAGGCGGTTGCCCGAGCTGTAGAGCCATGCGGTCACCGGCGACAACTTGGTGACGGCCGCGCCCAGCCACTGTGGATCACCGAGGCGATCCAGTGCCTTCGCCTCGGAAAGCTTGCGAACCAGGGCCTTCAGCAGGAACACATGGCTGCCCGTGTAGTGGCGCTTGTGGTGCGTGTACCGCACCGACCACGGCTCGTGCGGGTGGCGGAGCAGCCCCTGCAGGGAGCAGCCGTCACGCCCGGTCCTATAAGGAGTCCTGCTGAACGCTCCGACGTGACCTCCGGTACGGGTGGCCTCCCACTTCCAGGAGGTCGCATGTACTCCCAGTTGCACGAACTGGGACCACTGGACAACGGACTGAGGCGCGGGTTCCGCGCGCCTGTAGTGCTCGATGCCCTCGGGCGTGAGCACCACGCACAAACCGTCCTTCCGCTTCGGATCCCCGATTATCCACCGGTCCCCGACCAGCTCCAGCGGCCCCAGGTGCTGCGCCACGATGTCCCCCTCGGTCCTGCCAATCCTCCGGACTGGCAACAGTATCCGGCGCCACAAGGGTCCCCGGCCCGGCACGCGGTCTACTACCGGTTCACCGCCCGGAACTGGGTGTGGCCGGCCGGCGACGACTTCCGATTGCCCTGGTTCCGGTCCATCTCGGCGTGTGGACCCTCCTCACCATGGCTCGCATCCGGTCCTTGAGCGGCCTGAAGGCTTGGTGGGCCGGGTTCATCGAGGGCATGCGGACGTCGTGCGGCCCGCGCAAGCCGATGAAGTGGCGCACGGTGTGGCGGATGACCTGGTTGGGGCGCCCGCCGATCCTCTGAGCTTGATTCGAGCCGACGGTGTTCAAGCTTTGGCTACACGGGACTTGGGTTCGTGAGGATGCGGTTGAGCTGTGTGATGATGCACGGACAACGACCGGCCCTGGGCGGGACCAGGTGTGCCAGAAGGGACGGGAACGCGTCGTAGGCAAGGACGGGGCGTCCATACCGGACGAGGAATGGGAGCGCTTCCTGCGGGAGGCCGAGGCCGGGACGCAGGGCGCGCCCAAGGAGCCGTCGGCGCGGGCCCGGATGGTGGCGCGGCGGATGCGGGAGGAGACCGACCCGCCAGAGGGGTGGCGGACTCACCAACCGGCCCGGCGGCGACAGGGCAAGGGCTGGTACCTGGTCGGTCTGCTGGTCGCGGTCGGCTTGCTGGTCGTGGCGCTGGATCCGGGGCGGGTGGCTGGATGGTTCGGAGGCGGAGACGGAGGCGGCGGGAGTGCCCCACTCGCCGCGGAGTCGGAGCCCCCGGATCACCCGCCGGCAACGGCGGCGGCAGCTCAAGCCCACAGTGAAACAGCCGTTCAGCGGGTCGTCGGCGGCACGGTGGGCCGACGGGGCGGCGGGGATCAGCCTTCCTGCGGCACGGGCGGCCGGCTGGATGAGCAAGGAGCAGGTCGCGCAGGCGCTCGATGGGACCCGGGACTTCCTTGTCGCGTCCAGCCTGGATCCTGATGTGCTGCGCGGGGAGCGGCCCACGAAGGCGATCGCGTTGATCAATCCGCATCAGCAGGATGTCCAGGACTACCTGGCGACCACGTTCCGCGCGCCCAGCCGGGAGAACGATCCTCTGCTGCTGTTCAGCCGATTCGCGAAATCGAAGGTGCGGCTCATCGGGAACGTGGTCAAGACACGAGGACGGATCACGTACCGGGAAGGTAAGCGCGGTGCGGTCGAGGTGACCACCGATGTCACGTACGTCTATCCGGTCGTACGTGCCGCATCGGGAAGCGACGAAGTCGCGCGCACCATCGTGCGCCGCGAGGTCGTGATGAGCTGGGACGACCCGGCGAAGGTGGTCATCGAGCCGGGGACGTTCTCCCTCGTCTCCTACAAGGTGGACACCACCAACGGAGGCTGTGACACCTTCACCGGCTACTTCACCCCCGAGTTCAGCGCCGAGCGCGCAGTCACGGACTCGGGAGACGGCCCCGAGGTCGACCCGTACGACCGGAGCACGTCGATGGACGCGCGCATGCGGGAGGCCGCCGAAGCGGGGTGCGGGACCGCCACACGGACTTAGCCAAGGGCTTCCTGTGCCACAACCGCGCCAGATCATGCGGGAACTCACGGGGAACTACGGGGGCCAGCAGGAGAGACGGCGAGTCCCCGTCGAAATGGGCGTGACAGGCCGCACGTTGATGGGGCGCGATGCGGGAACCTCACGCTCCATGCCGCCGGTCGCCTACGAGCCCGGTCTCGTAGGCGACGATCACGAGCTGGGCCCGGTCACGCGCGCGCAGCTTGGCGAGCAGGCGCCCGATATGGGTTTTGACCGTGGCCAGGCTCAGATGGAGATGCTCAGCAATCTCGGTGTTGGACAGCCCTCGGGCGATCAGGCCGAGCACCTCCAGTTCCCGGCCCGTGACCCCGTCCAACGAGCGATGCGGTGGCCGCCCCGGTTCCGGGCGGCGGGCGAACTCCGCGATGAGGCGGCGCGTCACCGAGGGGGCGAGCAGTGACTCACCCGCGGCGACGACGCCGATAGCTGTGAGGACATCGGCGGGCGGGGTGTCCTTCAGCAGAAACCCCGCAGCGCCGGCGCGCAGGGCGCCGTAGACGTACTCGTCCAGGTCGAAGGTGGTGAGGATGAGGACGCGGACGGCGGACATGGACGGGGCCGAGCAGATCTGGCGGGTCGCCTCGATGCCGTCCAGTTCCGGCATGCGTACGTCCATCAGCACGACGTCCGGCCGTTCGTGGCGCGCGAGGTCGACCGCTTCCCGCCCGTTCGCGGCCTCGCCCACGGCGATCATGCCGGACGTGTGGTCGACGAGCACACGAAAGCTCCCGCGCACCATCGCCTGGTCGTCGGCGATCAGTACCCGGACCAAGGTCTCGTCACTCACCCTTGTCGCTCTCCTTCAACAGGCAGCCGGACAGACACGGCGAATCCGCCATCCGGTCGGGGCCCCGCCGCGAAGCTGCCGCCGTACATCATCGCCCGCTCTCGCATCCCCAGCAGGCCGTACCCGCCCGGCAGTTCACCCCCCGCCGGTCGACGGCCGGCCGGTGGGCCCGCGTCGGTGATCTCGATACGGATCTCACGCGCATCCGCTTCGACCGTGACGTGGCAGCGGGTCGGTGCCGCGTGCCGCACGCAGTTGGTGAGGGCCTCCTGGACGATCCGGTAGACGGTCAACTGAGTCCCCTCGGCCAGGCCCTGTGTGCCGTTGACCGTCAGGTGGACCTCTACCCCGGCCCGGTCCGCCTCCGCGGCAAGCGTGTCCAGGCGGCCGAGGTCCGGAGCCGGCCCCAGGGGCGCACCCGAGGTGCGCAGTACGCCGAGGGTGCGCCGCATCTCGATCAGCGCGGAACGGCTGGTCTCCTCGATGACCTTGAGTGCGGCCCGTGCCTCCTGCGGGGCGGCCTCCGCGACATGACCGGCGACGCCCGCCTTCACGGCGATGAGGCTGAGATTGTGCGACACGATGTCGTGCAATTCACGGGCGATCCGCAGGCGTTCCTCGTCCAGCGCCCGCTCCGACCGACGCCGTTCCTCTCGCCTGGTCTCCGCGCGACGTCCGCGCACGATGAACCCCGCGCACCAGGCCCCACCGATCACCAGCAGCACGAGACCGGCCACCCCCACGGCACCCCGCCAGTCCTCAGCCGGGGTGACCACCGCTTCGCCGACGTAGACGGCGCCGCCCGCAACCGGCAATGCCAGTGCAAGCGCGCGCACGGATCGGCGTGTGGGTTCGGACAGAGCTACCGGATAGGCCGCCAGGCCCGCGGCGGCGTACGGCTCCCGGGTGATGTCGAGCAGCGACGCCGCGGCCAGCGCGGCGAGCACAATACCCAAAACGGCGAGCGGCCACCGGCGCCGTACCGCGACCGGAAGGCCGACCGCGGCGGCAACCAGGCAGCCCAGCCAGAACGGGCCTGAATAGGCGGGCTGACCGTCATCAGCGGTCAGCCGGACGAAGCTGACGTATACGGCAGTCAGGGCCAGCGCCGCGGTGAGGTCGAGAGCGTAGAGATGACGGCGGCCCCTGGGCTTCATGCCCCGACCGTATCCGTACGCACCCACTCAGCCGGCCTGCCCAAAGAGCACCATCAGACCGAGCGTCACCAGGGACAGGGGCACCCAGCGCAGCACCGCCGTTCGGCTGGGGCGGGGCCCCTGGCGCAGCAAGCCGCAGCCCAACGGCACCAGGCCGACACACAGTCCCACCAGTGCGACCAGCGACAGGGGCGTCGTCCCCTTGAGGACTCCAAGCGGCAGCGCCGCGGCCAGACCGAGGGCAATGGCTCGAACCGGGCCGAGCACACGGGTGCGCCACGCCCCGAGGGCGAGGACAACCCAACCCGCGACAATGGCGAGATTCAGCACGGAGAACACATGGAAGGCGCCGTAACCGGCCGAGACCACCTGGCCGGCGGACTCCACCCCCTGAGAACGCACCAGCTGGAAGGCCAGATGGTCCACCCCGGCGTGGAAGGCGCGGGCGAACAGCCCTGAGATGACCAACAACCCGCCCCACAGCCCCCAGCCCGCGCTGCGCGCGCCGATCCGGGTGGCGACCACGGCTACGGCAGGCCAGAGCAGCACACTCCCGGCAGCGAAGAGGCCGTACGCGGCCGCCATCAAGGTGGGATGCTGCGCGTACGCGGCGAGCTGGTCCGGGTAGAAGAAGTGGAAGCGGGCTCGGAGCAACGCACCCGCCAGCATCAGGAGCGGACCGAGCACCATGGCGGCGCCCCCCACCCAGCGTCCAGGGAAGCCGGCGGCCCCCAATCGCTCGACAGGCAGCACGCCGCGCAGCCAGGCGCCGACGGATGTAACCGGGGTGACCGTGAGGGCCGTTGGGTTCGTCATGTGGACGACGATGCCTTCGTCTCCCCTCCGGAGGCGTCGGATCAGGGGCTGGATTACGGGATCAGACCTGGGTATGACCCGTCAGCTGCGAACGCTTCCAGTCCGCACACCGTTCGCAGGGCACCCGGTCAAAACCGTCTGCACCGCTCAGCGAAGTTCCTCCGGGCACGGTGTGCCCGGCGAGAGCTGGTACGGCGCTGCCAGCCGGTACACCCCGGCGCGCGGCGCGAGCAGTTCCGTCCACTCGTCGCCGTCGGCGTTCTCGTCCGCCTTGATCAGGCAGCCGTTGGTGTTGACGAAGGTCCGCGGGCTGTCCTGGTCGGCGCGCTGCTTGGACGCCTCGGTCTCCTGCGGCCGCTCCACGCTCTTGCCCTCGTCGTCGACCAGGGCGAGCCAGCGCGAGTACGGAATCCGGATCAGCACCCGGCCCGCCCGCTTCACATGAATGGTCAGTTCGCCGTCGCCGGCCCGGTCCACGGTCGCCGGCGGATCGGCCAGCGGCACCGGGCTGTCGACCTCGAAGAGCTGCCAGTTGGAGTCGGACCAGATCCTGCGCAGATACGGCTGCCCCTTCTGGACGAGCTCCGCCTCCTGCACCGCGCCGGTGGCGTCCGGTTGCCCCTTGGGCAGCACCACGTAATGCACGGCCCAGCGGTCAAGCCACTGGCGGTAGTTCGCGGGGTTCAGGGTGTCGTCGTAGAAGAGCGGGTTGCGCTCCATGTCGGCCTGCCGGTTCCAGCCGCGGGCCAGATTGACGTACGGCGCGAGTGCGGACGCCTCCCGGTGGCTGCTCGCGGGCACGACCTCGACCCTGCCGCGCTCGGCGCCGACCTTCTGCAGCTCATTGACGAGCGGGGCCAGCTCACGCGTCCAGGAAGCGGTGGGGGCGGTCCGGACGATGTCGTCGACGCCCTTGAAGCCGATCCAGAAGTTCATCCCGACGAACGCGAGGACCAGCGCGTACCAGCGCCGGGAGCGCGGCACCGCGTACGGCAGCGCGGCGAGCAGCACCACACCGGCGAACAGCATCGCCATCCGGGTGACGTTCGAGCCGATCTGCGAGTCGACCACATAGGTCAGCAGCGTCCCGACGCCGTACACGCCGGCTGCGGTACGGACCGTCTTCCAGTCGCGCGGTACGAGGACGAAGACGAGGACCGCGAAGAGGAACGGCAACGACAGGGTCCCGATCGACATCGGCTGCGTACCGGAGAAGGGGAACAGCCACGCGGACAGCGCCACGACCGCGACCGGGGCCAGGCCCAGCGCGTACGCCCCCGGGCGCCGCTTGTTCAGGAACAGCGCCGCGGCGACCACACCCACGAAGAGTCCGGCCACGGGGCTGCTCGCCGTCGCGAGCCCGGCCAGCGGGGCGGCGACGGCTGCCTTCGCCCACCGCCTACGGGGGGCGCAGCGACAGTTGCTCCGGTGGAGCCGGTGCTCGCACCGGAGGTAGGGCCAGCAGAACACCGCGGCCACCGCACCCACCGCGAACATGAGGCCGAGCCCGAACGTCACGCGTCCGGACAGCGCGTTGCACAGATACGCGAACACCCCGGCGAGCGAGCAGGCGAGCGGATTGCGGACGGCCCGCACCCGGACCAGGATCAGCGCGGTCAGCGCCGCCGAGACGGTCCCGGCGACCATCATCGTCGTCCGCACGCCGAGCACCGACATCACATACGGCGACACGACGCTGTACGAGACGGGGTGCATGCCCCCGTACCAGGCGAGGTTGTACGCGGTACCCGGATGCCGGCCGACGAACTCGGCCCAGGCATCCTGCGCCGCGAGGTCGCCGCCACTGTTCGCGAAGAAGAAGAACCAGAGGATGTGGGTGACCGCGGCGGCCGCCGTCGCGATGGTGACGGGGTGACGCAGCAGCCGCCGGGCGCGGGTCCGCCCTGGCACCTCGGCCCGGGGTTCGGGGGTACGCGGGGCCGGCAGCCGGACGCCCGTGTTCCCGCCACCGCTGCCGCTCGTCACGTCGCCTCGCACATCGCTGCTCCCGGCCGCTGCACGGCCGGATCTCGGCTCCGCGGTGGTCACTACGGTCTCTCCCCGTCTCCGCCGGCCCCGTACCCCTGTCCCCGTACTTCGTGCCCGCGCCCCATTCGGTACACGTGTGAGGACGCGGTCCGGCGCTCCCCGGTTGTCCGGGGACGCTAACACGTGCGCAACAGGGAAGGGGGTGCCGGGACCGGCACCCCCTTCCCTGCAGGCGTCAGCTGATCCGGGTCAGCTTCTGGCCGAACGTCGGTTCCTTCATGTCCTGCTGAAGGGCCACCGGAGCACTGACCTTGCCGGCCCCCGATCCCACGGTCACCATGCCGACCTTTGTGCCCGCTGTCGCGGTGTTCGAGATCTTCTTGCCGTTCCCCGTCACGGACAGTTCGACCTTGAGGCCCGGCCAGCCCACCGCCTTGAGGTTCTCCGTCGCGACCACCGGCGTTTTGCCGCCGAAGCCGTCGTCCACGTACCCGACGACGTCGCCCTTCTTGACGACCGTTGCGGAGGTGACGGCCTTCTGCGCGCCCTGGATGAGCTTGAGGCTCTTGTCCAGCGACTGCTGAAGGCTGTCGTAGACCCGGCCGGTGCCGGCCTGCTGGCCCATGACGGCTCCGTAGATCCAGAGCTTCTTGCCGTCCACCATCGTGTTCGCGGACCAGAGGAGGTTGCCGCCGGCCGGGGTGGAGGAGCCCGTCTTGATGCCGCTCACACCGGGCTGCAGCAGAAGGGTGTTGTTGTTGTAGATCGTGCCGTCGATGCCCTCGATGTCGATCTGGGGTGTGTCGACGATCTGCCGGAACACATCGTTCTGCATCACTGCCTTGGCCAGCTTGAGCTGGTCCGCTGCGGTGGACATCGTGGTCTTCTTCAGACCGCTCGGGTCCGTGTATGTGGTGCTGTTCATCCCGAGCGCCTTGGCCTCGTCGTTCATCTTCGCCACGAAGGCCGCCTCGTTCGAGGCGTCCCAGCGGGCGAAGAGACGCGCCGCGTTGTTCCCCGAGGGGATCATCAGGAGCTGGAGCAGCTGCTTCTCGGTGAGCCGCTGTCCCTTCTTCAGAGGGGCCGTCGACTCCTCCGGGCGCTTGGACTCGTCCTCCGCCTGCTGATCGACGGTGATCTTCTCCCCCTCCTCCTTGCCCGTGAGGGGGTGGTCCTTGAGAACCACGTACGCCGTCATGACCTTGGCGACACTGGCGATCGGTACGGGCCTCTGCGCCCCCTCGGTACCGAGGGATCCCACACCGTCCACCGTCACCGCGGACTGGCCCTGTCCAGGCCAGGCCAGGCTCGGGTCACCCCCCTTGAAGGTGTACGTCGGGTCGGCCGACAGCGCCAGGACGGGCGTCGGCAGCGGACGCACAACCTGCACGATCGCAAAGACGACCAGGAGGAGCAGGACCAGCGGGGTCCAGATCTTGACCCGGCGAACGGCGGTACGGACCGGCGTCTCCGGGGGCGGGGGCGTGTTCGTCAGCTCGGCCAGCAGGTCGAGCGGCGGCCGGGGCGGCATCGGCTGCTGCCGGGTGCGCTCGGCTCCGCTGAGCGAGGGGGCGGGGGCCGGCTCAGGGCTCGGCCGGGCGGCCGGGGCGGCTGCGGATCCAGTCGTCCCGGGCTTGCGGGGCGCCGGGGCGGGGCGTGCGTCGTCGCGGCGGAGCGGTACGAACTGGCTGGTGCGCTCGGCTGGGCTCTCGGGCTCCGGCTTCTCCTCGGGCTTCGCCGAGGGACGGGTGATCTTCAGCGCGGTCGTCGGCTGGTCGATCCGGTCGCGCCGGACCGTCTTGAAAACGGCCGTGGGCTGATCGATTCCGCGCTGGTCCGCAGTGGGCTCGGTGCCGTCGGTGTCACCCGTGTCGTCGGTGTCGCCGGCGGGGTCCACGACATCGGCGCCGGTGGTCTTGGCGCCCTTGGCCACGGCGGCGGCGTCGGCGTCGGCAGCCGCCGCGGGTTCGCTGTCACCGGCGTCGCCGGCATCCTCGGCGGGGTCCGCAACGTCGGCGCCGGTGGTCTCGGCACCCTTGGCCGCAGCGTCAGCGTCAGCGTCGTCGGCCGCCGCGGGTTCGCTGTCACCGCCGCTCTTGTTGCCCGTGGCGTCCGCTGCGTGGCTCTCCTCGCGCCCCTCGGAGACCCGGGTCTCGTCGGAGGCATCGCCGGAGACCGCAGGCTCGTCCTCGCCGTCGTCCGCGTCAGTGGTTGCGGCTGCGGCTGCGGCTGCGACGTCATCGGACGCCGCAGGCTTGTCGGCGGCCTCGTCATCCGCATCGTGATCGGTGTCTGCTTCTGCTTCTGCGGCGTCGTCCGCCACTTCAGCCACAGCTGCCGCGTCCGCGCTCGATGCAGCCGGTTCGTCCGCGGTCGCTTCGGCGGAGTCCGTCCCACTCCCGCCCGCCTCTTCCGCCGGCGCGGTCGTGTCGCTCTCCGTGACCGCTTCGGGCTTCGCGACGTCGTCGGCGGCCTCGGGTTCGTCGGCAGCAGCGCCTGTGGCGTCGCCGTCACCCTTCTCCACCCACGCAGCCACCGCCGCACGCAGCCGCGCGTCGCCCTCCCCGGGCTCGGCAGGCCCGGAAGGCGTGGAGGTCGCCTCGGGGCCCTCAGAGGCGTTCTCCGTGCCCTCGGCACCCTCAACGTCCTCGGCGCGCTCCGCGTCCTCGCCGCTCTCGACCGGCTTCGTACGGAAGACCGCCGTCGCCGTGTCCTGCTTGCCGCCGGACTCCGCCGGGGAAGCCGATTCACGCAAGACGGCAAGCCGCGGATCGCGGTCGCTCCGAACCGTTCCCGACGACTTCCGCTGCTCCGACTTGTCGGGGGACTCGCCCGCCACCGATGCCTCCTCCTGCGCTGCGGGGCCGCCCCCGCGCTGTCCGAACCATCTACCAGTGTCCTGTGTGAACCCTCGGCTGCGTTGCCAGACGAGAACGACATACCTGCCGGTTCCCGCACGAAGCACCCAGGCACTCTCGACAGACCAATGTGAGAGGGGTCACCCTGTCATTCATCCACGCGGGGAGGCATGGATGGGCAGGAGCCGCAGAACAATTCCGGAGGAGCTTCTGCTGCTCGCTCTGGACCCGACCACGGGTACCACAGCGCAGCCGCAGTCGCTCGACCTCGGCCTCGCCGGAGCTCAGCTAGTGGAGCTGGCTCTGGCAGGACGGATAGCCCCTGACGGGGATCGTATCGCCGTGGTGATGCCACGGCCGACAGGAGATCCAACACTGGACTCCGCACTGGAACTGCTGCGCCGACGCGGCAGCCCGGTTCGGGCCGTCCACTGGATCGGCGGACCCCGACTGGGGTTGCGCCAGACCTATCTCTCGCATCTGGAGCGGTGCGGCATGGTGCATGCCGTGGCGGGCCAGATGTGCGGGGTGCTGCCGACGACTCGCTACCAGGCGACGGACACGGCGATCAGTCGGGAGATCAGATCCCGGCTGGACAGTGCGATCCGCACCGGTGTACCGCCGGACCCGCGGACCGCGGCGCTCGCCGCACTGGCCCACGCGGTCGGACTCGGCAAGCACCTCTACCCCGGGAACGAGGGGCGCTCATCGCGCTCCCGGCTCCGGGACCTGATCAGGCACGACCCGATGGGCGGTCTCGTGGCGCACGCCGTGATGGACGTCCAGAACGGGGCGATTGCCCAGCCGCGCCGCAACCCGGCGGCGGGAGGGCCGTTGCAACCGCAAGTGCAGTCGCAGTCCCGTCGCGACCGCATGGTGCACACCGCCGCCCGCTGAGGCAGCCCGCACCGCCGCACCACCGATCCGAATACCGCCGCACCGACGTCCCCAAGACCCGGTTCGGGAGCCGCACCACGCGCGGGGCAGCCGGCCCACCGGCTGCCCCGCGCGCCTGCGTGTGGCCATTTCCCAGCGCAACCGACCCCACGGGTGGCAATCTGCTGAGCAGTAGATACGCACAGCTACGTAGCCGGAGGTGCCGTTTCCGTGCCGTCCAACGTCAATCCCACTGTCAGGCGACGCCGGTTGGGCCAGGAATTGCGCCGCCTGCGCGAACTCAAGGGCATGACGGCCGAGGAGGTGGCGGAGCGACTGCTGGTCTCGCAGTCGAAGATCAGCCGCCTGGAGAACGGCCGCCGTTCGATCAGCCAGCGCGATGTCCGCGATCTCTGCGGGGTGTACGAGGTCGAGGACCACCGGGTCGTCGACTCGCTCATGCAGATGGCCAAGGACTCCCGCCAGCAAGGCTGGTGGCATGCCTTCGGCGACATCCCGTACAGCGTCTACATCGGCCTGGAGACCGACGCCGAGTCACTGCGGGTGTACGAACCGCAGGTGGTCCCCGGCCTGTTGCAGACCCGGAGTTACGCCGAGGCGCTGATCAGCGGCGCGCTGCCGGAGGCACCGCCGACCGACATCGACAAGCGCGTCAGCGTCCGTGCGCGCCGTCAGGACCGGATCACCACTCAGGAGGGGCCGCTGCGGCTCTGGGCGGTCATCGACGAGGCGGCGCTGCGCCGGATGGTCGGTGGCAGGCAGGTCATGATCGAGCAGTTGGAACAGCTCGTCGAGCTGTCGCACCTGCCCCATGTGACGGTTCAGGTGCTGCCGTTCGACATGGGCGCCCACCCGGGTATCAACGGGCAGTACGCCATTCTGGAATTCCCGGATGCCGCGGACTCCAGCGTCGTCTACATCGAGGGCGTGACCAGCGACCTCTATCTGGAGAAAGCCAATGATGTGCAGCGGTACAGCGTCATGTACGAGCACTTGCGGGCACAGGCACTGAACGTGGAACAGACCCGGCACTACATCGCCGACATCGCGAAGTCGTACGCCCAGCTCAGCACCGACTGACCAGCTGAACCAGACATTCCGCAAAGTCCGGCATGCGGGAAAAGGGGCGATGTTACGGGTGAGGCGACGGCACGGTACACCGTCGCCACATCAAAGCGGAAGGCCCGCATGGAATATGCCATCCGGTCGAGTGAACGGCCCTCTCGGCCGGCGATGTTGGCGAGTAGCGTCGATCACGCCAACGGTTACGCAGTTGGTGCGACTCACACAACTCTCTGAATCCGAACCGGAGTGAACATGGCTATTCGTCAGGGTGCCACGGACAATTGGACGAAGTCGTCGTATTCCGGGGGCAACGGCGCTTGCGTCGAGGTCAAGTCCCCCCTCGTCCAGTCGATCGCGGTGCGCGACTCGAAGGCCCCCGAGGGTCCTTCGATCACCTTCGTGCCCGGCGCGTGGAACGCCTTCGTGTCCGACATCGCAAAGGGCTCCGTCGACGTCTGACCCATGCCCACCCACAGAATGCGGCGCGGCACCGAAACGGTGCCGCAGGAAGCCCCCTCGACCTGTCCGCCGTCCTGGCCGAGGGGGCCCGCCGCCGGACGGACCGGTCAGCGCAGCTGATCCACGTACCTGTCCGTGCCGGGCACGGTCGGGATGAACGGCGCCACCAGCTCCACCCGTCCCAGGCCGGATTCCGCAACCGCCGCGTCGAGCCCGGTGAAGTGTTCCGTCCAGCACTCCCGCGGGTCCTCCTGGAGGAACCAGAGCAGGGTGAGCCGGGTGTCCACGCCCTCGACCTGCTTCACATAGGCCATTCGGTCACCGGGCAGCGGCGTGGGACGGAAGACGGTCACCATCGCCGCCGGTGAGCCGCCGAGCCGCTTCGGCAGATGCCGGGAGCGCAGCCATTCCAGCAGCTCCGATCGCTGCCCGGCCCCTTCGGCGTCGATCACCTGCAGCACGAGCCCGCGGTACGGGTGGTCGAGGGCGTGATGGTCCCGGGGGCCGGCGGCACCGTCCCGGTAGACCGTCACCTCGTGGTCCTGGAACGCGGTGAACACATGCGTGCGGTCCTGATAGACCCGGCCGTCCCGGTTCAGCCGCCTGTTGATCCCGACGGTCCACTTCATGTGGTCGTCGTAGCGCCCGCCCGTCACCCAGTACGTGGACAGATAGCACCCGGCGCCGACCGGCTGCGCGACCGCGGACTTCTCCGGATAGCGCAGCTCCTGGAGCTCCCGGGTGGCCACCCAGCGGCGCCCGGCGAACATCCAGGGCATCGCCATCGCGCCTGCGTAGTAGTGATCGTCTTCGTACCAGCGGTTGTACGCGTACTCATGGCCCGGGTGCGGTTCCACCATGGTGATCAGCGCGTGGCCGGGATGGACTCCGTACGGGCCCAGCGCGGCCAGTTCGGCGTACGTATCGCTGCGCGTCTCGTCGCTCATGCCGTTCCCCTTCCGTACTCCGCTGCGGCGTCCTACTCTGACGCCCCGTCAGACAAACTGCCAGAGCCGGGGGGCACCCGATGCTGCTCGCGGGGAAGACCGTCATCGTGTCCGGCGTGGGCGCCGGGCTGGGGCATCAGATCGCGGCGACGGTGGTACGGGACGGCGGCAGCGCCGTCCTCGGAGCGCGTACCGCGGCCAATCTCGCCAAGTCGGCCGCCGAGATCGATCCCGGGGGCAGGTACACCGCCCATCTGGCCACCGACATCACCGACGAGGCGCAGTGCGAGGCGCTCGCCGCGCTGGCACTTGAGCGGTTCGGGCGGATCGACGCGGTGGTCCATGTCGCGGCCTGGGACAGCTACTTCGGCGGGGTCGAGGACGCGGACTTCGCCACCTGGCAGTCGGTGATCGACGTCAATCTGCTCGGCACGCTGCGGATGACGCGCGCCTGTCTGCCCGGGCTGAAGGAGCGGGGAGGCTCCGTCGTCGTCATCGGCACGCAGTCGTCGGTCGCCGCGCCATCCCAGGTGCAGCAGGCGGCGTACGCGGCATCGAAGGGCGCGCTCACCTCGGCGATGTACTCCATAGCGCGGGAATTCGGCCCGCACCGGATCCGGGTGAACACCGTGCTGCCCGGCTGGATGTGGGGTCCGCCGGTACAGGCGTACGTACAGTTCACCGCACACACCGAGGGCGTGCCGGAGGCCGAGGTGCTGGGCAGGCTCACGGAACGGATGGCGTTGCCGGAGCTGGCCACGGACGGCGATGTGGCGGAGGCGGCGGTGTTCCTGGCCTCCGACCGGGCCCGGGCGATCACCGGACAGTCCCTGCTGGTCAACGCCGGCGAACTGATGCGCTGAGGCGCCGAGGCTCAACACGGACGGTGACGGGGACACCGCGGGCGCGACGGTTCCGGCACAGGCCGGTTCCGGCGACGCCGCGGTCGCGGAGGGTGTGAAGGACTGATCCCCCCTGCCTCCGTACGTCGGTCAGCCGCGCGGGTAGCGGGTCAGCCAGCCCGGCGCGACGGTCGACGGGCTGTGCAAGGCCGGGCCCTGGGGCATCCCCGTGGGCCGTAGCGGCTCTATAGTGAAACTATGGCTACTACGACCATCCAGGTGCCGAAAGAGACGCGCGACCATCTCGCCCAGCTGGCCAAGGAGCGCGGGCTGAGCCTGGGCCAGCTCGTCGACCAGCTGGCCGCCCAGCAGCCCACCGCGGCCCAGATCGCCGAGCGGGTCGCCACCACTCGCAAGGTGCTGCGTGAGCGCATGGGCTGCACGCTGACCGACGAGGAGTTCGAACAGGGACCGGACGTCCTCGCCAATGTGTACGCGATGGCAGCCGAGAAGATGCACGCCCGGCGAGGCACCGCCGCGTGATCATCCTCGACACGAGCGCGGTGTCGGAACTCGCGAAGGGACATCGCGCCCTGCACCTTCTCGCGGGCAACGTTGCCGCCACCTCGGGTGACTGGCTGCACGTCCCCGCCCTGTGCCTGATGCAGGCGGAGGCAGCCGACAAGGACCTCGCTCGCAACGTGCTCGCGCTTCCCGGCATCCTGGTCGATCCGCTCGACCAGACCGCAGCCGCCACAGTCGGCGGAATGGTCCGCGACGGCTGGGGCGGCCCCGACACCTGTCATGCGCTGTACGTCGCGACACCCCACCAGGAAAGCGGCGGCATGTCGATCATCCTGACCGGCCGCGAGGGCGACTATCCCCCCGGCATCCTCACGGTCGACATCGACTCGCCCGGCATGCTGGGCTTTCACTGAGCCTCGGCTCCGCCGCCCTCGGTGATCTGCTGCATCGAGTGACGGTGCAGCCGGGCTGAAGGCCTGCGGCTCAGTTCGGCAGTACCGGCAGCAGCTCCGGAAGGTGTCCGTCGGACGCGGCAGCCGCCGCCACCCGCTCCTGCGGCACCTCCCCGTAAAGCGTCGTACGCGGCTTCGCCGGGCGGCCCGCGAGTTCCGCGATCGCGACCAGGTCCTGGATCGAGCGGTACGAGCCGTAACTCGATCCCGCCATGCGGGAGATGGTCTCCTCCATCAGCGTGCCGCCCAGGTCGTTGGCGCCCGAGCGCAGCATCTCGGCCGCGCCCTCCGTGCCGAGCTTCACCCAGCTGGTCTGGATGTTGGTGATGTGCGGGTGCAGCAGCAGCCGGGCCATGGCGGTGACGGCGCGGTTGTCGCGGTCGGTCGGGCCGGGGCGGGCGATGCCTGCCAGGTAGACCGGGGCGTTGGTGTGAATGAACGGCAGCGTCACGAACTCGGTGAAACCGCCGGTCTCCTGCTGGAGTCGAGCAAGCGTGCGCAGATGGCCCAGCCAGTGGCGGGGCTGGTCGACATGGCCGTACATCATGGTGGAGGAGGAGCGCAGACCCACCTCGTGGGCCGTCCTGATGACCTCCAGCCAGGTCGCCGTCGGCAGCTTCCCCTTGGTGAGGACCCAACGGACCTCGTCGTCCAGGATCTCCGCCGCCGTGCCCGGGATCGAGCCGAGCCCGGCCTCCTTCGCGGCGATCAGCCAGTCGCGGATGGACATGCCGGTGCGGGTCGCGCCGTTGACGACCTCCATGGGCGAGAAGGCATGGACGTGCATGTCGGGGACGCGTTCCTTCACCGCCCGCGCGATGTCGAAGTACGCGGTGCCGGGCAGGTCCGGGTGGATGCCGCCCTGCATGCAGACCTCGACAGCACCGACGTCCCACGCCTGCGCGGCCCGGTCGGCGACCTGGTCCAGGGAGAGGGTGTACGCGTCGGCATCGGTGCGCCGCTGGGCGAAGGCGCAGAAGCGGCAGCCGGTGTAGCAGACGTTGGTGAAGTTGATGTTCCTGGTGACGATGTACGTGACGTCGTCGCCGACCACGTCGCGGCGCAGGGTGTCCGCGATCCGGCACAGTTCGTCGAGCGCCGGGCCGTCCGCGTGGAGCAGGGCGAGCGCCTGGTCGTCGGTGAGCTTCGTCGGGTCGTCGGCGGCCTGGCCGAGCGCGGCCTTCACGTCGGTGTCGATCCTGGACGGGACCATGCCGGGAGCCGCCGCCTCGCGCAGGGCCTCCCAGTCCCCGTACACCTCGTCGAAGTCATCGCGGCGGTCGCCGGTGCGGCCCTCCGTGTCGATGGTGCGGTGCAGATCGGTGCGGCCGGACGCGCCGAACTCCTCGTCCGGCTCCTGCCAGGGCAGGCCGACGGGGGTCGCGCCCTCCTTCGCGAGGCCCGTCTCCGGGTCGGCGAGGGCGCGGACGTGCGGGAGGAGGCGGGGGTCGAGCCAGGGCTCACCGCGCTGGATGAACTCCGGGTAGATGGTGAGCCGTTCACGGAGCTCGAAGCCCGACTCGGCTGTCTTCGCTGCGAGTTCGTCGATGTGCGGCCATGGACGCTCGGGGTTCACATGGTCCGGGGTGAGCGGTGAGACGCCGCCCCAGTCGTCGATCCCGGCGCCGATGAGCAGTGCGTAATCCGCGTCGACGAGGTTCGGCGGGGCCTGGATGCGGGCGGAGGGGCCGAGGATGTGCCGGGCCACGGCAATGGCGGCGGCCAGCTCCTCCAGTTCTGCGTCCGGCATCCCGCGCATCGCCGTGTCCGGCTTGGCGCGGAAGTTCTGGACGATGACCTCCTGGATGCCGTGGTAGGCGCGGGCGGTCTTACGCAGCTCGAAGAGGGAGTCGGCGCGCTCCTCGTACGACTCGCCGATCCCGATCAGGATGCCGGTCGTGAACGGGACGTTGGACCGGCCCGCGTCCTCGAGGACGCGGAGGCGGACGGCCGGTTCCTTGTCCGGGGAGCCGTGGTGCGGGCCGCCCGGCTCGGACCACAGGCGGGTGGCCGTCGTCTCCAGCATCATGCCCATGGACGGGGCGACGGGCTTGAGGCGCTGAAGGTCGGTCCAGGTCAGCACGCCCGGGTTGAGGTGCGGAAGGAGACCGGTCTCCTCCAGGACGCGGATCGCCATGGCGCGTACGTACGCAAGGGTGTCGTCGTACCCCTCGGCCTCCAGCCACTCCCGCGCCTCGGGCCAGCGGTCCTCGGGCCGGTCCCCGAGGGTGAACAGCGCTTCCTTGCAGCCCATGGCCGCGCCCTTGCGGGCGATGTCGAGAACCTCGTCGGGCGACAGGAACATCCCGTGCCCGGCCTTGCGGAGCTTGCCGGGGACAGTGACGAAGGTGCAGTAGTGGCACTTGTCGCGACAGAGGCGGGTCAGCGGGATGAAGACCTTGCGGGAGTACGTGATGACGCCCGGCCGGCCGGCGGCTTCGAGGCCGGCGTCGCGCACCCGGGCGGCGGACGCGGCAAGGTCCGTCAGATCGTCGCCGCGCGCCTGGAGCAGGACGGCGGCCTCGGCCACATCGAGGGCGACACCGTCACGGGCCCGCTTGAGCGCGCGCCGCATGGAGTTGGTGGTCGGGCGTCCGCGCTGAGGATCGGTCATGGAGCGAGCATACGAGCGAGGCCCCCGCCCCGGGCCGGGGCCTCCACCCTGTCACCTGCTACGGGCGACGGCGCCCATCCGGCGTGGGCCGACGCCTATCCAGCCTGGGCCGACGCCCCGCCATGGCGGCGAAGGTAGGCCAGGACGGCGCGGACGCGGCGGTGGCCGCTGTCGCCGGCCGACAGGCCGAGTTTGTGGAAGACGTTGCCGATGTGTTTGTGGACGGCGTTCTCGGTGATGACGAGCCGTTGGGCGATGGTCGCGTTGTTGTGGCCCTCGGCCATCAGCGCGAGGACCTCGCGTTCGCGAGGGGTGAGGGCGTCGACGGGATCGCCTCGGACGGCGAGGAGCTGGGTGATGACCTCGGGGTCCATGGCGGTGCCGCCGGCGGCCACGCGGCGCAGTGCGTCGGTGAATTCTGCGATGCGGCTCACCCGGTCTTTGAGGAGATAGCCGATGCCGCCGCGGGTGTCGGAGAGGAGACGGCCGGCGTATTCCTGCTCGACGTACTGCGACAGGACCAGGACGGGAAGTCCGGGATGGTCGCGGCGGGCCTGGACTGCGGCCCGGATGCCCTCGTCGCGGAAGGCCGGGGGCAGCCGCACGTCCACGATGGTGACGTCCGGTCGGTGGGTTTCGACGGCGGTGAGGAAGCCGGGGGCGTCGGCCGCGATCGCGACGACCTCGAAGCCCTGGGAGCCCAGCAGGAGTTCGAGTCCGGATGCCAGCAGGACGTTGTCCTCGGCGATGACTACGCGCACGGCAGCTCCACAGTGATGACGGTCGGCCCGCCCGGCGGGCTGCTGATCTTCATGGTGCCGTCCAGAGCGGCGGCGCGGCGGCGCATTCCGTCCAGGCCGGACCCTCGCGCGGCGTCCGCTCCGCCGGTCCCGTCGTCGGCGATCTCCGTGCGGAGCAGCGCGCCGTTGCGGGTGACGCGAACCGAGGCATGGGTGGCCCGGCTGTGCCGGGCGATGTTCGCCAGTGCCTCGGTGGCGGCGAAGTAGGCGACCACTTCGACCGCTGCGGGGATCTCACCGAGCGCGCCGATGTCGATGCGGGTCGGCACCCCGGCCCTGGTGGCCAGGGTGCTGAGCGCGCCGGACAGGCCCTGGTCAGCCAGCACCGGGGGATAGATGGTGCGGATGACGGAGCGCAGCTCGGTCATGGTCTCCTCGGTCTCGGCTTGGGCCTGCCGTACCAGAACGGCGGCCGCGTCGGGGTCCTGGGGAAGGCTCTCCCCGGCCACGGCAAGCCGCATGGCGATGGCCACGAGCCGGGCCTGGGTGCCGTCGTGCAGGTCGCGTTCGATCCGGCGGAGTTCCGCACTGTGCGCCTGCAGGACGTCGGTACGTGTCCGGGTGAGTTCGGTGACGCGCGCGGCCAGTTGCTCCGCGGGAGACGGTGCCAGGACTGCCAGGCAGCACCGCGCGTGCACCCGGGCGAGCGGTGGCAGGGCGATGGTCGCCAGCGCCGCAAGGAGCAGGAATTGCGCCAGGCTGATCGTCAGCGCGGGGGCCCAGCTGCTGATACGGACACCGAGCAGCGGCAGCCGTGGCGGACCCGACGTGGGAAAGGCCCACCACCCCACGGTGACGACAAGGGTGAGGAGCAGGTTACCCAGGCACAGCAGGGCGAGTGTGCCCGCGGGCAGGCCGATGGCCACCTGAGTCACGAGCCACGCAAGGTCGCGGCGGAGGGCGCGCGGGCGCGGCTCCACCGGTCGGCCCAGCAGCGCCCCGGCGCGCCGACGGTGGCGCTCCGCCCAGGGAGCCGCCAGCGACGGTACGCACAGCAGTGGCGCCGCCACGAGCGTCACCACCGCGGTCATCAGGGTGCCGAGTAGGTAACGTCCGCTGCGCCCGGTCTGGACCGACCATGCGCGGGACTCACCGATCACGCCGTGCACTGGATTCGCCTTCGTCTGTCGTACGGGACCGTGAGCGGTCCTCAGGCGCGCCACTGTAAGTGCCGGGCGCCCCTGCGGCACTACAGCCACCTGTAGGTTTCCATCGGCCGCCTGTGGTAGCGACACGCAACTCGGTGCTTACCTAGCGTGGGATTCATGAGATCCACAACTCCGGCCTCCGCGCCGCAGCACCGCCCGTCCCCGCAGCGTCACCGCCGGATCGGCCGAAGGTGGCTGGCCGTCGCGGCGGTCGCACTCAGCACAACGGGTGTGGCCATAGCTCTCCAGCCCTCGGAGGACGCGTCCGCGACGTCCGCGCCCGGCTACCGGCAAGACGACCTGCGCCTGGACACCGATGCCATCCAGGCGCTGGGGCTCACCGGCGTCCAGGCGCGGGTGACCACCGCCTCCGGCCGGGATCTGGTCGCCACCGCCGGCGTCGCCGTGGCGGGCACGAACCGCCCGGTGCCCCGCAACGGCTACTTCCGGATGGCCAGCACCGGCAAGGCACTCATGGCCACTGTGATCCTGCAGTTGGTCGACGAGGGCAAGCTGTCGCTGGACGACACGGTGGACAGCCGGCTGCCCGGTGTGATCGACGGCAACGGCAACGACGGACGGAAGATCACCGTGCGCCAGCTCCTTCAGAACACCAGCGGCCTCCACGACGACCTTCCCGGCTTTGACACCCCGCAGGACTACTACCGGCACCGCTACGACACCTACACCCCCGAACAGATCGTCGCCCGGGCGATGAAGCACCACCCGGACTTCAAGCCCGGCACCGGCTGGAGCTACTCCAACACCGGCTACGTCGTCCTCGGCATGATCGTCGAAAAGGCCGCCGGCCGCCCATGGCAGGAGGAGGTCCAGAGCCGGATCCTGAAACCGCTCGGCATGAACCACACCTACCTGCCGGGCACCACGTCCACCCTTCGTCGCCCGCACGCCGACGGCTACCAGGTCTTCGCCTCCGGCAAACCGACCGACGTCACTGAACAGATCGTCCCCGACCTCGGCGGCTATGTCTCCACCACGGCGGACGTCAACCGTTTCTTCCAGGGACTGCTGGGCGGCAAGCTGCTGTCCAAGGCGCGCATGGCCGAGATGCAGCACACCGTCCCGGTCGACAAGCGGATCGAGGCGTTCTGGCCCCGCGGACGCTACGGCCTCGGCTTGGTCAGCCGCCCCCTGACCTGCGGCGGCAGCTACTGGAGCCACGAAGGAGGCGAAGCCGGCTACATCACTCTGAACGGCGCCACCGACGACGGCAGCCGCACCGTCACCGTCTCCATGTCCACCAGCTTCAACGACCTCGATAAAACGCTCCGGCAACACAAGGCCGCCAGCGACCTCGCCGACCACGCGCTCTGCGACACGCCCGGCAACGGGCAGGACACGTAACGGCCTTGCCCGGCATCCGGGCATGGGCGACCGTGGACGGTGTCGGCGGCGAGTGGAACGAGGCGAAGGTCGCCGGCAAGGTCCGCAGCCGCTCCAGCTCCGAGACCCTTGCCGTCCGGCACCAGCAGCAACCCCGTCAGTGCCCTCCTAGCAGCCGTCCGACGCGCAACGGGCCTCTCGCTGGACCACCTTGCTGACCGCGCCGGAGTCGAGCGCCGCACTGTCCAGCGGTATGAGCGCGGCGAACATCATCCGCGCTGCACCGACCTGCTCACGCACCCGGGCAACACCGGTCACGTCCGGTTCAGCGAGCCGTGGTCAAGTGGACCCAGACCGTCTTGCCCACGACCCGATCGCTCACACCCCACGACGTCGCCAGCGCCTCGACCAGATGCAGGCCGTAACCGGATTCCGCACCGGGCCGGGGAGGGCGCCGCTCCGGTCCCCGCTCGCCCCGCGCGTCCGACACCTCAATACGGAGCGCGTCCGCCAGGCTGAGCAGCCTCAGCTCGAAGTCCCGCCCCTCCACGTGCCCGTGCAGCACCGCGTTCGCCGCCAGCTCGGCCACGACGACAGCGGCGTTGTCGGAGAGCTCGCACCCGTACGGCACACCCCACTCGTCGAGTTGATGGACAGCAAGCCGACGGGCGAGCCGCGCCCCGCGGCGGGTGGCGCTGAACCGCTGGACGAACTCGGCGCCCGCAAGGGTGATTTCGACGTTCATGTGACTCAGCGTGTCCGGTCCCTCGTACGCTGACCAGGAGTGACACCACGACACCGAGTAGCTGTACGGGCACGCCCGGTCGGCTGTACGGGGCGTCGGCCGTGACCGAACGGACAGAGGCGGTACGGGGTAGATGGCGAACGCGGAACGCGAAGAACGACCGGAGCGCCCGGCCGAGACGGATGGGACGGCACACCTGTTCAGGGCGCTGGGCAGACAGCTCAAGAGGTTCGCCAACTGAGCTGGATGTCGCACCGGTTGGCTGGCATATGCTCGCCGCGACAACCACAGACATGCGTCGGCCCCCGGCCGGGACTGCAATCCCGATCGAGGGCCTGACCACCGAGGAAGCGAACCCTTCCCGATGGATACCCAGCAGATTAGCGTGCCCTCGCACGCCCCGTCCCGCGTACCCGGGAGCGCCGCGCCGTCATCCGGTGTCGTGCACATCAACTCCCGGCACACCAGCCGCTTCACGGTCGTCGGCAACCATCTCGCCCAGCACCGGGAGCTCTCGCTCCTCGCGATCGGGCTCGCCACCCACATCCAGTCGCTGCCTGCCGGAGCGAAGATCGGCATCAAGACCCTCGCCGAGCGTTTCCCGGAGAGCGAAGCCCGTATCGCCGCCGCGTTGCGCGAGCTGGAAGCTCACGGCTACCTCCGGCGCACCCGGGAACGCCTCCCCGACGGCCGCGTCGTCACCCGCACCTGCTCGTACAACCAGCCGGGCGCCACTCCGCACGCACCCCCGGCACCCCAGCCGCAGCCCCGACCGAGGCCGCGCCCCGGACGCCGTGTTCCCGCACCCGAGCCGTGTGCGGCGCTCACACCGGTCGCGTCGCCCGCACCTGTATCGCAGCCGCCCGCACCCCTGGCTCCCCACCGGCCCGCAGCGCCGCCCGCGCCGCTCCCCGCACCCCACGCCGCCGGCGCCGAGCTGCTCCGCACCGCGGCTGATCTCCTCGCCGACCTGCGCCGGGACACCCCGCAGCTGGTCCTCTCCGAGCGCGACGTCGACCGTCTCAGCCCGGCCATCGCCGCCTGGCTCGAACGCGAAGCCACCCCCGAGACCATCAGGCGCGCTCTGACTGCCAACCTGCCCGTGCCCCTCAAGCATCCCGCGAATCTCCTCAGACACCGACTCGTCGCGTTCCTCCCACCGCCGCTCCCCCTCGCCCCGGTACGCCGGGAGGTGACGCGCTTCCAGACCTGCGACGGCTGCGAACGCGCCTTCCGCTCACCCACCCCTGGCCGCTGCCGGGACTGCCGGCCCGACGATCCCCACCCACCCGTCGGCCAGAGGACCGAATTCCCCCACGGCGTCGGCTCGGCCCTCCTCAGAGGGCTGTCGGTGGGCGCCCGCGCTCGCCCTCGGCGCTCCGGTACGTGAGCAGGTCGCCCGGCTGGCAGTCGAGGACCTCGCAGATGCGGGTCAGCGTGGTGAAGCGGATCGCGCGGGCCCGGCCGTTCTTCAGGATGGACAGGTTCACGTTGGTCACGCCGACCCGGGAGGCGAGCTCCGCGAGGGTCATGCCTCGCTCGCTGAGCATGCGGTCGAGATGGACCTCGATCGCATGGCTGTCGTTGTCGTCCGTCGTCATCACACCGTCCCTTCCAGATCCTCCCGCATGGCCACCCCGGCGCGCATGACGCGGGCGAACGTGAGGATGCCCAGAGCTGTGAAGACGAGTGCGTAGGGTGCCTGCAAGGTTCCCAGCCAGCTGTCTGCATTGAAGGTGTAGTCCTGGGTCAGGGTCGCCAGGAGCGCCGCGTGCGCGCCGGCTTCCACCACCTCTGCGACCAGGCAGCCGATCAGCAGCCACCAGCCTGCGACCCGCAGGTGCTTCACGGTCCGCGCGGTGAAGACTCCCTCGCGGGACGCATCTTGTATCAAGCGGTTGAGCAGGAAAAGGATGCCCAGGACCAGCAGCAACGAGGGGAAGCCGCCAAGGAAATCGAAAAGCCGCTGGGCACTGTCGACGTGATCGGTGCAGTACGACGGGCGGGCCATGACCTCGACCCCCTCATGGGGCCGGAACCTGCCGGTGAACCCGTCCGTGCTGAAGTCCGAGCGGGACTCGGCACACACGTACGAACCGCCCCATATCAGGCGCAGCTGCGTGCCGGCCAGGGGTCCCACGGCGCCGACAACGAGGCCCACGAGAAACAGACGGTAGACGCCTCGGACCACGGTGGCGACCGGCTCCAGCAGCCTGGCCTCGGCACGGTTTTCCTGTGACGTGGAGCTCTGTACCTCAGCAGACATCAGCAACCGCCCCCTCTTATCGAATATCGATGCTATCGAAGAACGATAAGAGCAACCGCGTCAGTGGTCAACACGTCTGAGCACCCGTCAACGCGCATCGCGAGCAGGGGTGCCCGGTCGCACATCTTCCGTACGCCCACGACGAGTTCGGAATGTCCATGGGCGTCAGCGAACCGCATGCATCCCCGTTGTCAGACGTGTGTCCTAGCCCACCGGCCGCCGACCGCCGGCCGCCAAACTCGCCGGGAGGGGCCCTGGTCCCCCAGCATCGCCTGCATCACGCGCCTAGGGCCTGTTCTGAGTTCCCCGTCGTTCGCGCGAAGCGCGGGCGCAGCGGCGGTCGGTGCGTGCGATCGGCATGCGGTGTCGCAGGTCATGTGGCGGAGCCACCTGTCCTGCGGGGCCGTGCGGCGAGTGTGCGTGCCGGGCGTCGGGGCGCAGGCGGGGAACTCAGAACAGGCCCTAGCGATCGGCGCGCCCGTGCGGCGGTTCAGGGCTGCGCCAGGTAGCCCGCAAGGGTGCCACGGGTGCGCCGAAGAGGGTGACGAGTTGTGCTGCGCGGTTGGTGAGGTGGCGCCGTTCCGGTGTGCTGGTGGTACGTCGGGCGGCGTCGCGGTAGGCGTCCGCCGCCGCGTCGTGCTCGCCGAGCAGTTCCAGGAGGTGCGCCCGGGTGGCGAGCAGGCGGTGGTGGCCGGCCATCCTTTTGTCGGACTGCAGTGCGGCGAGGAGGTCCAGCCCGGCGGCGGGTCCGTCCACCATGGCGACGGCGACTGCCCGGTTGAGGGTGACCATCGGGTTCGGCGCGATCTGTTCCAGGAGCCCGTACAGCACCAGGATTTGCGGCCAGTCCGTGGCATCGACGTCCTCGGCCTCGTCATGTACGGCGGCGATGGCCGCCTGCACATGGTAGGCGCCGACCTGGCCGCGGGGCAGGGTGCGGCTGATCAAGTCGGTTCCCTCGGCGATGAGTCGGCGGTCCCACATGCTGCGGTTCTGCTCCGCCAGTGGCACCAAGTCACCGTCGGGTGTGGTGCGTGCCGGGCGGCGGGCGTCGGTGAGCAGCATCAGTGCCAGTAGCCCTGCGGTTTCGCCGTCGTCGGGCAGCAGACGGTGCAGCAACCGGGTGAGCCGGATCGCCTCGGCCGACAGTGTCGGCGCGGTCAGGTCGATGCCGTCTGTGGTGGTGTACCCCTCGTTGAAGATCAGGTACAGCACGTGCAGCACCTCGCCCAGCCGCTCGGCGCGCTCTGCCGCCTGCGGCATGCGCAGCGGTGTGCCGGAGGTCTTGATGGTCTGCTTGGCCCTGCTGATGCGCTGGGCCATGGTCGCCTCGGGGACCATGAATGCGGCCGCGATCTGCGCGGTGGTCAGGCCGCCGACCGCGCGTAGCGTCAGCGCGATCCGGCTGGGCTGGGACAGCCCTGGGTGGCAGCAGAGGAACAGCAGCGCGAGGGAGTCGTCTCGGTCCGCCTGGGGCGTGGCGTCGGCGGCGGCGCTGAGCATCTCCGACTCCGGGGTGGCCAGGGCGATGCGGTCCTCGCGGTTCCTGCGTGCCTGTTCGCCGCGCACGTGGTCCACCAGCTTGCGAGAGGCGACGGTGACCAGCCAGCCCCTGGGGTTGTCCGGTACTCCCTCGGCCGGCCACTGGAGGGCGGCGGCGAGCAGCGCCTCCTGGACGGCGTCCTCACACGTGTCGAAGACGCCGTACCGGCGGACGAGCGCGCTGAGGACCTGCGGCGCCAGCTCGCGCAGCAGATCCTCAGCGCTTCGGTCCATGCTCACACGTCCGCTGCGGACTCGTGCATGACGGGCCACAGTTCGACGGGCTCCACGTCGGCGAAGGGCATGTCCGCCGCGATCTGCTGCGCGCGCTCCTGGCTTTCGCAGTCGAGCAGGTAGAAGCTGGCGATGTACTCCTTGGTCTCCAGGTACGGGCCATCGGTGACCGCCGGGGCCCCGTCCTTGCGGCGCACCAGCTGGGCGTTGGCCGCGTCCGCCAGGCCGTAGGCGCCCACAAGTTCCCCGCTCTCACGGTACTTCTTGTTGAACGCCTCCTGCTTGACGATGGCCTCCGGCCACGCCTCGGCCGGGAAGGAGTCCCACTTGGCCTGGTTGCCGTAGATCATCGCTACGTACTTCATCTCTGGTGTCCCCTCGGTCCCGCGCGCCCCGTCGGCACACTGTCACCCCTCAGTCGGAGCCGGAAGCCGGTCCTCGACATCCGACGACAACTTTCTTGAACTCTCTTTCCGGGCCGCCGTTGAGCAGCACGAACGCCCCGGCGACACAAACGATCGACCTACCCGGCACCCGGTGTACGGCAGCACCGAACGGATCACCTCGGCGGGCAGTCCCGCGTTCATGCGACCGCAGCAGCGGGATGCGGGGTCACGCGCGAGGCGTCGGCCATTCCTGGGCGTCCGTCCATGCGGCGTACGAGGTCCAGGGGACGGTGGGGAACTGCGCCCGCAGCGCTTCCAGGTCCACCTGGTATCCGGTGTTCGCCAGGAATCTGTACATGGCGAACATGTCGGGGCTGCTGGTGCGCAGGTCCTCCAGTGGCGTCTGCCGGAACGCGACCGGGCCGCCGGCGGCCCGTCCGATCTCCTCGGCCATCCGGACCGGTGTGGGATCGTCGCCCGCGACCTCGATCCGCTGCCCGGTCCAGCGGTCCGGATCCGCCACGACCGCGGCCACGACCCGGCCCAGATCCTGCCGTGCCACCTGCTGGAGAGGGGTGTCACCGGGGAGCGGCATGGTGAGGAGGCCGGCGGCGACCTCGTCCAGCGCGCCCAGCGCGTTGTCGTAGAAGTAGGTCGGTGCCACCACTGTCGCCGGAAGTCCGGAGTCGGCGAGCAGTTCCTCGGTCCTGGCCTTGGTCTCGAAGTGCGGGACGCCGGTACCACGGTCCGCACTGGCGACGGAGGCCAGCACCAGATGCGGCAGTGCGACGTCCGCGGCGGCCCGTACGATCGCCGCACCCTGGGCCACCTCCGCGTCCAGACCGTCCTGGAACGGGGTGGTGACGGCGAACGCGGCCGTCGTGCCCCGGAACGCCTCGGCGAGCGAGGCGGCGTCGAACAGATCCCCGGGAACGACCTCCGCTCCGGCCGCCGCCAGCGCCTTGGCCCGTCCGCTGCCGGGGTCGCGTACCACGGCGCGCACGCCGTGCCCTGCCTCCAGCAGGGCGGCGGCCACCGCGCCGCCCTGGCCTCCGGTCGCTCCGAGTACCGCGATGGACATGGGCTCTCCTTGATCGAGGGGCATGGGCCCCATGCTGACCGGCAGCGGCCCGAAATGCCACCAAGAGGGGATGGTCGTGACCCACCCGGCCTCACCTCCTGTTCTCCTCGATCCTGTCCCTCTCGCTTCTGCCCTCCCCCACCCTGCCCCCCTCGCGCCTTCGCCGACCGTCGGACCGTCCCTATCCTGGCCGGATGACCACGATGGCTGCGCCTCCCCTTGAACTCGTCATATTCGACTGCGACGGCGTGCTCGTCGACAGCGAAAAAATCGCCGTGCGCGTCCAGGTCCAGGTGGGCGCCGAGCTGGGGTGGGCGCTGACGGAGGACGAGGTCATCGAGAAGTTCGTGGGCCGGTCGAACGCGTCCATCGGCGAACTGATCGACGCCCGCCTGCCGGGCCGGGCCCCGGCCTGGCAGGAGCGGTTCGAGCAGCTGCACCGCGACGCGGTGGACACCGAACTCGTCGCGGTCGACGGCATCCACGAAGCGCTGGCCGCCCTCACGCTCCCCAGCTGCGTGGCGTCGAGCGGCAGCCACGAGAAGATGCGTCACACCCTCGGCCACACCGGGCTCCACTCCCACTTCGAGGGCCGGATCTTCAGCGCCAGTGAGGTCGCACGCGGCAAGCCCGCCCCCGATCTCTTCCTCCACGCGGCCCGGCGGATGGGGGTCGAGCCGTCCGCCTGCGTCGTCGTCGAGGACAGCAAGTACGGCGTCCAGGCCGCCCGTTCGGCCGGGATGCGGTCGCTGGGCTTCGCGGGCGGACTCACCCCGGCACACTGGCTGGAGGGCCCGGACACGGTGGTCTTCGACGACATGCGCGAGCTGCCGGCGCTCCTGTCCGACATCTGAGTGTCACTCGGGCCGGCCAGATGCGCATGACGGGCGAAGGGTTGCACCGGGGGCGGGCCCGCGGAAGGGGGCGCGGGCCCACCCGGCCGGGTTGTCGATCATTCCCGATCACCGACCCACGGGAGGCATGGCGCGCCCGTCCTCCCGGAGGTGCACGGCGGACATCACCCGAGCGGTCCCCGCCCGCGGTACCGTCCCGGCCCTGCCTCGGTCACAGATACTGCGCGTAATCGTCGAGGCTGCGCAGGACCTCCGCCTCCCCCGCCGGGGGAAGCTGCAGGACGACCTCCTCGATGCCCAGGTCCGCGTAGTGCGCCAGCTTCCCCGCGCTCGGCAGCACCGCGTACGGCACCACGTGGAGCTGCTTCGGGTCCCGGCCCGCCGACTCCCAGGCCTCGCGCAGAACGGGCACCGATTCCGTCAGCCCCCGGCCACCGATCGGGAGCCAGCCGTCCGCGTACTCCGCGATGTGGGCGAACAGCTTCGGCCCGGCCGCGCCGCCGATCAGGGTGCGCGGGCCGGTCACGGGGCCGCGCGCCTCCTGGACCGGCTTCGGGTACGCGTGGCTGGCCCGGACGGACCCGAACTCGCCCTCGTACCCCGTGGGTTCGTCCGCCCACAGGGCGCGCATCAGCGCCATCCGGTCGCGGCCCAGCTCCCGCCGGGTCCGCCAGGTCACTCCGTGGTCCGCGGCCTCCTCGACATTCCAGCCGAAGCCGAGTCCGAGCGTGAACCTGCCGCCGGAGAGGTGGTCGAGCGTGGCGATCCGCTTCGCCAGGTCGATCGGGTCGTGCTGGGCGATCAGGGTGATGCCGGTGCCGAGCGTCAGCCGCTCCGTCACCGCAGCCGCCTGGCCGAGGGCGACGAACGGATCGAGCGTGCGGCCGTACTCGGGCGGGAGATCGCCACCCGCCGGATACGGGGTGTCCCTGCTCACCGGGATGTGCGTGTGCTCCGGCAGATAGAGGCCGGCGAATCCCCGCTGTTCGAGCTCGCGGGCGAGCCGTACCGGCGTGATCGTCTCGTCGGTGAGGAAGATCGTTGTGGCGATCCGCATTCGAGAACACCTCCGTCGTCGTCTGGCCCCAACCTATGCCGTGCCGATCAGGGGGAGCCCCTAACGTTGTCCACTGTGAGCTTCGCGAACGCCGCGCCCGGCAAGGACGGCGGCACGGACCGGGCCGACCTGACGAAGACCGTGCGCGGCACCCTGCCGGCCGGGTCGCCCGACTTCGTCTATCTGCCGGTCGACGTGCCCCGCGGCGTACGGGAGATCGCCGTCGCGTACACGTACGTGAAGACACCCGTCCCGGCCGGCACCCAGGGCAACGCCCTCGATATCGGGATCTTCGACGAGCGCGGCACGGAACCGGGCGGGCGCGGGTTCCGGGGCTGGTCCGGCGGGGCGCGTGACTGCTTCTTCATCCGGGCGGACGACGCGACACCCGGCTATGTCGCGGGTCCGGTACGGGCCGGGACCTGGCACATCGCGCTGGGCCCGTACACCGTCGCACCCGAGGGTCTCCCGTACGAGGTGACGATCACCCTCCGTTTCGGCGAGGCCGGCACCACTCCGACGCCCGTGTACCCGCCCGAGCGCGCCGGAGGACGCGGCCGCGCCTGGTACCGCGGGGACTGCCATCTGCACTCCGTCCACTCGGACGGCACGCGCACCCCGGCCGAGATCGCCGCCGCCGCGCGCGCCGCCGGGCTCGACTTCATCAACAGCAGCGAGCACAACACCCACACCGCACACAGCGCCTGGCAGGGGCTGTGGGGCGACGATCTGCTCATCCTGACGGGCGAGGAGATCACCACGCGCAACGGCCATGTGATCGCGCTCTCCACCGACCCCGGCACCTTCGTCGACTGGCGCTACCGGGCCCGCGACAACCGCTTCGGGCACTACGCGAAGGCCGTCCGCCGGGCGGGCGGCCTGGTCGTCCCCGCCCATCCGCACGCCACCTGCATCGGCTGCCACTGGAAGTTCGGCTTCGGCGAGGCGGACGCGGTGGAGGTGTGGAACGGGCCGTACACCTCGGAGGACGAGATCGCGCTCGCCGAGTGGGACAACTCCCTCGTCTCGGCTGTCCGCGTGTCGAAGCCGTGGATCCCGGCGATGGGCAACAGCGACGCACACGGCGAGCCGGACACGGTGGGGCTGCCGCAGACCGTCGTCCTCGCCGAGGAGCTCTCGCGCGACGCGATCCTCGCGGGCATCCGGGCCGGGCACTCGTACATCGCCGAGTCGTCCGCGGTCACCCTCTCCTTCGGCGTATCGGACGGGCGCGGCGGGCACGCGGGGATCGGTGAGCGGCTGCGGGCCGGCGCGGACGGTCCGGTCACCGTACGGCTGGAGGTCACCGGGGTGCCCGGCTGCACCGCCCACTTCGTCACGGACCAGGGCACGCTGTTCACCTCCACCCTGCCGGAGTCGGGCTCGGGCACGGTGGAGTGGCGTACGACCCCGGTGTACGCCGCCTACGTCCGCGCCGAGGTCCGCCACCCGGCCACGGTGCCGGGGCTGCCGGGGGCACTGGCAGCGCTCACCAATCCGGTGTTTCTGGACATGCCCTCCTAGATCCTGTCCTGTCGATCTTCGTGGATCAGCCCGGGGCGTCCGCTGCGGTGCGTCGCACGGCGGAGGATCGACCTCGTACTGGACGTACTCGGGCGACTGACGACAACGCGGCGAGGTGCCGTGCCAGGCGTTCCGGGCCCACGACGACCCGCTCCCTGGCCGCGTACGTACGCAAGGAACTGGACGTCGCCAAGGAGCGGGTGAACGCACCGGGTTACTGACGCACGGCCTGATCATCACGCCGCTGCGGCCGTCGGTTCCGGTCCTGAACCTTGGTCCGGTACAGCCAGAGCAGCACCCCGGTCGTCAGCACCGCAAGGGCGATGCCGAGCTCTTTGTAGCCGCCGTACCCGGTGACCGAGAAGCCGGTCGCGCCGACGACCAGCACGACCGACATCGACGCGGCCAGCAGCCAGGCCAAGGGGACGAAGAGCCGGTGCAACCGGATCGGCCGGGGCAGGTCCGGCCGGTCCCTGCGCAGCAGCGCGAACCCGGAGATGGCCAGGATGTGCGTGAGGATGTAGCCGAGGTTCCCGGTGACCAGGATGGCCAGCGGGGTCTTCAGGACCACCAGCACCAGCACATTGATGACGAGGGCGACCACCAGGGCGCGGGCCGGGACACCGCGCCGGTCGAGGACGCCCATCTGCCGGATCGTGGTGCCTTCCCTGCCCATGTTGAACAGCACCCGTGAGCCGTCGGCCAACCCCGTGATCATGATGAGCAGCAGCGAGGCGATGAGGAAGACGGTCATCAGACCGCCTGCCCCGCCGACCAGTTGACGGAACGCGCCGACGTAGAACGTCGTCGGCTCCTCACCGATCGTCTGCTCCCCCAGGTATCCGGAGAGCGCGAGCGGCAGCAGGACGAACACGCCGAGGGAGAACAGCACTCCGGCGCGCAGGGCCCGGGAGGTGTCGCGGACGGTGTCCTTGTACTCGGGAGCGAAGGTCGCGCAGACCTCCACGCCGAACGAGGTCCATGCCATGACGTACAGCCAGACGAGCGCCTCGCGGACACCGCTCAGCCCGTGCAGGTCCCAGTGGAGTCCGGCCGTGGACCATTCACCGCTGAAGAACGGCACCACGAGGAAGACCGCGAGCGGCACCATCAGCATGCCGCCGGTCAGGTAGATCACCCACATCGCGACATGCAGCCCGATCATGGCGGCGCAGAACAGCAGCACGATGACGGCCAGGCCGACGACGATGGGGAAGCTGAGCTGCGCGGGTCCGAGTTCAACGGTCCAGGTCTGGTCGGGGAACCACTGGGCCTGTACGAACGAGCCGATGATGCCTGCGTAGATGGCGAGCGATGTCGTCCACGGGAACCAGTAGCCGACGCTGGCCAGCGGGCCGACGACCGGGGCACGCGACTTCCAGCCCTCGGTGGCGTAATGGGCGATGCCTCCGGACGATTCGGGGAACATCGCGGCGAGCTCGGTGTAGATCCAGTTGGTGGCCGTGGCCAGCACCATGGAGACCGCCCACAGGACGATGGCGCCCCAGGCGCCGAGACCCCCGATCGACGCGCCGAGCGAGGCAACGAGGGCGGCGGGCATCGTCAGTGACATGGCGAAACCGTCGTACCAGCGCATGCGTTTGGCGAGGGCGGGCTGCTCCTGCCCGGTGCCTGCGGTGTCCTCGGACGACGTGGCGAGGTGGGACATGGGTGACCCCTTGGGAGAGCGCACGGAGTGCGGGGAGAAGAAAGGGGGCCGACGGTTCCGGTGAACGCACCGGAACCGTCCGGCAGGTGCGGGGAGGCGTGTCCGTCCGGCTCAGAGGTCGAGGACGAGCCGTGCTCCGCGGCAGCGGGATACGCAGATCAGCATCGTGGTGCCGGCTTCCTGTTCCTCCGGCGTGAGCAGTGCGTCGCGGTGGTCGGGAACCCCGTCGATCACCGCGGTCTCGCACGTGCCGCAGATGCCCGCCTCGCAGGAGGATGGCACCTCGCCGCCCGCGGCCCGGATCGCGTCCAGGACGCTGGTGCCGGCAGGCACGTGCAGATCGAGACCCGTGCGGGCCAGCCGCACCTCGAAGGCGTGGTCGCCGTCCGGGGATCCGGCCGGATCCGGGGCGGTGAAACGTTCGGTGTGGACCGGGCCATGGTGCAGTGCGCGCACGGCGTCGAGCAGGCCGCCGGGGCCGCACGCGTACACCGTCGCGTCCGGCGCCGTGGCCAGGTATCCGGCCAGGTCGGGCCGGCCCGCCTCGTCCTGCGGGACGACGGTGACCCGGTCCGGCGGGAGCTCGTCCAGGAACGCCATCGTGGCGCGGGACCGGCCGCCGTACAGCATGCGCCAAGGCTTGCCGAGGGCGGTCAGGCGGCGGGCCATGGCCAGCAGCGGGGTAATCCCGATGCCGCCCGCCACCAGGAGGTATTCGGGGGCGTCGACCAGTTCGAAGTGGTTACGGGGCTCCGAGACCGCGACCGTGGCCCCCGCCCGGATCCGCTCGTGCACGGCCGCCGAACCGCCGCGCCCGTCCGGCACGCGCAGCACGGCGATCCGGTAGTGGCCGGTGTCGTCCGGGTCCGAGCAGAGCGAGTACTGCCGGACGATCCCCGGCTCCACGTGGAGATCCACATGAGCGCCGGGTGTCCAGTGCGGGAGCGGGGCGCCAGAGGGGTCGGCGAGCGTCAGGGACAGCACCCCGTCGGCGGCGGCCACCGCTTCCCTCACCTCCAGCAGCCGGGTACCGGCCGGGGCCGCCACGTCACACACGCGGCTCATGGGGCCACGCCGCCCGCCGCCTCGACATGCCGCGCCGTGCGGTTCATCAACTCGGAGAACGCGCGGCGGTAGTTGAGGGTGAACAGATCGGCGGGGACGGAAAACTCCGGCACCTCCGCGTCCCAGGGCACCTCGCGCGGCGAGAGGTTCTCGACGACGGGCATGTCCTCCAGGTAGACCATTTCCTCGACCCGCAGGCACTCCTCCAGGGAGTCGCCCTTGAAGTCGCGGTCGTTGGCGACTCCCCAGAAGATCTTGACCTGCTCGTACGACACCGGGGACGGAAAGCCGGCGACGACCCGGAGCCCGGCCTGCTCGTAGTGGTAGCTGATGCCGGCGAAGCCTGGGGCCGTGCAGTGGTACGCCATCATGCAGTCGCCCTGGTTCGCCCAGTCGCCGTCACCGGCGTCCAGCGGGCGCTCCATGTGGACGTCGATGCCGTCGCGCCGCACCTGGAGCGGTTCGACGACCTCCGGGGTCGGTCCCATCGACACCTGGTGGACGAACGGGAAGTGGGCGACGTCGCGGAAGTTCTCGATCGCGGCCGCGACACCGGTCGGCGAGTTCAGCGGGTCGGCGGCCAGCCAGACCAGGTCGTGGCCGTGCCACTCCTCGGGGTCGTACAGCTCCACGACCGGCTCCTCCAGCGCCGTCCACACATGCCCGAACCGCTCGACGGCCGGGTAGCTGCGGATCGCCGCCTTCGGCGGGATCTTCGACTGGTCGGGCAGCGAGGGCACATACGTGCAGCCGCCCTCGGCGCCGTCGAACCGCCAGCCGTGGTACGGGCAGCCGATCGACCCGCCGGTGACCTTGCCGAGCGACAGATCGGCGCCCCGGTGCGGACATCGGCGGGCGGTGACCCGGGCTGTCCCGCCGGCGTCACGGAAGACCACGAGCTGCTCGCCGAGCAGTACAGCGGGTTCCGGGGTGGTCAGGTCGACGGAGCGGGCCACCGGGAACCAGGAGTGGCGCATGGCGCGCTCGGCCTGCTCCCGTTTGGTCAGCGGGGCGGTGGTGAGGGGAGTGGACATGAGGGATCGTCCTGATTCGCGAGGGAGCCGAACGAACTACGGCCCGGACAGATGGGGTTGGGGGCGGCTCAGATGCCGACGAGCAGAGCGCCGCCGTTGACGGGGATGGTCTGGCCGGTGACGAACGCACCGGTGTCGGCGGCCAGGAAGGCGACCGTCTCGGCGATCTCGTACGGCTGGGCGAGTCGGCCGACGGGGACAGCGGCGACCTCGTCCGCGTAGTTCTCCGGCGGCACCATCCGGGTGGCGACCGCGCCCGGGGTGACCGCGTTGACGGTGATCCGCTCGGCCGCGAACTCCTTCGCGAGGGTCTTCATCAGGCCCAACTGCCCGGCCTTGGAAACCATGTAGCCGTAGGAGTGCCCGTCGGGGACCTGGCCCCACTGGGAGGACACGAACACCACGCGGGCGGCGGCGCTGCGGCGCAGGTACGGCAGGGCGGCCCGGGTCAGGTACAGCGGAGCGCGTACGTTGACAGCGAGGAGCCGGTCGAAGTCGGCGTCGTCGGTGTCGGCGAGCCCGGTCATGGAGAACATCAGGCCCGCGTTGTGGACCAGGATGTCCAGCCCTCCGAGCGCCGCGGCAGCGGACTCGATCAGGGCGTCGGCGCCTTCGCGGGAGGTGATGTCGGTGGTGAAGGTGTATGCCCGGCCGCCCGCCTGCTCGACAGCGGCGGCGGTCTCCGCCAGCTCCGCCGGGTCCAGGTCGGCGAGCGCGACCGTGGCCCCGCGGCCGGCGAGGGTCAGCGCGTGGGCGCGGCCCATGCCCCGTGCCGCACCGGTGATCAGTGCGGTCCGCCCGGTCAGATCGTGTACGGAGCCGGGGGCGCGGACTTCCCCGTGCACGGCGGGGGCGCTCATGAGGCGGCCTCGGGGTGCGGCTCGGTGACGTACAGCATGTTGCCGTCGGGGTCGTAGAACGGCCGGTAGCGGTACCAGACGCCGCTCGGGTGCTTCCAGACGATCTGCTGGTCGGTGACCCATTCGACCTTGCCGTCCAGTTCGGCGACGGCCGCGTCGAGATCGTCGACCTCGAAGGCGAAGGAGTCGAGGCCGGGCGCGTTCTCGGCGTTGACCTCGGTGCGGCGGGGGGCGTGCTCGCCGGCCTCGGACGTGAAGAGGTAAAGGGTGACGTTGCCCAGGTCGATGGCGGCCCAGCCCTCCTCCGGCTCGTACGGCAGGTGGAACGGAAGTCCGAGGACCCCGTGGTAGAAGTCCGCAAGCCGCGGCACGTCGCGGCTGAGGATGTCCATGTTGTCGATGCGCTTGAGCTGCAACACGCTGATCACTCCTTGTCGTTCGTTGCGTGGTGGACGCACGGGGGTCCGGGGATCACCCGCAGGGCGCGGGCTCCCGTGTCGAGGAAGACAGTCGCCAGGGTCCGGAACTCGTGGGGACCGGGCGTGGCGGGATGGATGCACACCCCGCCGGTGTGGTCGCGGAGCGCGGCCAGTGCCTCGTCCGCGGTGAGGTCGGCGCCCCTGCCGTGGAGCCGGCGGCGCAGCACCTCGTAACGGACGAGCGTGTCCGGGTCGGTGACGGGTTCGGTGTCGCCGTCCGCGCCTGGGCGGGTCAGGAAGTGGTTGGTGTGGATCAGCAGCCCGTCCGGGTCGGGCAGTACATGCCCGATGCCCCCGGGCCGCAGCTCCGCCGAGATCGCCGTCTTTCCGGCCGCTTGCCCGCCGACCACGGTGAGGGTGGTGGATCCGGTGGCGCCGGCGGTCGCCGCGCTCCCGGCGATCCGCAGGGCGTCGGTGACGGTGTCCGACTCGTCGAGCAGCCGTCGCGCCACGACATGGACGGGTACACCCATCCCTGCGCCGTCATTGACGTGGTGCAGGATATTGAACAGGCAGCCCACGCCCCGGTCGTTGATGCCGATCTTGCCGACCACGCCGAACTCGGTGAGGGTGCGGGTGCGGCGGCCGTCCGGGTGCGGGATCTCCCACTCGACCCAGCTGTCCGCGAGGGACTCGTACCAGTCCCAGTTCTGCCCGGCGACCGGTTCCTGACCTGGCCCGCCCAGCGCCACCACGGTCGTGCACTCGCCTCGTCCGGGGCCGCGCCGCCCCGAGGCCAGTACCTCCGTGCGGGCGTTGAGTGCGGCCACCCGGTCCACCGGCAGTCCGGCTCCCTCGGCGATGCCCCGGATCTCCTGCGCCAGCTCCGGCGCCCAGGCGTGGATGCGGGTCAGGGCCTGCGCACCGGCGGCGTCCGGATCCGCGACACCGGCGCGTGTGAAGAGCGCCAGATACGCGTCGGCCGTCGCCCGCACCCGGTCCCGCCAGTGCTCGCCGAACTCCCGTCCCCGCGCGTGCGGTCCGAGGACCGTCGAGGTGAACCGGCGTTGTCCGTGCGGACCAGCGCCGACGCCCGTCATGACGCCTCCAGCAGCGGCCGCACATGGGCAGCGACCTCGGCGAGCGGCGCCTGCCAGGTTCCGCCGCGGCGCCCCATCTCCTCGACCAGCCGCACCAGTTCGGCGAACCGCTGCGGGCGGCCGATGACCTCAGGATGCATGGTGTACGTGACGTGCCGCCGCTCTGCGTGCGCCGACGCGAACTCCGTCAGCCAGGAGCTGTACAGCTCGCCGGGGGCCGCGGTGTTTCCGCCGGTGTCGATGTTCCAGCCGTACCGGGGCCAGTCGTCCAGGGACCAGTGCACCGGCAGCTCCAGCAGCGAACGCCCCTGCCAGGTCTCCCAGTACGGGCGGTCGTCGCCCATGCAGGAGGAGTCGTACGCGAACCCGTGCTCCACCAGCAGATCGAACGTCTCCGGGGTCAGCTCCCAGGAGGTCGAGCGGTACCCGGACGGGACCGGGGCTCCCACCCGGTCGAGCGCTTCGAGCCCGCGCTCGATCTCCTCGCGCTGCTCCTTCGCGCCCGCCTTGTCGCTGCGCAGATGCAGATGCCCGTGGTGGGCGACCTCGTGCCCACCGTCGAGGATCGCGCGAACGGTGTCGGGATGAAGCTCGGCGGTGTGACCGGGCACGAAGAACGTGGCCCGGACGGAGTGGGCGGCGAGCAGCCGCAGAATCCTGGGCACCCCTCTGACCACCCCGTACCGCCCCTCCGAGAGGGTGGTCAGCCGGCGGGCGTACGAGGGGCCCTCGCCGAGCCAGCCGGCCTCGGCATCGACGTCGAAGGTGAGGGACACCGCCGCGTCGGCACCACCGGGCCAGGCGAAATCAATGGGTTCGGAGAGCTCTTTGACCGGCTCTGCCAGATGCATCGTCACGACTCTCTTCTGTACGCGACCACCAGGGACAACTACGGGCAACTACGCATTGCGCAGCACTTCATGGGAATGGCTACGCGTTGCCACATGCGAATCAGCGTACGATGCGCAATTCGCCACCACAAGAGGATGGACACCACGTAATCCAGAGGAGAATCAGCCGCTTCTACGCATTGCCCGCCGTCGATCGCCCCGCTGCTACGCAATGCGCGGCAGACCGTCGCCCCCGGAATGCCTAGGATCGACACCATGACCGACCTGGACGACCTCGATCACGCGATCATCGCGGCCCTGGAAGAGGACGGCCGCCGCGCCTTCCGCGAAATCGCCCGCTCGCTCAATGTCTCCGAGGGGACCGTGCGGGCCCGCTACCGGCGGCTGGAGGAGACCGGCGTACTCAAGATCGCCGCCTTCGCCGACCCGGGCCATCTGCGCACCGGCCGACTGGCGCTGCTCTTCCTCCGGGTCGCCCCCGCCCACCACGACGCGGTGGTGGCCGCACTCAGCCGTCACCCGGAGATCAGCTACGTCTCCACGACACTGGGCCGGGCGGACGTCTTCGCCCAGGTTCTCGTCCAGGACGACAACGAACTGTGGAGGTTCCTGCAGAACCAGGTGCGCCCGCTGGAAGGGGTCCTGGACACCGAGGCGGTGCTCGAAGTGGCCGTCCACAAGCTGTGGTTCAACGGCCGGGTGCCGCTGTCACCGGCCCCCGCTCCATGAATCGCCACACGTCGCAATGACCGGGGAACGAATCCCCGGTCCGGCTCCTCTGTGGGGTGACGCATCCCGTCACCCGTTCTTCGCCAAGGAGCCGTCATGCGCCCGACCCGCCCCCTCGCCACCCCCACCGCGCTCGCCGCCGCCATCGCCGCGGTCCTGACCACAGACGCCCTGCTGCACCTCTTCTGGTGCACCGGCTCCACCTGGCCCGCGCAGGACGCCACGACACTCTCGTACGCGGTCCTGGGCGCCGACGTGCCGTTCACCCCGCCGGTCCTGCTCCCCCTGGCCACCGTACTGCTGACCGGATCCGCACTGGTCGTGGCCCGCGCCCAGCTCGGCCGCCGCCACCGCCTCGGCCGACTCCTGCAGGCCGCGACACTGGCGGTCGGCTGCGGTACGGCGGTTCGCGGACTGGCGGGCGCCGCCTGGGCGTTCGGCGTACGGGCGGGTCTCGACGACGGGGCGGGAGACACGTTCTACTGGCTCAACCTGGCCCTGTACTCGCCCTTGTGCCTGGCCATGTCCATGGCCGCGTTCCGCCTGGCGGCAACGGACGACTCCACGAAGAACGAGACCGCGACGGAGGTAGCCCCCGCCCGTGTCCGATGACCACGACCGCGCGGTGCTGCTGGTACGCGCCGCCCAGCGCGGCGACACGATCGCGATGAACGAACTCCTCGACCTCCTCATCCCGTACGCGGGCCGCATCTGCACGCCCATCGCGCTCGCCGACGGACCGGACGCCGTGCAGGAGACCCTGGTCGCCGTCTTCCGCGGTCTGCGGACGCTGAAGGAACCGGCCGCGCTGTACGGCTGGGTGCGCGCGATCGCCTGCCGCGAAGCGGTCCGTGTCGCCCGCCGCACCGCCCGCGCCGTCCCCGCCGACCTCACCTCGCTGCCCGGCCGCGGCGACCCGCAGCTGGCCGCCGACATCGACGACACCCTCGCCCGGCTCTCCCCCGAACACCGCGCGGTCCTGGTCCTGCGCGACATCGAGGGTTTCGACGAACAGTCCGCCGCCGCACTGCTCGGCCTGCGCGTAGGCACCGTGAAGTCACGGCTGCACCGGGCCCGGGACTCCTTCAGAAAGGCCTGGTCGTCATGACCGACAACCGCCCCGCCCCGGGATCCGTGCCGCAGCCCGCCACAGCCGGCCTCGACCCGGTCCGCCGCCTGCACGCCCTTGCGTCAGGCGTCCGCGGTGCCCGTGTCACCACCCACGAGATCGCCGCCCCGTACGACACGATCGCCCCGCTCCTCGCGGACCTGGACGGCGAACTGGCCCGCCTGGTCCCGGACATGCGCGGCCTGCGCCTGACCCGCGCCGACGGCGACCGCATCGAGGCCGTGGCCGTGGGCCGCCTCGGCCTGCGGGCCCGCTTCGACGGCATCCGCCGCCCCGGCTGGGTATGGCTGCAGAGCCGTTTCCTCCTGATCGGTATGGCGGCCACTGAGTCCGCCACCGCCCCGGATCGCACCCTGGTGGCGTTCACCGGCGGTGTACGCGTCCCGGGCCGTGCCGCTCTGCTTCCCGTGGCCGTGGGGCGGGCGGGGCGACGGGTGCTGGGACGGCTGGAGGAGCGGGTGGCGGGGTGACCGCTCGGGGCAGGCCGTCAGTCCTCGACGACGAGCGCCGGGGTGTCCTTCGTCAGCACCTCGCCACGGAAGAACGCGGGGCTCCTGCGCTGCATCGCCATCATCAGGACCACGCCGAGCAGCAGCAGCCCCACACCGATCACGAACACCGAACCGACCCCGAAGACCGCCGAGCCGGAGCCGTAGGCCGGGTTCCACATGTCGTAGAGGGTCTTGCCGAAGACCGCGGTGAGCAGGATGCCGCCGAGGACCGGGAAGAGGCCCTTGAAGGCGAAGTCACGGGCGGAGCGGAAGATCTCGTTGCGGAAGTACCAGGCGCAGGCGAACGCCGTCAGCGCGTAGTAGAAGCAGATCATCAGGCCGAGCGCGTAGATCGTGTCGACCAGGACGTGCTCGCTGACCAGGGACATGACCGTGTAGAAGATGCCGGTGGAGACACCCGCGATGACCGTGGCCTTGCCGGGGGTCTTGAAGCGGGGGTTGACCCGGGCGAAGGAGGCCGGCAGGGCCTCGTACGTGGACATCGCCAGGACCGTACGGGCAACCGGGAGGAAGGTGGTCTGCAGGCTGGCCGCGGCCGAGGCGAGGACGGCGACGAACAGCAGGATGCCGAGGCCCGGGCCCATGATCGGGCCGGCCAGTGCGGCGAAGACGTTGTCGGAGGTGTCCGGGTTGGCCAGGCCGAGACCGCTGGCGCCGGAGCCGACGGCCATCTGGGCGGCGACGCCGGTCGCCAGGTAGGAGCCGACCAGGACGACCATCGCGATGAGTGCGGCGCGGCCGGGGGTCTTCTCGCTGCCGACGGTCTCCTCATTGATGGTCAGGCAGGTGTCCCAGCCCCAGTACATGAAGATCGACAGGGAGAGGCCGGCGGTGAAGGTGGCGAAGGAGTCGACGGCGAAGGGGTTCAGCCAGGACAAGGAGAAGTCGGCGCCGGTCGGGAAGTCGATGCTGCCCGCCTTCTGGATGGCCATGACCACGAAGATCGCGAGGACCGCGAGTTGGAGGCCCACCAGGGCGTACTGGACGCCTTTGGTCGCGGTTATGCCGCGGTAGCTGATCGCGGTCGCGACGGCGATGAACGCGAGACAGGTGACGATGTGGACGGCCTTGTTGCCGTCCAGGGCGGCGATCTGGTCGCTGCCCGTGATCTCACCGGCCAGCAGCCAGAAGAACGAGGTTGCGACCCCGGCGAGGTTCGACAGCACGATGATCGTCGCAATGACCAGGCCCCAGCCGCACATCCAGCCGATCTTCGGGCCGAAGGCCTTCACGGTCCAGGTGAACGAGGTGCCGGCGTCCGGCATGACCTTGTTGAGTTCGCGGTAGGCGAAGGCGACCAGCAGCATCGGCAGGAAGCCGGCCAGGAAGACCGCGGGCATCTGGACGCCGACCTCGCCCGCGGTGGAACCGAGGGTGGACGTGAGGCAGTAGACGGGGGCAACGGTCGAAATGCCGATGACCGCGCTGCCCATCAGGCCGACGGAGTTGCCGCCCAGACCCTTGCTGCGAACACCGCCATCGGCCGAGGAGGCGCCCCGGCCCGTGTCTCCGGCCTGCGGCCGCACGTCCAACTGAGTCATAAAGAGGACGGTATGCGCTGCGATTTCCACATCCGGAGTGTGAGACTCCGGGGCCTCACCCTTCGATTGGTTGGTCAATTATCGCTGAACGGAAATGAATTGAATGTGAACATCACGGATCGCCACTCAATTGATGGCCCCGCTCGACTGGATCAATGTACGAGAACCGCAGCACCGTCCGATTTATGGTGATTCGAAAATTTCCCATGATTGTCCGATATTCGAACGGCGCCCCGCCCTGAGGCTCAGCCCGGCCAGACGATCGCCTGGAGTTCGCTGTACGCGTGCAGCGCGTACGAACCCACGTCACGCCCCACCCCGCTCCTCTTGAAACCGCCGAACGGGGCCTCCATGTTCCGGCCGATCGTGTTCACCCCGACCCCGCCCGCGCGCAGCCGCCGCGCCACCCGGAACGCCCGCGCCACGTCCCCGGACCAGACGTAGTCGATCAGTCCGTAGTCGCTGTCGTTGGCGAGTGCGATGCCCTCCTCCTCGTCGTCGAAGGGGACGACCACGACGACCGGGCCGAAGATCTCCTCCCGGACGACCCGCATGTCGTTGGTGCAGTCGGCGAGGAGCGTCGGTGCGACATAGAAGCCGCGGTCGTGTCCCGTCGGCCGCTCGCCGCCCGTGACGACCCGGGCGCCCTCCTTCCGGCCCAGTTCGACATACGACTCGATGCGGTCGCGGTGGGCCGCGGAGATGACCGGTCCGACGACCGTCCCTTTCGCCGCCGGGTCACCGACCGGAAGATGGCCCGCGTACGCGGTGAGCCTCTCGATCAGCGCGTCGTGGACGCCCCGCTGGACGAGGACGCGCGTCGGAGCCGTGCAGATCTGGCCGCTGTAGAAGGAGAACGTCGTACCGATGCCCGCCACCGCCGCGTCCAGGTCGGCGTCGTCGAGGACCACCGCGGCGCCCTTGCCGCCCAGCTCCATCAACTGCCGCTTCATCCCGCGCCCGCACACCTCGGAGATGCGCTGCCCGACGGCCGTGGAGCCGGTGAAGCTGACCATGTCGACGTCCGGGGAGTCGACGGCCGCCTCGCCCGCCGCGGGGCCCGAACCGGTGACGACGTTGACGACGCCCGCCGGTACGCCCGCCTCCGCGAGCGCCTCGACCATCCGGTAGACGGAGAGCGGATCCTGCGGGGCGGGCTTCACGACGACCGTGTTGCCCATCGCGAGTGCGGGGGCGACTTTGCCGGCCGGGTTGGCCCAGGGATTGTTGTACGAGGTGATGCAGGTGACGACGCCGACCGCCTGTCGCACGGCGAGTGCGCCGAAGACGCCTGCCCTGCCCATCGGTCCGGCCTCGTTGATCTGCGGGGGGATCGCCAACTCGGCCGGCTCCAGGGCGCCCCTCGCGTACCGCCGGAAACGGGCCGTGCCGACCGCGACCTGCATGGACCGGGCCGTTCCCGTCGTCGCGCCGCTCTCCGCCCGGGCGAGTGCGGCGTGGGCGGCGAAGTCACGCTGGATCAGATCGGCGGCGCGGTCGAGGATCGCCGCGCGCTCCTCGGGGCGGGTGCGGGACCAGGCGGGGAAGGCTTCGCGGGCCGCGGCGGCCGCCGCGTGCACCTGTGCGCGGCTCGCCTCGGGTGCGAGACCGACGACGTCCTCCGTGGCCGGGTTGATCACCTCGTAGTGACCGTCGTCGGGATCGGTCCACTCTCCGCCGATGAAAAGGCGCTGGGGTGTGGTCACCGGGTGCTCACCGTCCGGGTGTCGCGGCCGGAGCGGAGCACCGTGCCGGGGACCGCACCGGTCACCTTGTCGTCCCGCAGCGTCTCCACGCCGTTGACGCGGACCGACACGATGCCGAGGGCCCTGGAGTCGAGGCGCGGGCTGTCACCGGGCAGATCGTGTACGAGGGTGGCGGGCCCGGCGTCGATGCGCTCGGGATCGAAGAGGACGAGGTCGGCGTGGAAACCCTCCTGGATCCGGCCGCGGTCGCGCAGCCCGAAGAGCCGGGCGGGGTCGTCGGTGAGCATTTTGACGGCGGCGGGCAGGGAGACGAGTTTCCGGCCGCGCAGGCAGTCCCCGAGGAAACGGGTGGTGTACGGGGCTCCGCACATCCGGTCCAGATGGGCGCCCGCGTCGGAGCCGCCGAGCATGACGTCCTCGTGTTCCCAGGTCCGCTGTCGCAGCGCCCAGGAGTCCGGGTCGTTGTCGGTGGGCATGGGCCACAGCACCGTACGGAGTTCGTCGGCGGCGCAGATCTCGACGAGGCAGTGGAAGGGGTCCTGGCCGCGCTCGGCGGCGATGTCGCGGACGACGCGCCCGCTGAGCCCCTCGTTCGCCGCGCTGTACGTGTCGCCGATGACGTACCGGCTGAAGTCGGCGAGGCGGCGGAAGACTCCTGCCTCCTTGCTGTCCGCGCGGCGGAGCATCTCGGCGCGGGTGCCGGCGTCATGAAGCCGTTCGATCCGCTCGGGGACCGGGAGGGAGAGGATCTCGCCCCAGCCGGGAATGAGGTTGAGGGCGCAGAAGGTGCCGAGCGACATGTTCATAGGGGTGAGGATCGGCATGGTCAGGGCGACGATCCGGCCGCCCGCGCGGCGGGCCCGTTCGCTGGGCACGAGCTGGCGCGGTACCCGTGCAGGGACGGCGGCATCGATGGTGAGGACGTTCCAGTTCAGGGGGCGTCCGGCGGTCGCCGTCATGTCGACGAGGAGATCGATCTCGTCGTCGGAGAACTGGTCGAGGCAGCCCGCGACGATCGCTTCGAGCTGGGTGCCTTCGTGTTCGCCGACGGCGCGGGAGAGCGCGAGGAGTTCCTCGGGCAGGGCGTGCCGGGAGGCGACGGGCCTGCCGTCGCCGTCGGAGTGGGTGGCGGACTGGGTGGTGGAGAGCCCCCACGCCCCGGCGTCCATGGCGTCGTGGAAGAGGCGCAGCATCGCGTCGAGCTGGGCGGGGGTGGGCTGCCCGCCGACCGCGTCGGCGCCCATGACGTGCCGTCGCAGGGCGCAGTGACCCACCATGAACCCGGCGTTGACCGCGATGCGTCCTTCGAGGGCGTCGAGGTACTCGCGGAAGCTGGACCAGGACCAGTCGACGCCTTCCTCCAGGGCCTTGAGGGCCATGCCCTCGACCTTGGACATCATGCGGCGCGTGTAGTCGGCGTCCTCGGGCCGGTCGGGGTGGAGCGGGGCGAGGGTGAAGCCGCAGTTGCCGCCGGCGACGGTGGTGACGCCGTGGTTCATGGACGGGGTGGCGTACGGGTCCCAGAAGAGCTGGGCGTCGTAGTGGGTGTGGGGGTCGACGAAGCCGGGGGCGAGCACGAGTCCGGTGGCGTCCTCCGAGGTCACGGCCTCCTCGGTGAGGGTGCCGGGCTCGGCGATGACGGCGATGCGGCCGTCGCGGATACCGAGGTCGGCGGTGTACGGGGGAGCGCCGGTGCCGTCCACGACGGTCGCTCCGCGGATGAGGTGGTCGAGCATGACGGGTTCCCTTCTGCGGTGGGTGTGCAGCCGGGGTGCGTACGACCGCGGTACGCACCCCGGCTCGCGGAGCGACGGTCCGGGAAGACGCCGCTCGTGTGGGGGCGGGGGTGATCCTGCGGGGCTGCCCCCACCCGCCCCTTCCCGCAGCCGGGGGAGGAGGCCCGGCTCCGGCAAGGGACGGGTGGGCGAACGGGCCCGCGCCGGGCGCCCCCGGCTACGCCGCCTCGCGGAACCGCGTCGTGCGGTGCACCGGATCCGTGTCGATCTTCGGAATCACGTGCTCACCGATCAGCCGGATCGAGTTCATCGTGTCCTCGGGACTGATTCCGATCGGCAGCCCGAAGCTCAGCTGATCCGCCCCCGCCTGCTCCCACCGCTTGCACTGCCGCAGCACCTCGTCCGGATCCCCGCAGATCATCAGCTCCTCGGCGATCAGCAGCTCGATGATCTCCTCGCTGTACTCGGGCAGCAGCTCCGGCCACTCCGGAATGCCCTCGGGCCGCGGGAACGTGTCGTGGTAGCGGAACAGCAGCGACTGAAGGTAGTTCAGCCCGCCGCCGACCGCGATCTCGACCGCTTTGGCGTGCGTCTCGGCACAGATGGCCGTGGACGTCACCATGACGTTGTCGTTGACGAAGCCACCGACCGGCTCCGCGTCCTTGACGGCCGTCTTGTACGACTCGACGACCCACTCCATGTCGGAGACCTTCTGCACGCTGAAGCCCAGCACGCCGAGGCCCTTCCGGCCCGCCATGGCATACGAGGACGGCGACCCCGCCGCGTACCACATCGCCGGGTGGGACGTCCCGTACGGCTTCGGCAGGATCTTGCGGGGCGGCAGCGACCAGTGCTTGCCCTGGAAGCCGACGTACTCGTCCTGGAGCCACATCTTGGGGAACTCGGCGATGGTCTCTTCCCAGAGTTCCTTGGTGTGGTTCATGTCGGTGATGCCCGGCATGAACCCCAGGATCTCGTGGCTGCCGGCCCCGCGCCCCGAACCGAACTCGAAGCGGCCTTCCGACAGATGGTCGAGCATGGCGACCTTCTCGGCCACCTTCACCGGGTGGTTGACGGGGGCGAGGGGGTTGAAGATGCCGGATCCGAGGTGGATCCGTTCCGTGGCGTGCGCGAGGTACCCCAGGTACACGTCGTTGGCCGAGAGATGCGAGTACTCCTCCAGGAAGTGGTGCTCGGAGGCCCAGGCGTACTTGAAGCCGGACCTGTCCGCCTGGATGACGTACTCGGTCTCCTCGATCAGCGCCTTGTGCTCTGCCTCGGGGTCGGTCTCGGCGCGCGCGGCGGGCACGTACCCCTGTACAAACAGCCCGAATTCCAAGGAGGTTCACCGTCCTCAATCATTTCTGACACACCGTCAGATTGTGATGCGACCGACTGTTCCACCGGCCACCCAGCCCGTCAATACCTGACGCCTCGTCAGCTCGTGGCGCCCTCAGAAAAGGCTGACCCCGGCCAGCCAGCCGCCGTCGATGACGAACGGCTGCCCGGTGATGTACGAGGAGTCCTCCGAGGTCAGGAAGAGCGCCAGGGCCGCGACCTCCTCCGGCTGCCCGATCCGCCCCAGCGGCACGAGCTTCCGGTAGAGCTCCGCCACCGCCGCCCGGGACTCCTCCGGGTCCGCGGCCGGATCGAGTGCGGCCGGGTTCGTCATCGCCGTGTCCACGGCCCCCGGGCACACCGCGTTGACCCGTATCCCCCTGCCCGCGAGCTCCACCGCCGCGACCCTGGTCAGCCCGAGCACGGCATGCTTGGTCGCGGCGTACGCGCCGACGAAGGCCATGCCGGTGAGCCCGGTGTACGAGGCGGTGTTGACGATCGTCCCGCCGCCCGCGGCCTCGATCTCCGGCGCGACGTTCTTGATCCCCAGGAAGGCGCCCACCTGATTGACCTGCACCACCTGCTGGAACTCCTCCAGAGGGGTGGTCACGAGCTCGTTGAACCGGAGAATCCCCGCGTTGTTGACCAGCCCGTCGATCTTCCCGAAGGCGTCCCTGGCGGCGGCGACCGCGCCCTGCCACTCCTCCTCCCGGCTCACATCGAGATGCACGAACCGGGCTACCCCCTCCCCCAGCTCCTTCGCCAGCGCCTCCCCCTGGTCGTCGAGCACATCGGCGATCACCACCCGGGCGCCCTCCGCGGCAAAGAGCCGCGCCTCCTGCTCGCCCTGCCCACGCGCGGCGCCACTGATGAGGACAACACGCCCCTCCAGCTTGCCCATGTCGGTACTCCTTACTGCTGGTCGAGGTAGGGAGCGACATCGGCGGCGAACGCCGCCATCTGATCAGTCAGTTCGCTGCGGCTCCGGGTGCGGAACCGCACCTGGATCTGGTGCACCCCCATCGCCCCGTACCCGCGCAAGGACTGGGCGAGCGCCTCGGGCTTCCCACTGAGCGTGTGCCGCCCCACGGCCCAGCCCGGCTCCCCGACGTACAGCGGCTCGGTGATGGCACCGACGACCAGCGGCGCCTCGATACCGGCCTCCTCCCGCAACGCCCGCACCCTGGCGATCTGCTGCGGCAACCGGTCCCTGGGATCCCCCTGCGGCAGCCACCCGTCACCCCGCAGCGCGGCCCGGCGCACCGCGGCGGGCGAGGAACCGCCCACCCAGACCGGAACCCGCTCCTGCGCGGGCCGCGGCCGCTGCCCGAGCCCGCTGAACGAGAACCGTTCCCCGGCAAACTCCGGGTACTCCTCCGGCCCGAGCGCCGCCTTCAGCGCGTCGATGGTCTCGTCGAGCACGGCGCCGCGCCCGTCGAAGTCCACCCCGAGCGCCTCGAACTCCTCCCGCACGTGCCCGGCCCCGACCCCGAGAATCAGCCGGCCGCCGGACAAATGGTCGAGCGTGGCGTACTGCTTGGCGGTGGCGAGCGGATGACGCAGCCCGACGACGGCGACATGGCTCATCAGCAGGACGCGCTCGGTGATCCCGGCGAGAAAGCCGAGGGTGGCCACCGGGTCGTACCAGACGGTGCTCATGACATCGGCGAGCCGGCGCGGAATCGCAACATGGTCGCAGCTCGCCAGATAGGCGAAGCCGGTGCGGTCGGCGGTGCGGGCGATCTCGGCGAGATCGCCCGGGCCGGCCGAGGCCTCCCACGCTTCCGTATAGATGGTGCTCTGCGACTGGACCGGGAGCTGCATCCCGTACGACAGCCGCCCGGCGGGCAGTATCGGCACCGGGTTGCCTCCCTTCCTCCGTTTCCACCCCGACCGGATCTGACACTTCGTCATTTTCGAGGCGGGTGCGTGCCATCGTCGTACCTGACGATGCATCAGGCAAGAGAGGGGGGAAGAACGGCGAATCCGTCACCCCGTGCGTGATCCACCGGGCGGCGTCCGCGCACCGCGGCGGAACAGGGCCGTCCACAGGAACGGTTCACCGAAATACGGGGACTCGGGCGGTTCGTCGTGCATGCGGCGCAGTTCGATCTCCGTCAGATCGGAGAAGATCCGGCGCAGGGACTCCGGTGTGTAGGCGAGCCCGCCCTGGAGGCCGGACCGGCGGTAGAACTCCGCGTCCGGGAGTTCGGAGCCCATCGCTCCGGCTGCAAAGCAGGAAAGGGCGAGATGGCCGCCCGGGGCGAGGGCGCGGTCGAGCAGGGCGAGGTAGCTGATGCGGCGGTGCGGCGGCAGGTGATGAAAGCAGCCGGAGTCGTGGATCAGGTCGTACGGGCCGCCCAACTCGGCATCGGCGAGGGCGAAGGCGTCACCGCAGCGGAACCGGATGTCGGCACCGGCCTCGCGGGCGCGCTCCTGTGCCCAAGAGATGGCTGCCGGGGAGAGATCGACGGCGTCCACCTGGAAGCCCAGGGAGGCGAGATGAAGGGCGTTACGACCCGGACCGCACCCGAGGTCGAGCGCGCGGCCCGGCGTGATCAGGGATCGGTCGAGGTACGAGACCAGGTTCTCGTCCGGCTTCGCCACGAAGAACGGCACAGGCTTCGAGCGGTCGGTGTAGAAACCGTCCCACCAGCCGGCCCCGTCCGCCGTCCAGCGATCGGCCTCCGGCGCGAACAGGCCGTCCAGCAGCTTCAGCACGTCGTCGACCGTGCGTATGTTCCGGTCCATCGGATCCCCTTTCGCGATGGGGAAACGGTAGGGCCGCGCGACGTAGAAGCCCAGCTCAGAGGCTCTTGCACAGAGTCGCGGACGCCCGCCCGAGAGGCTGCGCGGGGCCGCCGCACCATCACCCACGCGGCCATGGCCGCAGGGCTGCCCCTACCCCCGCCGGACGCCGCCAAGGCGGCATTCCCGATGACGCTCGCGCACGTTTCCGGACGGATTTCCGCGCGGACTCCACGCACTGTCCCGACCCGCGCACACCCTCGCCCCGGTGGTCCCGCCCGCCCCCTCCCGGGGAGCGGGCGGGACCACCCACCGGACCGTCAGCAGTTCGGAATGACCGTGCCGTTGTTGTCCCGCGCCTCGTCGTTGCCCCAGCGTGAGAGGTAGTACGCGGAGACGTACGCGCCGCGACCGTTCTTGCCCGCGTAGACCGTGTCCAGGTCGGTCTTCAGCCACCAGTGGTTGTAGGCGCTGCCCGAGCCGACCTGGGCGCCCCACACCTTGCAGTAGACGTAGTTCGTGCCCGCGTTCAGTACGCCCTGTGCGTCAACGGTGTTCGCTGCGGCGTAGCCCGTCGCATTGGCGAAGGTGTCCACCCAGTACTTCCCGCCACCGCCACCGCAGCCGTTGTCGCTGGTCAGGTACTTGCTGTAGTACGAGCCGGGGTACGGGGCCAGCGACTGGCCGTTGATCGCAATGGTCTGGCCGACACCGTTGTACAGCTGCTCGTAGTGGATGTGGGCGCCGGAACTGTTGCCGGTCGTGCCCGTCACGCCGATCTGCTGGCCCTGGTTGACCGAGGCGCCGTCGGCGACGGAGTAGGAGGCGAGGTGGAAGTAGTAGGTCTGCCAGCCGCCACCGTGGTCGATCACGATGTAGTTGCCCGCGCCGCTGGGCTGGGAGTAGCGGTGTGCGGTCCCGCCGGACGAGGCGAGGACCGGGGTCCCGGCGGTGGCCCCGCCGTCCGTGCGGACGAAGTCGAGCGCCGATCTGACCTCCGCCGAATGATGGCTGTAGGTCCAGGTCTGGCCGCAGGGGAACGGTGCCTTGAAGTTCGGCGCCGCTGCGGCGGGAGTTGCGGTGAGCAGTCCTGCGAGCAGAGCCATGAGGGCCAGCAGGGCGATACGTAGGGATCGCATACGTCCTCCGAGTCGAAATCCGGGCGTGGAGTGCGGTGCGGAGCATCAATCCGGGTTGAACGGACTCAGAGTGCCGGAGTTTCAGCCGTTCCCACAGACCCACCGGGCCCAGAGGGCGTATGCGTAGACTCTGCTGCTCAATTCCGTGCGGCGTGACGGTGGGCGCGGGATGATCGTCCGTGCGGCCGTTGTCCCGTCGTGCGGCCGTGGGGGTGATGCGA